>WRNE01000045.1 GCA_009776725.1 Coriobacteriia bacterium
ACTTATTCAAACCGTGGTTATAATCATATAAGCACTTTGGGTCACCATATTGGTTGTCATAAATTGTCGGATTTCGATTTGAATACATATTACCTCCAAACCTAGTACGTGTTTTAAACAGCTTACCCATCAGACCTTTTCTGCGATACAACATAATTCACCGTGGATATAACCTCGTCTATTCGGGATATGATTTTATATTTAGAGATACCTTTAATGACAGCGATATAGTGAAGAAGCTCCTTTGCTGTATAGTTTTGATAATAGCCTGGTTGTTGTGGAAGATAACCGTTTTTTTCCAGGTAACCAGGCTTGACTTTAACTAGATTGACTCCATCTAATGAAAGTGACCCGCTGTTTTGACTTATCAACCCTACAATAATGTTTACCAGTGTGGTCTTCCCAGCACCGTTTGGGCCAAGAATCCCATATAAGCCCTCTGTAAACTCTGCACAAAAATTCTTCAGAGCATTCAGCTCACCATAGCGCTTGGTTATCTCACCCAGCGATAGATTCACCATTCCTCCCTTTCTGCCTGATAATACAGCTCAAATGCTGGTACACCACTGTCTGATATGCATTTTGTTTATCATAAACCTGTTGATTAGTGGACTGATGATATGTTTTTTCCCATCTTTTTTATCTGATAACTAAAACAGGTGATTGAACTGTTTTAGCAACAGAGCCGTCAGCTGTATAGGGCTCAAGTGCGACAAGCATTCCAAAAAGGGTAAAAAGCTTGCCATTCGACAATGATGAAAAGTCTATCTCGAATTCAACACCTGTGAACTCTCCAGCTATTATCTCGAAATCGATATATCCGAAACCATCAGTGACTAAAGGTTCACCAGCAACGAATAAGTAAAGTCTGAAGATCATCCCGCTGCCTCCGCTGGCATATGCAATGATACGCGCTTGGTCTACTTCATAAACTGCATTGTTATGGTTATATAATGAACCCGATCTGCGATATAGATCGAATTCTAAAGCGAATTCGTTTTCGCCCAAACCAGAAGGTCTACGATTCGATAAAAACGATTTCTGCTCATCAGTCACAACTACGACTCTTTCTCCATTAAACGGTGAAACAGTACTTCTTGGATTAGTGGCGTCTAAAAGAAATATAATTTCAAAAATTATCAGATTGTTAGATGCAGGAAACGATGGACTATCAATTCGGTTGTAATCAGGTACAAAGCTTGGGTTCATAATCATGCTAAAACCTAATAAATGCGTCTCGCCGGCTCCGCCAAATCCTGGGTCTATTATGAGTGTAAATGCAAGTTTCTCGTCGGGTTCCACGCTGATTTTGTGTATAAACTTCGGCTCATTATCAAAGCTAGTCTGGTATTCTTGTAGTATCCCATCTAAAAACAACAGGACGCCAGTCTCAGTTTTGGGTCCTTCGTTAACAATGCTATATGGTATTTTCAGAGGCACACCAACATACTCAATAGGTTCGTGTATATCGTCGACATCAGGCCCATATGACATGGCTAGTCGTATTACTGAGTTATTATCTGAAGCTCCGAAAGGGTTGTGTTGATCAGCGGGATCATCGACAGATTTATTATTAGAGCAGCTACTGAGAACTATAGCAACAATTAATAAGTATATAAAAAGAATTAGATGTAACTTTTTCAAACCGTGGTTATAATCATATAAGCACTTTGGGTCACTATATTGGTTGTCAATAATTGTCGGATTTCGATTTGAATACATATTACCTCCAAACCTAGTACGTACTATAAACAATTTACCCATCAGACCTTTTCTACGATACAACATAATTCATTGTGGACATGACATCGTCTATTCGGGGTTTAATTTCATGTTTCGGAATACCTTTAATGACAGCGATATAGTGAAGAAGCTCCTTTGCTGTATAGTTTCGATAATAGCCTGGTTGTTGTGGAAGATAACCGATTTTTTCCAGGTAACCAGGCTTTATTTCACCTAGAGTGATACCGTCATAGGTAAGCGAACCACTGCTTTGACTGACCAATCCCACAATAATGCTTGACAGTGTGGTCTTCCCAGCACCGTTTGGGCCAAGAATCCCATATAAGCCCTCTGTAAACTCTGCACAAAAATTCTTCAGAGCATACACCTCACCATAACGCTTGGTTATCTCATATAGCGTTAGATTCACCCTTGCCCCTTTTCTATCTAACAAGATGGCTCAAATACTGGCATATCACTGCATGACCTGCATTTTGTTGGTCTTATACCCGAAGACTGGCAGCATTGTTCTAAGCTATTACTTTGTTCAGCTGCTGATTACAAAGACTGGTGATTGAACTGTTTTAGCAACAGATCCGTCAGCTGTGTAGGGCTCAAACGCGACAAGCATTCCTAAAAGGGTAAAAAGCTCGCCATTCGACAAAGACGAAAAGTCTATCTCGAATTCAACACCTGTGAACTCTCCAGCTATTATCTCGAAATCGATATATCCGAAACCATGTGTGACCAAAGGCTCGCCAGCAGCAAATAAATAGAGCCTAAAAGCCATCCCGCTTCCCCCGCTGGCATATGCAATGATACGTGCTTGGTCAACTGCATATACTGGTTGGTTACGGTCACACAATGAGCCTGACCTGTCGAAAAAATCGAATTCCAAAGCGAATTCGTTTTCGCTTAAACCAGAAGGTCTACGATTCGATAAAAAAGACTTCTGCTCATCAGTTACAGCTACGACTCTTTCTCCATCAAACGGTGAAATCATATCTCTCGGATTTGATGCATCAAAAAGAAATGTAATCTTTGCTATAGTCAAATCATCAGTTGAAGGAAATGTTGGACTACCTTTTCGCTCATAATCAGGAACAAAATCTGGGTTCATTATGGTGCTAAAACCTAATAAGTGCGTCTCACCAGCTTTGCCAAATCCTGGGTCTATAATGAGTGTAAATGCAAGATTCTCGTCGGGTTCCAAGCTGACAGTATGTATAAATCTCGGTTCATCGTCAAAACTAGTCTGATATTCTTGTAGTATGCCATCTAGAAACAACAGGACGCTAGTATCAGTCAGGGGGCCATCGTTTTGAATGCTGTAGGGTATTTCAATGGGTACACCAACATACTCAATTGGCGCATATATATCATCGACATCAGGACCATACGACATGGCTAGACGTGTGATTAAGCCGTTGTCTGAAGCCTCGAAAGGATTGTTCTGATCAGCAGGATCTTCGACAGTTCTTTTATCAGAGCAGCTACTGAGAACTATAACAACGATAAGTATGTATATAAACAGATTGAGACATAACTTTTTAAAACGATGGCTGTTATCTAAAAAGCATTTCGGTTCGATTGAATTGTAGTTATGAATAGTTTGATTATTAACAGAGCGCATATTTACCTCCAAACCTGATACGCGTTGTAAATGCAGGCAGTTTAGTCTGTTCCTGCTATATGTAGTTCGCGAGTGGGTATGATAACCCGATAGAATTATTGACTCGTTTGTTCTATCCGTTTACCACCTTGCTTAATGCATTACCTAGCGTAGCCCACCAAACCTGCAGCAACAGATGCAAAACGTCTTGTAGGCAGCCTCGTTATTGTCGGTTTTTCAGTGTTTGCCCTTATTATACGCTTAACAGACAGCGACAGAGGCAGTGGGGGGACTAAAAAAGTTTGGAATCAATTGCAGACTGAATCCACAATCTGGCTCAAGGATCAAACAAAAGCGCCCCTCCCGATCAAATCCGTACAAGTCAAATATTGATATCGAACCGCACTTCTTTATAGGCGCTTAATTTACCTTCGTGAAACAGTCAGAAAGCGAAAATTACCCCTCCGCGGGCTGCATATGTAGAGCACAAGCCGCTAGTGGTTGTTATAAAACTATCCTTGAAAGGCAGGGCAGCCATCAGCATTGCCTGTGAGGCAAGTGCTTTCTCATAGGCTTGGCAATGGGAGATAGCGAGTATACGGTCAGAGATGTCATCCACATTGGACTTAGCGATATCGATCATCTGTTGCAGGGCCTTTTGGTAGTTGCGGGCCTTTTTGATGACCTTCATCTCTCCGTTTACCCCAGCGCAGAGCGGCTTGATGTTTAGGAAGTCGGCCATAGTCGCAACCGTCTTGCTCATTCTGCCTGTCTTTACTGCAGTATCGAAATTATCCAAGATGAAGTAGGTGCTCATGTTGGATATGAACTTCTCCACATTAGAGATAAGCTCGATGTCTGGCAGGCGCTTTTTTAACTGCTCGGCGATTTCCATGGCAATGAGGGCCTCTCCGACCGAAGCCGAGAAGCTGTCAAAGACATGGGTGAGCGAGCCTTTGACTTGCTCTGCCCGTAGTCGGGCAGCCAGGCAGGCGCTTTCAAAAGAAGCGGAAAGCTTCGAGGACAGGGTCACTACGAAAATCGAGCCTGTCTCTTGGTACGCGTCGAGGTACAGTTGTGGCGGGGGAGCAGCCGTCGTCGGCCCTTCGGCTGAACGCTCGCTATGCTCTAGGTAGCCCAAAACGTCCAAGCCCAGCTCGTCGACGTAGTTAAGCCCATCGACTGTCAAGGTCAAAGGCACTGACGCCCATGTAACGTCCGGATACCAAAGATCGAACTCGTCCGGCAGGTCGCAGCCACTATCCACAACAATCTTAGCCATAATAACTCCTACTTAAAGCTTTGGTCACAGGTAGAAACTCAAAGAATCGGACAATAGTCGAGCACTGACCAAACCGCTGAGGCAGGCCAATGTGCCGAACTGCAGCGCTTAGGCGAAGCCCCCAGACTCTGCTAACACCCACTAAACATAGCTATGGTGCATAAGCTTGGTTTAACCGGTGTTTTGGCAGGATTACTCGACTGGGGTAAACGAGTCTTTAGTCGCTCCGCAAGTAGGGCAGTAAAAATCATCGGGAATGTCCTCGAAGGCCGTGCCTGGTGCAATACCTTCGTCAGGGTCGCCGACTTCGGGGTCGTAGACATACCCGCAAACACTACAAACATACTTCATTGTTAGATCCTCCTTCAGGTAAAACCGCTGATTAAGGAATCATAGCAGAATTCACTTGCCAGTACTGAGGATGTCCATCCAGTCGGGCAACCTGACAATCCAGCTGATAGCAACCGGTCTTACATGAAACGATAGACAACCAAGCGGCTTTAGCCAGCGCTTATGATAGACAACCAAGCGGACTTCTCCATTATTTGCATTCAATAATTTACATAGTAGGCAAAGATAGGCGGTTGTAGTTAAAGCGCACTCCCTGACGTGGTAGCATGATGACATGACACCTGAGACTTTGCCAACACTCAAAGAACAGTTGAAAAGCGTGCCGAAATCGCCTGGGGTATACCTCTGGAAAGACAGCCAGGGGACAGTGCTCTATGTGGGCAAGGCACACGACCTGCGCGCCCGCATGGGCCAGTACCTAAACCTCCAAGACGAGCGCCCCATAATCCCCCAGCTGGTTGCCCAGGCAGCCAGCTTTGACTACCTGGTAACCGACAACGACCACGAGTCGTTGATCCTCGAGAAAAACCTGATCAACCAGTTTTCTCCACAGTACAACGTCGACTTCAAAGACGATAAGAGCTACCCCTATATAGCGCTCACGACCAACGAGGCCTATCCGGCGCTCAAGTACACCCGCGAAAAGCACGAGCCAAACACGCGCTATTTCGGGCCTTTCACCAATGCCCGGGCTGCCCGGATGCTGATCGAGGTTGCCCGGCGGGTCACCCCGATTTGCCTTTCGGCCTGTGACGGCCACAAACGCCTGATGCGCCGTTTGGCCCAAAACCCCGATGCCGCCCGGGACAGGCCTTGCTTCAACTACAATGTCGGCCTCGGGCTTGGCCCCTGCGCCGGGGCCTGCTCCCGCGAGGAGTATGCCCTTAATGTGGAGAAGGTCATCCGCTTCCTAAACGGCGAGCGCCGCACTTTCATCAAGGAGCTCGAAGAAGAAATGGCCGAGGCAGTCGCCGACCTGGACTTCGAGGCTGCCGCCCGCAACCGGGACCGCATCGAGACGATCCGCTCGCTGGTCGACCGGCAAAGCGTCGAGCTGCAGGCCGACCTCTCGGCAGATGCGATAGGCTTCTTCCGCGAAGAGACGATAACCGGGGTCCAGGTGCTTTCGGTCAGGGAGGGCAGCCTGATACTGGCCAACGAGTTCATTTTGGACAAGGGCTTCGACACGGACGACGACGAGCTGGTCAGGGGTTTTATCATGCGTTACTACGAAAGCGCCACGTCCATTCCCCGGCAGGTGCTGCTGGCTGCGCTGCCGGACGACTACGAGCTGATCGGTGACTGGCTGACCGATAAGCTGGCATCGAGGCATGGGGCCAAAGTGCGTTTCGTAGCCCCCGTACAGGGGGAGAAGAACGAGCTGGTAAAACTCGCCGAACGCAATGCCCATCATGCCTTGAACCGGTACAAAGTACGCAGCCGCTATGACGAGGAAAGGGCGAACCTAGCGATGCTGCAGCTGGAAAGCGCCTTGGCCTTGCCAGCCGCCCCCCTGCGTATCGAGTGCTTCGACATCTCGACGATCCATGGATCCTACTCCGTCGGCTCTATGGTGGTCTTTAACGCCGGCTCGCCCGAAAAATCCTCCTACCGGCGCTTTCGCATCCGCCAGACCAGTGGCGAGGCTAACGATGTGGCCATGATGCGGGAGGTCCTTGCCCGGCGTTATGCCCCGCAGCGGATGGCCGACCAACGGTTTGGCGCCAGGCCCGACTTGATCATCGTCGACGGGGGGCGGCCACAGCTAAACGTTGCTCTAGGCGAGTTGGCCAGGCTTGGGCTGGACATCCCGGTGGCTGCTTTGGCAAAGGCCGAGGAGCATTTGTTCTGCGAGTGGAGCGGGGCAGACCCTATAGTGCTGCCGAACGGGTCGGCTGGCCTATACCTGGTCAAGCAGATCCGCGACGAGGCCCATCGCTTTGCGGTCAGCTACCATCGCGAGCTGCGTGCCAAGTCGGTCAAGTCCAGCGTGCTCGACGAAATACCTGGCGTGGGAGAAAACCGCCGGAAGCTGCTGTTAAACGCCTTTGGCTCAGTCAAGCGCCTGCGTGAGGCCAGTGTCGAGGAGATATCAAATGTCAAAGGCATACCCAAGAACCTGGCTTCCCAGATCTATGGGTTCCTGCATGCCTGATCAGTTGATGTAAAGGCAGCCCTTTTGAACCAAAATCAAGTATGGTACCTGAAAAATCGGGGCTGCTTGGACTGCTCGAACTGCTCTAGATGATATATACTCGTAGGTTGTGCAAACCAAAGGGTTTATCCACATAAAAGCAGTCTGATGAGAGGGAATGGTTTTTTATGCCTGACCGGAGATTTACACCGAAGAAGAAGCCAACCGGCAATCGGTCACAAGCCATGCTGTTGTTCGTGCTAGCAATTGCCCTGGTTGGCTCGCTGTTGATGCTATGGCCGCCAAACCAAAGCATCAACCGGGGATTGAACCTACGTGGGGGAGTCTCAGTCGTTTTGAGCCTGGCCAAGCCTGACGGCTCGGAGATCAGCCGGGCCGAGCTGCGGCAGACCAGGGACATCATGGTCGAGCGCTTGAACCTGCTTCGGGAGACCGAGGTGGACGTGCAGATACTGGGCTCCAAACAATTGCTGGTGCAGATACCCGCCGATGTGGACAAGGACTTCATCCTCAGTATCATTGGCACAAGGGGCTATATCGAATTTGTGGACATGTCGGCTATCGAGGACCAAGAGCTGGTCACGTCGATCCAATACGGGTCGACTATTCCCCGCTCGACTTTGAAGGCCTTGGGCTTCATGAGCACCATGCCTGACACCGACCCCAGTGCCACGTTGTTTGTGACAGACACCCCGACTGGCGACGAGGATGCGCCGAAACGCTATTTCTTGCCTGACAGCACATACAACAACCCCTTGAACACCTCCCAGCTTCCGCTTGCCAGCTTGAAGCCCTCAAACGACTGGAAGCCTGTCTATTTTCAACCGGATACCTATACTAGCTTATTTAATAGTACAAATATTAGCAGTGCTAAGGCGTACATCGATATGACGTCGTATTATGGGGACTATGCCGTGTCTGTGGTCGCCGACGACCGCAGCATCAGCTTGCTGGTGAATTCCGAGACGGACTTGGTGTCTTCGCGACAAGTGATGGTCCTCCTGGACGGCTTTGCTACCCGGGGGCGTATCAGCTCAAGCGACTTTACCACTAACACGCTGGTTCTGACTGGCAGTTTCACCGAGGCCTACTCCGTTGGGCTCGGGGTGATAATCGAGACCGGGGCCACCCCGCTGACTGTCAGCGTGGCGTCCGAGAAGCTAGGATCGAGCCTTGGGCAGGATGTCATCCAAAACACCATCGTCGCCGTATTGGTCGCCTTGGCCGTGCTGTTCGTCTACTTGGTAGTCTACTACCGCGGCCTCGGGCTGGTCGTCGCCCTCTCAGCCGTCGTCTTTAGCCTGGTCACACTGGGCGTCTTGGCCCTGCTTTCGTTTTATGGGTTCTTCACTTTGACCCTGGCGTCTGTAGCCGGGCTGGTCTTGGCCTGCATGTGCCTGATCGACTCCTCGTTGCTCTTGTTAGAGCGCTTGCGCGACGAGGTCTCGATGGGAAGGCCTGTGCGGACCAGTGTAAACAACAGCCTGGCCTATGCGAACAAGGCGTCCATTGGCGTGGTGGCCTTGTTCATCGTCATCGGAGTGCTTGTCTATATTATCGATTCCGGGCTGCTCAGAGGCTTCGGGACGGCTTTGGCCATCGGTGCAGCAGTCGAGATCCTGGTTACGCAGCTTGGTACTTATCCGCTTGTGCGCCTACTGACTAGCAGCATGATCGAGGCCAATCCGTCATTTTGGATATTGAAGTCATACGACGAGAGCGAGGCCCAAAGCCAGCGCCGGCGCATCAATTTTCTAAGCAGCAAGAACGTCTACTTCATTGTNTCGGTCCTGCTGATCATTGCCAGCACAGGTATCGTGTTTTTCCGTGGNGTGAGCTTTGGCTTCGAGTTTGACGGAGGCAGTGCCATCGTCGTCAGCGATACTGGCGGTTTGACACTGGCCGAGGTCCGGNCGGCCTGCTCCAAGGCCAAGCTTGCNAATCCCGTGGTTCAAAGCACCTACAACAGCTATAACGACGAATCCGGGTTCATCATCAAGACCACGACCGACGACAGCGAGGCCTTAAAAGATGCGAAAGCCCTGATAGAGACGGACCTAGGCCTAGAGGCCGGCCAAGCAAAGGTCAGCGCGCTCGGGCCGAGCTGGCGGGATGCCTCGACCTTGTCGTCGCTCCTGACTTTCGGTGCGGTGGTTTTGGCGGTCCTGATCTATGCTGTCATCCGGCTTGGCTATAAGGGGGCGTTCAGCGCCTTCATTGCCCTGACCGACACGCTCTTGCTAGTAAGCACGATCTATATGGCAATCGGCCTGCCGGTCGTGCCCTTGCACCTGCCTGCCTTGCTGGCGGTTTGTGCCTACGCCTCATACACGACGATACTTATCCTTCGTCGGATCAATGAGAATGTGGAGAATACCACGGAGCACAGCTTTATTACCGTCGCCAACCTGACTATCAACCAGTTCTATACCCGGACGGTAAATATCACTGTCGCAGTATTGGTCCCGATGCTGGTGCTCTTGGCCTTTGGGGGGAGCAGCATGCGCGGCTTTGCCATCTATATGATCATAGGGACAATCGCCTGCCCCTTGTCCACAATCATGATCGCCGCACCGATATACGTGCTTTTGAAGCAGCGCGAGCCGAAGTTCAAGAAGCTGCTGGACAAGTATGGGGACGGGATGGACGAGTTCACTGTGGCCGAGCAGTTGGGCGAATAGCGTCTGGCAGCAGGCACCGGCCTCGCCTAATGAGAATACTGCACAGCAGCCTTACTCGAGCAGCCAGCTTACTTCCGGGCCACCTTCGGTCTCTAGGGGGTTGACCAGATAGACTAGGCTGACCGGNTGGTCTGCTGCAAAGTAGATCCTTGTAGTCAGCACCTCGTCAGGCTGTAGCTGGCGGCCTTCGAGCCCACTGGTCAAGCTGGTGCCATTGTCAGTCATNCCGGTATANCACTCCTCGTATGACCCGCTTACCGTGCGCATCACCCATTGAGTGGTCAGCAGCCTTTGGTTNGATGACGACTTATTGACAATCTGCACGGTCACCTCATAGATCAGGCGGCCATCGTTTGTAGAGTATGGCTGGTGGATACTGACCACGGTGATCAGCAAGTCGTTGCATTCGACAGTCGTGCCGACTGGCAGATTGGATGTGTCGGTGCGGTTGGCCAAGCCATAGGCGATCGGGTCTTTGGAGCCTTCGTTAGCGACCGGCTCTGGTAGGGGATTGTAGAAAAAGATAAAATAGGCCGACCCAGTAGCAAGCAAAGCCACAATCAGCAGCCAAAAGACAAAAGTCTTATAAAAGGGCAAAAGGCTTTTTCCGCAATAAGGACAGCGCTTGGCATTGCTGACCACCCGCGAGCCACAGCGGTTGCAGCGGATGATCCTGCGCGAGAAGGTCGTAGCAATCGGCAGGCGGTCGCGGTTCGACCCGCGGGAGCTGGTGTCAAATCGACTACCGGTATCAGCAAAACGCCAATTGTTAGATCGTTTTCGATCCGTTATAGCCACTTGGTCTCCTGTTACATCCGTCGCTCTCAGTTACATAATTTTAACGCAATGGCGACAAACAGGCATCTTTCATAAAATCGACCAGTGTTTTACCAGCTAAATGGCTTATCCACATAAACCAAGGACCAACATTGTTTCGTAACCAAGCATCAAGCGCATGCTTGGCTATGCCTCTAATAAATGGGGGTCAGCGGCAGTACACCCATCCGGCTAGTCCCCTAGCTAGAAGTCCCTTTTTCGGTATAGCAAGACTGATACTTTATATGACACGAACATTATAATAAGCCAAAATACTACGCCAAGAACAAGCGTTGCCATGAAGTTGGCAGCAAGCCAGTTGATCAGGCCGACTGTCTTATCCAGAAAGAGTGCATCGTTTATGAAGTTCGAGGCAAGCAGAATCGCCGATGACATAACAATTAACGGCGTGTAGGCTATAACCTTGGCCTTTGCATAGCTCAAACTGAAATATACGGGAAGCTGGACAGCTTGGATGACACTGAACACAAAAAACATGACCGGTATTGTGGACAGTGCTTGAATGGCGACGAAGCCCTTTTGCATTACCGTAAGCACTAAGAATGAAAGGACAAACGTGGAGAGTCCTGCCAGTATGTCAAGGCTTAGCGCAAAGAGGTACCTGCCTAGCACAACCGTGTTCCGGCTGATGGAGAGCGTTGTGTATAAGACGTCGATATTGCTTTTCTCGCCAATGGCAAAAGGATAACTGGCATATATGGCAGCAAACGCCATAACTAGTCCAATAGCCCCGCCTGCGCTGCTGTTGACGACCAGCATAAACAGAGCGACACCAGCAAAGATACAGAGGTTCTTCAGGTTAAGGTACGGTTTGACCGTAATAAAATCCAAATGTATGAAAGAAAGTACCTTATTCATGTAGCTGCGCTCCCTTGTTCATGAAAATGACGATCTCGTCTATGTTGACCTCTTCTGTCAGTAAGTTGCCAGGCAGCTTTCTAATGTCCTTGGCCTCAATCATGCCCTCGAAGCCCGTCTCGTATTCACGGTAGCCGATGATAGACTCCCTCAGCTCCTTGCTGATGTCTGACAGCCCACCAGTGACACGGGCGTATTTGTCAAGCAAGTCGTCCTTCGTGCCAGTGAACACGATACTGCCGTTTTGGATAAACGTGACGTAGTCGGCAATCCTTTCCAGGTCCGAGGTGATGTGTGTAGAGAACAGGACGCTCTTGCTTTCGTCAGCGACAAACTCACGGAGCAGGTCGCAAATCTCCTCGCGCGCCACAGGGTCAAGCCCGCTGGTCGGCTCATCAAGTATCAAGAGGCTTGCGTTATGGGAAAGGGCGGCAGCAATCTGGAGCTTGACCTTCATGCCACGCGACAGCTCTTTGACGCTCTTTGTACGGTCAAGCCCGAATTGCCTGACCAAGCCAGCGAAGGCGTCCTTGTCCCATTGTTTGTAAAACGGGGCGATAGCCTTCTCGACATCGTCTACCGTCCAGTCCTCCACGTAAAGCGGCGTGTCCATCACAACGCCGATACTATCGTTTTGCATGCCGGCATCATCGCGCCCGAACAGCCTGACACTGCCGGCATCGCCTTTGATCACGTTTAGGATCAGCTTGATCGTCGTCGTCTTGCCCGCACCGTTGGGCCCGATGAAGCCCATGATATAGCCGCCGGGCAGATCAAAGGACACATCGTCTAATGCAAACGAGCTGTAGCTTTTGCTTAGCCCCCGCACTTCTAAAACACTATTCATTGTCAACCTCCCACAACAGGTGCAGCCTCTCGATGACCTCGTCTTTGGTGATGTTCTCAGCTTTGGCGACAGCGATTGCCACACTTAGGCTGTCCTCCATCTTGTGCATGGAGTTCTCTCTTGCCAGTTCGGTGTTACGGGGAAGGACGAAACAACCCTTGCCCTGAACATTCGCTATGAAGCCCTCTTGTTCTAGGTCGCTGTATGCGCGCGTCGTCGTAATGACGCTTATCTTCAAGTCCCGGGCCAGCTGGCGGATCGAGGGCAGCATGTCGTCCTCTTGCAACTCGCCTGCAAAAATCGCCTCTTTGACCTGCTCCTTTATCTGTTCATAGATCGGTATGCCGGAGCGGTTCGACACTATGATCCTCATTTTTTCGCTCCTTCGTATATATACACTATATACAGTATAGGCGATAGTCACGATAAGGTCAATAAAGGTAAGGAGGAAACCTTCATTTGCGAATAAGGATATTCCAGGGGCTTTCATGTAATATGAGAAGCAGTTCATATGCAGAAAAACACCGACATAGACACTGGCCTAGCGCCTTTATGGCTAAGCCAGCAAACCGACCCCCTTGTCGTGGACAGCCTGGCTGCAGAGCTTGGCGTGGGGAGCCTGTTGGCGACGGTACTGGCCAGCCGGGGACTGGCTGACCCTGGGCAGGCCCGCGCTTTTCTCGATTCGTCATTGGCCACCGAGGACTTCGACGCCGCTGGCATTGAAGGCTTGAGCGCTGTCGCACAGGCCTTGGCGCAAGCCATCGGCTTCAAGAAGAGGATCCTCGTCTTTGGCGACTATGACGTCGACGGGGTCTCGGCTACCGCTTTGCTCTATCTGGCCCTTCGCGAGCTGTCGGCCGAGGCACTGGCCTTGATCCCGTCGAGAATGGACGACGGATATGGGCTTACCGACCAGGCGGTCGTAAAGATCCTGGCCCAAAAGCCAGACGTCCTGGTCACCGTGGACTGCGGCATCTCCGACCGTGAGCAAGTCTTTAAGCTTGTGGAGAAGGGCATAGAGGTGCTGGTCACCGATCATCACGAGGCAGGGGGCAACGTGCCTGAAAATGTGTTGGTAGCCGACCCAAAGCTCAGCCCAGGCAGTTTCGGGCAAAACCTGGCTGGCGCCGGGGTCGCCTTGGCCTTGGTAAGGCTCCTAGGCGAGGCCTTAGGATCCAGCGGGCTTTGGGAGGAATACATCGACTTGGCCTGCTTGGGAACCATCGCCGACCAAATGCCTTTGACCGGCTTTAACCGGGCATTGGTGCGAGCCGGACTTGACCAGGTCAACAACCGTCCCCGCCCAGGCATTCTCGCCATGCTAGAGCTGCAGGCGCAAGCTGGTACTTCTCCACAGACAAACTATACAGCCTCCGACCTGGCCTTCGGACTGATACCTCGCCTAAACGCCCCTGGGCGCCTAGGCCGCGCCGACCAGGCTTTTGAGGCCCTGACGACCGACGACCCGGGCCGCGCCCGAGAGCTGGCAGAGGCCTTGATGCAGCTAAACGAGGAACGGCGAAGGATCGAAGCCCAGCTGTCTGCTGAGGCACTGTCCCAGGCCGCCACGGTATTCAAAGCCGACTCCAAGCTGGTCGTCGTGAGCAGCGAAGGCTTCCATGAAGGCATCCGCGGCATTGTGGCCTCGCGTTTGGCCAGCCACTTCGGGGTCCCGGCAATCGTTTTTACAGTCGTGGACGGCGAGGCGCGCGGCTCCGGGCGCAGCGTGGGCGATGTCAACCTGTTCGCTGCACTAGAGGCGGTCTCGCATTTGACGCTTCGCCATGGCGGGCATGAGTCGGCCATCGGCGTCACGGTTGCCCTAGACGACCTGCAAAGGTTTTCGACCGAGCTCGAAAAGCAGCTCGCACTGGTCCCGCCCACGCACTTTCACCCGCCCTTGAGGGTCGACGCGCAGATCAGCCTAGGCCAGCTCGATTGGCAAGGCATTTTGGACCTAGCCCTGCTTGAGCCGTTCGGCCAGGCCAACCCGGAGCCGCTTTTTGTGTCCGCAGCCAGCCAGGTCACCAAGCCCCGCACTGTCGGAAACTCGAACACGCACCTCTCATTCTCTGCTCTGGAGAAGGGCACGGAGCGTGCTGCCATTTGGTTTAACTGCCCGCGTATCGAGGAGTTTTTGAGCCCGTCAGGCCTCTACGAGCTAGTCTTCGAGCCTCGGGCAGAGCTTTGGCGCAACCGGCAAAACATCCAGCTACGGGTGCGCGAGGCCTACCATTTGGATGGCGACGCAGCCTTGGAGGCAGCCTTCCCGGAGCTTCATAAGGGGCTTTACGACAGCCAGAACGAAGGCCTTGAGCTTTTGGCGCAAGGACGCTCGCCGCTGGTCTTGATGCCTACCGGCCGCGGCAAGTCGCTGATATTCCAGCTGCACGCTGCCCGCCTGGCGCTGAAAGAAAACACCGCCTCGATCTTCGTCTACCCCCTGCGGGCCTTGATCAACGACCAACAACGCAGCCTTCTGGAGAGGTTTGCGTCAATCGGTATCGAAAGCCAGGTGCTGTGCGGCCTTAATACCGCCGAAGAGCGGGCCGAGACATATGCCCGCCTCGCAGCCGGCAAGATATCCGTGCTGCTGACCACGCCGGAGTTCTTGATGCTGCATGCCGCTAGAATCGCCCAATGCACCGAAGTGGGCTTTATCGCCTTCGACGAGGCCCACCACATCGCCTCCAGCAGGCAGTTCCGGCCTGCCTATCAAGACTTGGGAGAAGTCCGCAGGCATTTCCCGGCAGCACAGGTCATGGCAGCCACTGCCACAGCCGACGACAGCTGGGCGCTGCGCATCGAGCGCGAGCTTCGACTGGACAGCCGGGTCGTGGACAAGGCACGACGCTTGAACCTGAAACTTATCGACTTGCGGGGCACCGACGACAGGCTAGGCCATATCGTAGGGACAATCCAGACCAGGGAGCCGGCAATCGTCTACACCTACAGCC
>WRNE01000046.1 GCA_009776725.1 Coriobacteriia bacterium
TACTTGATCAGCGTTGCCGCACGGCAGGTCAGCTCCGGCGGGCTGGCCGGCACCGGGGCCAGGTTCTCGGTCGCAGCGAGCAGGCCCTCCATGGCGCTGTCAAAGCTCGTTGTCGATATTGCGATGTCACGGTCAAGCATAGTCTTCCTTTTCATCTGGAGAAGCCCGTGTGGGGCTTCTCCCCATAAAGCCCTTAATTGACGAGCGATTGGATCTCGGCCCAGAGGCTGTTGGCTTGGTCGACCAACCCTCCTCTTTGGAGTTTCTCTTTCAGGTAGCCTAAACCAAGCATTTTGAGTTTGACACAGTCTAAAAAGATGGGATAAGCGGGCAACAATTGCCTCTATTAGACTGACAGTTAACTTGTGCTAAAAAACTACCGAAAAGCAGTCTATTAGCAATGCTGGTTAAACATTTGTTTTCAAAAACCAGTGTTCATCAGCTAAGCCGGTTTGTTTGTTTTATGAAGCAGCAGCCTCCCTACGAGCCTGGTTCTCGGCAGCATACATGCGGGCGTCCTCGTCAGTGATCTTATAGGCAAACCGCATGAGCATCGAAGCGCATAACCTGCAAACAGCTGGGATACCCATTAGCAGCAACATGAAATTCCTGACAAAAACGTCATCAACAAAAGCAGGTATTCCGCCTTGGGCAGAGGCAGCTTGTACAGCCAATGAGTCAAAACCAATGGCTGCAAGCAGATACATGACCAAGCCGCCTAATACAGCAGCGATTTTCATGGGCAGGTTAGTCATCGACATGATTACCAGGCGATGGTCTTGGCCAGTCTTCCATAGACCGTATTCTCCACAGTCCAAAGCATAGTTAATACCAAACCCGGTATATAAAGAGTTGGAGAAGGTCATTATCATGTTGATACCGACAAAGAGCGCCCAAAAACCGGCTCCAAAGAAGCAGTTCAGAACTGCTGAGACACTGGCGCCAAGCATGCCGATCCAGATAGCCCTCCTCTTACCGATCTTCTTGCCCAGCTCTGGCCCGACCATCGAAAAGAGAAAGCTGGCGACTGTAGTTGTAGTTTGTGCGATCGTGTACAAGCCAGGGAATGAGTCTGCCGGCGAGATACCGTGTGTATAGGGAATAATCAACTGCCAAAAGTAGATGATCATGTTCATGTTGATCATTACACCAATGGTGTTAAGCATATTGGCTGATAGATAAACAAGCAATTGGCTGTTTGTGGTAACCGCCTTTACCATGTCGGATACTTTTACCTCGGGAGCTGCCGGGCCGCTGCTGGATGACTTGTCCACAGGCAGGTCGTACGGCTTGGCCACCCTTCTGAGCATCGTGGCACCTACTATGTAAAAGCCAGCGAAGCAGCAAGACATGACTGTGTAGTTCAAAGGAGGCTTGAACTTAGTGCCAAACCAAGTAAGCAAGAAAGCTGCTGACAGGGAGGTGATAATCGAAGTACAGGTCTGGATACGGTAGTTCCAGGTAGTGATACGAGTTCGGTCAACAGCAGAGGCACCAGCCAGCAAGGGTACGATGCCGAATTGGGCAGAAGCGATAAAACTCATTGATATGGCAACACAAAGCAAGCCGATAAAGGCTGTTATAAAATGCATGACCTCATTGCCAGGTATAAAGTCTGTATAAGTAATGATGACACCAAAGGTTATGACAAACATAAAAATGAACAGCCATGGACGGTATTTACCGCCTCCACCAATGTTTAACCTGACTTTTTCAATAATCCCTCCGACCATCGTCGTAACAGTCAGGTCGAATACCCCGACAGCCAACCCGACGGTTGAAAGCAAGGCCATGTTCATGCCGATCAAGGCATAGTACATATTTCTAAACGACCACGTCAATGCTCCTAAAGCAGCAAAGAAAGTGTACGAGCCATAGCCTAACAATTGTGAGTTCTTCAGTTTCTTCTCTTGGCTGACATCCATCTGCAAGCTCCCTTCTTAATTTAAACCCTCTGCTCATCGATTAGTCTGCTGTATTTCATCGATAGGTATTTCATGGTTAGGATCTTTTTTGATAAAAAACCCTCTCTCTTCAAAGGACTATACTCCGATTGTCGGCTTCGAATAATTCGACTGAACGAAGTTTTAACTGTTTGCCTTAAATAATCGAGGTTAGTTAACATTTTTTATACAGTTCGCATTTTTGTCAAATGCCAATCAACAAAACCCTGTTTTGGAGAAATTCCCTTTACCATATTCCGAAATACTATAAAATTGGCGAACAATGACTATTTGAGAGGATGGTTGATTGATGAGATGTAGGTTTTGTAACAACGAGATCCCCGATCTTTCAACGTTTTGTAAGTATTGTGGACAGCCTGTCCCTTTAGACCAACCAAGAACTGAGTATCCGAATAATCAAAATGCTGCATTTGGACAAAATCCGAATCTTCCTCCCTCTCCAGCATATCCTGTTAACCAAGCACCCAGCTACCCTCAGCAAGGTGCCCCCCAGTACCAACAGCCTTACCAAGCCCCATACCCTCCAGGTCAAGCGGCATGGTCTTCTCCATATATTCAAACAGCCATACCGGAGCAGAAGAAATCCAAGACCGGATTGATTATTGTTATTTCGTCACTAGCATTGGTTTTATTAGTGGTAGTTGGTGTGCTGGTGTTCAATGTCATCAATAACACAGACAATACTACCCAAGCCATAGACGATTTGAGCCATAGCAGCAACTTGTTTGACCCAGACAGGAACATTACTGACGACGACCTCGGTCAAAGCGACGATAATGACAAGCAGACTGAAGAAGACGAGCCAACTGACTCGCAAGAGCCTGAAGAAGCCGACCAGCCTCAGTTTGGTGTTCCAGAGGACTATGTGGTTGTCGGTGATAGCGATCTTTATACTGTTGCCTTTGGCCCTATAGGCGGGCCCGCTAGTGCTGATGGCTTTTATACGCTTCTTTATGTTAAGAATAATTCTGAGCACAATATCTCGTTAAGCCTTATCAATAACAAGGTAAATGACAACCCAGACCCTGACTACTATTATTTATTAGGCAGTGCTTATGTCAGTCCTAATACGACAAAACTGATAGGCTTGATATCAACTACACCTCATTCTGTCAAGGATATATATCGCTGGAATGGAACAGTTGTTATTAGGAATTACGAAACTGATGAAATTCTCGTAGAGTACTATTTCGACCTGATAATCTTTGCCACCTCAAATGATATTTGGTCATTTGGGCAAGGGATGCCAATTGGTATCCAAGCAGTCAACGATAATCATCATCGTCAAAAGGCCTTGTCCATTGCTTCCTAACATGAAAACAGCCGCTTTTATGCGGCTGTTTTGCAAATAAACTTAGATTAGAAAGCAGGGTTACTTCAAAGTCACAACTCCGCCAGCATCTTTGATCTTTTCTGAAGCCTCATCGGCCTTGGCTTTGTCAACAGACTCTAGAATTGTCAAGGGGGCACCCTCTACAGTGTCTTTTGCTTCCTTTAAACCTAGGCCTGTGAGTTCGCGCACAGCCTTAATAACAGCGATCTTGTTGTCGCCGAAGCCTTCTAAGACAACATCGAATATTGTCTTCTCCTCTTCAACGACTTCTTCGCTGCTACCATTCGTTGGAGCTGCAGCAAAAGCCATCGGTGCAGCAGCAGATACTCCAAATACTTCTTCCAGTTCTTTGACGAGCTCAGATAACTCAAGGGCGGGCATCTCTTTTAATGCCTCTACGATTTCGACTCTAGTGATAGCCATTTTGGCTCCTTTCGATTTGTTAAAGCCGCTTGTAATGATCAAGCTAATAGATCGTTTGTTTTACTACTTGCTAAGCTGCACCCTCTTGGTCGCGAATGGATGCTAACACTCGGGCAAATGATGACATTGGGCCGTTTAGCACCTGTACTACACTGCTTAACGGGTTTTTGATCGTCCCCAGTAATTTCGCTATCAGTTCTTCGCGTGAAGGCAAGTCCGCCACAGCTTGGACTTGGTCCACACTGATGATCTGACCATTAAGCAGGCCGCCTTTCAGCTCAAGTTTTGGGTTGTTGCGAGCGTAGTCCTTCAGTGCTTTGGCAGAGGCTACCGGGTCGCCCGTAGCAAAAACAAAAGCTGATGGGCCTTCGAGTATTTCTCCGAAATCAGGTAGGCCTAAGTCTTTTACGGCAAGCTCGGTCAACGAGTTCTTATAGACTTTTAGAAAGGCTCCCTGCTCGCGAATGTTGCCTCTTAACTCTTCGGCTTCTTTGACTGTCAGTCCACGATAGTCGATAATCCAAATGGCATCGGACGAGCTTAAGTCAGACTTGATCTGGCTTACTGCTTCATATTTAGCCTGGTTTGGCATGTACACCTCCTTCCAAACCTGTCTGGTTTGTTTTTGATATAAAAACAAACGGCCTCTACGCTACGCGTAAAGGCCGTATTTAAGTCTAAAAGGACAAGAGTTATAAACATACGACCACCTCAGCAGGCGGAGCCTGAACTCCATTACATCTGATGACACCGGCTTTCTACGGTAGCGTTAAATTCAATTTTCAAAGCTAGGACAGTATGAGTCAATAACTAAGGCCTGTCAAATCAGCGTTTTCAGTTTTTGGCTTTGGCTACTCGTCTTCGTCTGTCAGGTTTCGAGTCCGCAAGGGGTCAATGCGAATCCCTGGGCCCATAGTCGAGCAAATAGAGATCGATCTCAGATAACGTCCTTTTGAGGAGGCTGGCTTAGCCCTGATGATCTCCTCTAACAATGCCGCGTAATTCTCCACAAGTAAAACATCGTCAAAGGAGAGCTTACCGATTGGGACATGACAAATACCGAAACGGTCAGCCCGGTACTCGACCCGGCCTGCTTTGAGCTCCTCGACCATTTTGCCGACATCTTGGGTCACAGTGCCAAGGCGCGGGTTAGGCATCAGGCCACGGGTGCCGAGAATTCGGCCAAGGCTACCCACTTTAGACATCTGGTCAGGAGTAGCAATAGCAGCATCGAAGTCGAGGAATCCGGCTTGTATTTGTTCGATAAGGTCGTCAGACCCGACGATATCGGCTCCCGCCGCTTCTGCTTCGCGGGCCTTATCGCCCTCGGCGAAGACGGCTACGCGGACTGTTTTGCCAAGGCCATGCGGCAATGAGATCGACCCCCGGACCTGTTGGTCTGCTTGCCTGGTGTCAATGCCCAGTCGGAGGTGGCATTCTACAGTCTCGTCGAATTTCGCTGTTGCTACCTCTTGTGTCAAACGGACAGCCGACAAAGGCGAATACAGGCGATCGCGGTCGATCCTGGCACTGGCTGCCCGATAGCTCTTTGATTTTCTAGACATTTTTAATCCTCCTCGAAGCCGTCGGCAGCAGACTCGCCGGCTGCGTCTGAAGCCTCGCCAGCCTCGCCAGACGCTGCATCCAGTTCTTCTAACAATGGGGCGATTCGACGCCTTCGGGTATAAACGCCTGTATCAGCGATACCCTCGATACGTACCCCCATTGACCTGGCTGTTCCTTGGATGATCTTTTCAGCCGCCTCGACGTCGTTGGCGTTTAAGTCGGGCAGTTTCGTCTCAGCGATCTGCCGCAGCTGGGCTTTGGTCAGAACACCGACTTTGTTTAGATGGGGCTCGTCGGATCCCGACTCGAGGTTGAGCATTTCCTTGATCAGCACGGCAGCAGGAGGCGTCTTGGTGACAAAGTCAAAGCTTTTATCCTCATATACTGTGATCTCGACAGGGACCACAGTGCTCCCCTGGTCAGCCGTTGCAGCATTGAAAGCCTGAACGAACTGCATGATGTTGACGCCTTTGGCGCCAAGTGCCGGCCCGACTGGCGGAGCAGGGGATGCTGCACCAGCTTGTATCTGTAACTTGATATAACCGGCGATTCTTTTGTTAGAGGCCATTTGCACTCTCCTTGGTAATTGCGGCGGCAATCAGTCATACCGCCTCCCAAAACAATATATAAAGCCTTATAGCTATGTAAAAAACTACGCTATTAAAGCTTTGATACCTGGTCAAAACTTAAATCGACTGAAGTCTCGCGACCAAAAATCGAAACCAGGACCTTGACTCGGCCTGTATCAGTCATTACTTCAGAAATAGTACCATCGAAATCAGCGAGAGGCCCGTTAGTGACTTTGACGCTCATGCCGATCTCTAGGTTTGAAGAAGTCTTCGGACGAATGTCGCTGTCTGCCTTTTTCATGATACGGTGGTATTCGTCACGCGTAAGGGCTGACGGCTTGCCTGCCGAACCGACAAAACCAGTGACTCCCGGAGTGTGGCGTACTACGCTCCAGCTCTGGTCGTCAAGGATCATCCTGACCAATACATAGCCAGGAAAAACCTTCTTGTCAGTGGTAACCCGCCGTCCCCCTTCTTTTATGTCAGTGACTTTTTCTGTAGGTATCTCAATGTCAAATACCTTCTCTTCGAGGCCCATCGACTCGATGCGATGCTCGAGATCCTGTTTTACTTTGTTCTCATATCCTGAGTAGGTATGTAACACGTACCACTTTTTCGTCATGATCAGCCCTGTCAGTCCATTAAAAGGGGCAGGTTGTCAATAACCGCACCCAGTAGGTCATAAATGCTATCAGCGCCAGCCTCGCTGGCTGCTGGAGCAAATTGGGCGTAAAAGGCGATAAACCTGGTCATGATACTGTCCAACGAGAAGATGATGATCCCAAAAAACAGTAAGGCACCGATTACAATAGAGCTCATGCGTAAGACCTCGCCTCGCCCTGGCCACGACGTCCGTTTGATTTCTTGGCGCACATTTTTCAAATAAGCAATGAAGCGTTGTATGATGTTAGGTTTTTTTGGTGTTGACTTGCTAGCTTTACTCGATTTCGTCTGTTTGGGCTGGCTGGCATTCTTGCCAGATGAACTCGACTGCTTAGCCGAGGAACTTGCTGTTGATTTGTTCTTTGCTTTATCAGCCATCGAACTTCCTGTCACTAGTGCGTGTTCTGGGTCTTCTCCAGATAATTAAAAGCGAAGTGGGCAGCGTTGGCAGGCCAGGAGGGACTCGAACCCCCAACATACGGTTTTGGAGACCGTCGCTCTACCATTGGAGCTACTGGCCTGAATGCTGTAAGCTACCGCGTCTCCCGATGCACGGTATGGGTCCTGCACCACTTACAATACTTCTTGAACTCCATTCGGTCTGGAGTCGTTTGCCTATTCTTCTTGGTCGTATAGTTTCGGCGCCTACAATCCGTACACGCTAAGGTGACCAATGTGCGCATTACTGCTCCTTTATAGATGGATAGTGTCTCTCGTATACTCGTTGTTGACTAATCGGTATAAACGCTTGTCTTTATTTGTACTTAGTCGATCAGCCCGGTACCTTTTGGAATACCGGGTCGATCGACACTTAAAATTAGCTACTTAATGATATTCGTCACACGGCCAGAGCCAACGGTCCGTCCGCCTTCACGGATTGCGAAACGCAGGCCTTCTTCCATAGCGATCGGGCTGATCAGCTCTCCACGCATCAAGACGTTGTCACCGGGCATGACCATTTCGGTGCCCTCAGGCAGGTAGGCGACCCCAGTGACGTCGGTTGTGCGGAAATAGAACTGCGGCCGATAGCCAGTGAAGAAGGGGGTATGGCGTCCACCCTCGTCTTTTGTCAGCACATAGACCTGGCCTTCAAACTCAGTATGGGGAGTAACGCTCTTGGGCTTGCAAAGAACCTGGCCACGGACGATCTCTTCACGCTTGATGCCACGGAGGAGAATACCGACGTTGTCGCCTGCCTCGCCGCGGTCAAGGATCTTGCGGAACATCTCAACACCGGTGCAGACTGTTTTTTGCGTCTCGCGGATGCCAATGATCTCCACTTCGTCGTTGAGGTTGATAACGCCACGCTCGATACGGCCGGTAGCAACAGTGCCGCGGCCGGTGATCGTGAAGACGTCTTCAACAGCCATCAAGAAAGGCTTCTCGTTGTCACGCTCGGGAGTGGGGATGAAGGTATCGACTGCATCCATCAGCTCCCAGATGCTGGGTACCCATTCCGGGTCGCCCTCAAGCGCTTTTAAGGCTGAGCCGCGGATGATGGGGGTGTCGTCTCCGGGGAACTCGTACATGGACAAGAGGTCGCGGATCTCCATCTCGACCAGTTCGAGCAGCTCTTCGTCATCAACCATGTCACACTTGTTCATATAGACGACTATGTAGGGCACACCGACTTGGCGGGCGAGCAGGATATGCTCGCGGGTTTGGGCCATCGGGCCGTCGGTTGCTGCGACTACCAGGATTGTGCCGTCCATCTGGGCAGCACCGGTGATCATGTTCTTTACGTAGTCAGCGTGTCCCGGGCAGTCAACATGCGCATAGTGGCGGGTCTCGGTCTCATACTCGATATGAGCAATATTAATCGTAATGCCGCGCTCTTTTTCTTCAGGTGCTTTATCGATCTGCTCGAAAGGTGT
This sequence comes from Coriobacteriia bacterium, assembly GCA_009776725.1. Taxonomy (GTDB): domain Bacteria; phylum Actinomycetota; class Coriobacteriia; order Coriobacteriales; family UBA8131; genus WQXZ01. The sequence goes on from WRNE01000046.1 coordinate 8,393, forward strand.
GTAGTCTGCCCAACCTTTTTCTGCTAAGACTTTTGAGATTGCAGCAGTAAGTGTCGTCTTGCCATGGTCAACGTGACCGATAGTGCCAATATTGACATGTGGCTTACTACGCTCGAACTTTGCTTTTGCCATTACTTNTCCTCCTAATTTCAATGCCCTTCCCGGGCGCTTGCCTTGCCCTTTGTGGGCGGAATAGCTTTACCGAACCTTGCTTTTTGTTATACATGGCAAATGCCAAAAGCACATATGGCTTTGATGCTTTCGACCAGCTCGTATAACCAAACCTACTACTTACATATACTTGACTCTACACTACTTGCTAATATCCTTTGTGTCTAAGTTGTTACGTATGTAAATGAACCAAACCGTTATTGTTTACATACTTTTACTCAAGACCGCTTAGCGCTAAAAAAGCGCATTGTTGTTGGTAGCGGTGATTGGATTTGAACCAATGACGCCACGGGTATGAACCGTGTGCTCTGACCAACTGAGCTACACCGCCATGCTGGAGCCCACAACCGGACTTGAACCGGTGACCTCTTCCTTACCAAGGAAGTGCTCTACCTGCTGAGCTATATGGGCGTCTGGTGGGGGCGTACGGATTCGAACCGCAGTAGGCGTAGCCAACGGGTTTACAGCCCGTCCCCTTTAGCCACTCGGGCACACCCCCGAAATTTGTAAAACTGATACACTTGTCAAGCTGCACGCTCGCGCACGCACAAGCTGTCTGCGCGTGCAAGCCTATGAATATTACTGGATAATCAGCCTACTGTCAACGATTACCACGCCTCCGGGAGTATCTATAAAATCGAAATCCCGTGCATTTGGCTTGTATCTGTCNTGTCTTCGAAGCGGCTGGTCGGTGAGNGGTCACCTCGTAAGATTATAGTTGGCAATGATCCAATCAAGCATAGCCCGAACATCTGGGACACCATTTGCATTGCGGAACCCAGTGATATAGGCAGCAATCATCAAAGCCAGAAAAACCATGGCGATGATAACCACGATCCAGACAAAGAACATGATGATTCGACGTGGCCATCTGTTTTTGCGCTTGCGTGGGAAAGACTGGGCAGGCGGCATAGTAAGGGGCTGAGCTACGACAGCTGGCATAGAGGCGGTTTGGCTAGGAGCAGCGGGAGCTCCGGGAGCTGCGGGAGCAGCAGCAGCAACTGGTTGGGCGGTGGGAGGAGGGGCAGTGGCTGTAGCAGCAGCAACTGGTGGGGAAGTGGGAGCAGGGGCAGTGGCTGTAGTTGCAACCTGGCTGGTAGTTGGTACTGGTGCAGCTTGGACGTCAGGTGCTGGGGCTGGTGCTGGGGACGGTGCCAGGGGCGTTGTGCTGGCATGCGCTGGTTGCGAGGGCTGCGAGGACGGCACCGAAGCCGTCGTTACAGCTGCACTTGGTGCCGCTGCTGCCAAGGGTAAGGCTGCAGGGACAGGCTGAGCGCTCCCAGCACTGATATCAGCAGCTTGGGTTGCGATTTGCGTTGCGGGCTGTTCTTCTCCAGATCCTTGTTCGTTGGCTGCTCTTTCCAACACCCTTCTGATGAGATCCTCGTCAGCCTCAGAAAGGCTGTTTGCGTCCTCGTTTTGCTCGGCCTCAGTTTGTCCGACACTCGCTGGAATTGAAGTGCTTGGTTGTATGGCAGGACTTATTGTTGATGACGTGTCTTCAGTTGGGATTTCAATACTAGCTGCTACAGTCGTTGGTGCAACAGTTGTCTCAGCTTCAAGNGAAGCCACGTCTGGAGTTGTTGCGACAGGAAGCATATCACCAGTTGGCTCTGCTGGCTGTTCGGTGTTGGTTTCCNTTAAGGAATCATTTTCGGGCTCAGTAACCATGATGCCTCTTCCCCTAAATTGCTCTGTTTTTGCTCATTGTAACAGATGAACCAGTCTCTATGAATATTTTTGGGCACATGGTGGAGAGTTTCCTGCATAACTTTTGGTTTTCCCAAGGTTTGCATAGTTCTCACGAATTACCCTAAATTACATATGGCGCTGAATAAAACCAGCGCCATATGAGTGCATTAAGCATAAAGTAACAATATATAATTATTCTACAGAAGTAGAATTAATCGTAGTAGTTGTAACGTATTTTTTCGAACTCGTCGTTGATCCAGCCATTACGCTCGGCAGCGAAAGCGTCGCCTGGGGCTGCCATTATCGATCCGCCAAACGCATAGCCGCCGCCAGGAGCCAACAAGTCCATCTGCTGATGCACATATGCCCGGACTTCTTCTTCGGTGGTCTCTGGGTAACAAACTGGGCCATTGCTGTCGAATCCGCCGCAAATAGCTAGTTTGGGGAAGCGTTGTTTGATGGCTACCAGGTCGTTCATCGTCTCCGCAGGGTTCCAAGCGTTGTATCCCATATCGACAATGTGGGGGACGAGGTCTTGGAACATTCCGCAATTATGATGGCTGGTTATGCAGCCTGCCTCGACATACGGGGCAATCGAAGCCCGCCAAACCGGCTCGAAAATGTCTTCGAACATCTCTACAGAGATAAAGAGGGCACGCTCATGGGCAATGTCGTCTCCGCCGCCGCCCATTTCAGGCTTATAGTAATGAATGAAGTTCTTCGCCAGTTCGAGGTTCAACTCAAGGATAAAGTTCAACAGGTCCTTGACCTCTTCGGGCTCTTCGTAACATGCGATCAAGCCGTTGTCAAAGCCCATAAAGGCGACGAGCATTTGAAAATACCCGTTTCCCACAGACGTCATACCCGAAAGAATCGTGTCCGGGTTCCACTGTGGAAGCTGTTGGTCTGCAAGCAGCTGCCAATCGATATTGTCAAGAATAGCTGGCCGCTTTATCACATCACGCCACTTGGTGATATCCTCCAAAATGAAGTCGCCTGGCTTCGGGATAGGCCCGTTGTTGGCATTCAACTCACGCACATAGGGAACCCCGAACATATCCCTGCGCTCCTCATGCTCTCCCCAGTCTCCCATCATGCCGCTCAGGTTCGGCCCCATCATAACTCCGCCCATACCAGCACTTCCGTCTTCTCTGTGCGGAACATACTCGGGCATTTCTCCCCTATAAAGTCGTAATATATTCTCTTTCTTAGATAGCGTAGGCATAACAAGCCTCCTTCTCACTCTCTTTGTTAGACATCCCTTGCTGTGATTTTATCCAAAGTCATAAGGCATATCGGCCAATCAGGCTTATAGCTATAAATTCGTTGCAGCAAGTCTATCTGTTAGTGCCGCTTGCATATTGTGTCCAAGATATTCTTGAATCAACATACAAACCTTCCATTTCTTTATGTGGAGAAAACCACCGCTCGGCTTTTGCAAGCTCTGTTGATAAAGGCATAGAGCGCTCTGAGTAAAAACCCCTTTTTACTCAGAGCGCCGATATGATGCGCTTTTGACAACCAAAATAAGCAAAAACGAGGCATTTTGGTTGTCAAAAGCGCATCATATCGGCATTTCCCTGAGAAGCACCTACCTGCTTGAGGCGAAACTGAGACGAGCATGGAAAGGGCGTTTCTCCAGATTGGCCATGAGGCGAAGTGGCTTGTAGCCCGAAAATAGGAAGATCGGTATTGACCGAAATGATGTCTTTGGTACAATAGCAAGGCTATTTTTTTAGGTCGGGTAGCTCAGTTGGTAGAGCAGGGGACTGAAAATCCCCGTGCCGGCGGTTCAAGTCCGTCTCCGACCACCAGGAATTTTACTGGCATTCGTTTGCCATCAGGATAAGGAGCCATCTATGTCCCAGGTATGTTCGATTTGTGGTAAGCACCCGGCTGCTGGCCGTAATGTCAGTCACTCACACCGTGTGACCAACCGGATCTACCGCCCCAATGTGCAAAAACTCACAATCGAGGTCAATGGCCACGCTAAAAAAGCCCGTATCTGCACAAAGTGCCTGAAGGCTGGAAAAGTTAAACGAGCCTAAAAGCGCAGCGCTTTGAGGTAGCATGGGTATCATTTACTAACCTTAATAACAGAAAGACAAGTCGCCGCTCTATGAATACAAGCGGCGATTTTTATTAAGGCACTTATCGAAGTCAGACCCCTGGGGCAGGAACGACGACTATCAAAGCCCCTTTATGCAGCTCGATCAGCGGGTCGACGGTAATAGGCGAATTTGATATCCCCAATGATTTGTTGGGGTCTAAGTCCACCTGGTCAAGTTCCCACTTATAGCCAGTCACAGTAACGTTGGCTATGCCTCCCCAGGGTATCAAGGAGACAGAGATCTTGCTGTTGGCATCGATGTCTGCACCTAACTCGACTTGAAGCCTGGTTCGGGCTCCTGGGTTGTTGAGAAAAATCAGCGTCTGGTCGGTTTCCACGACAGTTACTGCCANGCCTTGTTCGCCTGCTGCTGCCAAGTTNCCAATAGCGGCTAGCTCGTGGTCGATTCTACCCCCGATCACGTTGGTGGCTACGAGGTCTTTATAGCCTCGCTGGATGATCTCCTCAATCGCTAATTCGAGGTCAGAGGCATCCTTGTCAACTGAAAAGGATATTATTTCGACTTCTTGATCGGTGAAAGCTTGGACGATGTCACTGTCAAGCGAGTCCAAGTCGCCAATTAAAAGATCGGGGATCACTCCTGCCTCATAGCACCATTTTGCACCNGAGTCCACGGCTACGACAAAACTCATCCCCTCCGCCAAGCCCCATATCAATTCTNGGCCAACCCCNAGAGGCGAGCCTGAGACTATCATTGCAAAACGCTTTTCAGATACTTGCATCCAANACCTCTCNATTACCCAACGANGAAGCCTCAAGCGGCTTCGCGTTTTGGCACAGGCACGGTTTTATCCACAATTGGAACTATAAACAAGGCACATAGCATGCTTGCCAACAGCGAGGGCCCCAGATAACTAATATTGTATACCAGCGAGTAAACCCAGACGTTTTGGCCGCCTGCGTACTCGGAGAAGAAGATCACTCCCGAGAGCAGGTGGCTGGCAAGGCGGAGCATGCCTCCGACCAGGGTCGCGATGATTATGACAGCTGTTGGTCTGGCGGCAGCGTCCGGCGTTTTCTGGCTGTAATACAATGTGGAGAAGACCCCGACTCCCAGGCCGAACAGCAGGTAAGGCGCGGGATAGTCCAGCACGACCTGTGCCGGAACGAGGATGTAGGGCTCCATCAAGAGATCCAGGAAGCCGAAAATCGTGCCCGCGGCAGCTCCGGTGAGAGGGCCGCGCCGGATGGCTATGACTGCGATTGGCAGCATGGTCAACGAGATCGAACCGCCTGCGACATTGATCGGCAGGCGCATGGCTGCATAGTTCAAAACGACAGAAAGCGCCACACAAAGTGCAGCTTCGACAAGTGTTTGCGTACGTTGATTGCGCATTTTTTAGCTCCTTTGTCGCCCCGCATTACCGGAACGCTCGTATCGGTCGCGATTTCAAGGACTTAGTATGCTTTGGTGTGCTAGTAAGATTAACTGCTAGTAGCTAACACTCCAAGCGACAAATCGATGATCGCCTCTCAGCCCGCATGGGCTCCCGAAGGAATGGACTCTACAAGAACGCCTGCCAACGAGACAGCCTGCCAATGAGACAGCCTCCAAGGACAGCGGTTCTTCTAGAATGGCATCCGCATGAAAATGATGGAAGTACTATAGCACACCCTTGCCCTGCCAAAGCCTAAAACCGGATCACCCCGCTTGCACCGCGGCGGGTATTGTGGATGAACCGTACGCTTGAGTCTGCAGCATTCATCACAACCGAGCTGGTAGTGACTGACCCCGATGCATCGAATTGCACTCCTGCAAGCATCTCTCCGTTCGTCACGCCAGTCGCAATGAAAGCCACGTCGTTTGATTGCACCAGGCTTTCCATGGGCAGGGGGGCGTCTATGTCGATATTGGCAGTAGCTTCGGCTCGGGCTCGCTTCTGAACACCGTCCTTATCCAGCGTAAAGTCGAGTTTCCCCATAAAAAACCCACCGATAGCGAGGAGGCCGGTGGCAGCCAGCACCCCTTCCGGAGCGCCTCCAGCACCCAGGTAGAGGTCTATACCGGTACCAGGCACAGCTGCAGCGATTGCTCCGAAGACATCCCCATCGTCAATGAGGCGGACACGGGCCCCGCTAGCATAAACGTCAGCAATTAGCGCCTCGTGACGGTCACGAAGAAGGATGCAGACATTGACCTCTTCAACCGGCTTCCCTAAAGCTTCGGCGACAATGCGAATGTTCTCTGCAGCCGGCTTGTCGATATGCAGTAGATTTGTGGCAGCAGCTGCTGCGCCGGCAGCGATCTTCCACATGTAAGTGTCAGGAGCATGCAACAAAGCGCCTTCCGGGGCTATAGCAATATTGGTCAGGGCATTTGGCTTGTTTGCTGCACAGAGGTTGGTCCCCTCCAAAGGGTCGACAGCGATGTCAAAAAACTCAGCCTGGGCGATGTGCTCTGGGTCTGCCCAAGCCGCGCCCACTTGCTCCCCGATAAACAGCATCGGGGCCTCGTCCCGCTCGCCTTCGCCTATAACGATCCGCCCGGCAAACGGAATAGCATTGAATGCTGCCCGCATAGCCTCAGTAGCCACTTGGTCGGCTGTGTACTTGTCACCACGACCGTTGTAGGCTGCTGCTGCAATTGCTGCCCTCTCGGCGACATCTAAAACCTGCATGATTAGTGCAGTCTGCATAATACCTCCTCAAACGCTCTACTAAGCAAGCGCGGATTTCGACAAGCCCCCTTTGCACTGTTCGTTATTCTATCATTTTGCCTTATATG
>WRNE01000047.1 GCA_009776725.1 Coriobacteriia bacterium
CCTGCCGACAGGCAGCAGCTTGCGGACCAGATAGGCACCGCCATGAAGGCCTTGGTCGACGGCTGGGTGAGGGAGTCGACGGCCGACTACTTCGACGAGGACGAGATGGAGGCCTTAGGTGCGGAGCTGGAGGAGAAGGCCACGACAGCCTTGGAGCAGGAGCTAATCAAACACGGAGACGTTGGCTTTACCGAGGCAGAGAAGGAGGACATGCTAGCCCAAGTAATAGGCTACGTCGAGTACAGCCTGAACTTCTAGGGAGGTGCAGCAAATGTTGGCTATCGAACACTACTACGCACAGAAAAGGAATTACCAAGAGCTACGATCCTACTTGATTGAACGGTTTGACGAAGCTACAAAACTAGTCGAAGCACTAGCAGGCTTTAACCTTGACAATAGTAATAACGACGAAATGTTTGGCAAGCCAATCGACGTCTTTACCGACTATGCAACCATTACAAATGAGGCTGCCAAAACAACAAAACACAACTGTTTTACTGCTTATAACAAATTGATTACTACTATCAATGAGACTGACGAAGTGATCAAAAAATACTCAAAGCTGATCACCGAGGAAAACGAGCGGGCACGGGCCCAAGAACCATAAATACTGGAGGCCTTTAGATGAGCGACAACTTAAAAATAACCGACGGTGTAGTCGATGCAGCCTACCTGCTCAACCAGGTTGCAGAACATGTCGATTTTACACTAGCAGACCTTGAGGCTTACGAAGCGAAGATCAGGGCCAACCCTTGGCAGGATGAGTCAAAAGAAGCTTTTCTATCTATTGTCCAATGCACTAAAGAGCTCCATGCCCAGATCCGTGACATCTCACTTGAGATTATTGACGCAAGCGTTGCGATGTTGACTGACTTCGATGCAGCAATGGAGACTGTCGAATCAATAGCAGGACTAAGCAGTTTGTATTAGGGAGGCTTAAATGAGCAGCACTTTATATGTTGATGAGACTATGGTTGATATTGCCAACGACATGTATGCGATACATAGCGAGCTAGAAGATGCGAAAACGAAGTTTGAGAAGGCTATCAGCCTCTTAAATGAGCACTATGTCAATGAGCAGGCTCAAACCCAGTTCGCTGACTTGTATGAACTCTATAGCGACAGGCTCGGCAGCCTATCGACTATATACAGCAAGTTATCAGACAATGTCTGGTTCGTTCTGAGCACTATGCTGGAGGCTGACAATGAGTTGGCTAATAAAGTCTATAACCGGATGGTAGAATCCTTCTTACCGACAGACTAGGAATGCTTTCGTTAAAAAAAGCAGCCTAGGGCTTCTCCATATAAAAACCCATAAGCTAAAATAGTGCATATAGTTTTGTCGCTTGATTTGTTGTGCGACACTTGAACATCTTGGGGAGGTGGGCAATGCCAGAGGCTTTGTTGTTCGCAGCAATTGGTACAGGCTTCACGTTTTTCATGACAGCGTTCGGCTCAGCGCTAGTGTTTCTTTTCAAAGCGGAGATCGACTCGGGCATTCAGAAGGTGCTGTTGGGCTTTGCAGCCGGCGTGATGATTGCAGTGTCAGCGTTCGGAATGCTGGTGCCAGCGATCGAAGAAACCGAGCGTATGGGCGGTATCGGCTGGATTCCGGCTGCCGGGGGCTTTGTCTTAGGGATATTCTTCTTAATTGTGATGGACTCGCTTTTGCCACACCTTCACCCTGTAGCAAAGCAATCCGAGGGCCTGGCAACTGCTTGGCGGAAGTCCACGCTTTTGATGCTGTCGGTGACTTTGCACAATATTCCAGAAGGCATGGCTGTCGGCTTGGCTTTCGCACTGGCGGCCCAGCATAGCAACGATCCTGCGTTGCTGTCATCGGCAATCGCGCTTTGCATCGGCCTAGGGATCCAGAACTTTCCCGAGGGAGCAGCGATTTCAATCCCCTTGCGACAGGAAGGGATGCCTGCCGCCAAGGCTTTTGTGTTCGGCAGCCTGTCGGCAATCGTGGAGCCGATATTTGGCATCCTGGTCGTGCTTGCAGCAGGGGCCTTAAGGCCGGCCATGCCCTGGTTGCTCGCTGCTGCAGCTGGAGCGATGATGTTTGTCGTAGTCGAGGACTTGATACCTGAGGCCCGGCTGGGCGAGCATTCGAACCTTGGCACTTTGGGGGTGATGGGCGGTTTTTTGATCATGATGGTCTTAGATGTCGCTTTAGGCTGACCAACATCGATGGGAACTGGCAATGGCTTCGATTAGTAAACCGTTTCGGCTCATATCTAGCCCCAAGCCGGTTTTTCATGCGATCTGGGACTTCGCTGCTCTACATGCATTGTTCACTGGTAGAATAATAAATACATGGCTTGAAAGACATAAAATGCTTGCTAGCAGATTGTACATAAGTATCAAAGTTTGACATTTGGAGGTTTTAAAATGGCTAAAGGCATCTCAGAAGTAGCGATTATCCGCTGTGAGTCCTATGACTTTGTCGAGGTTAAGGCGGCCGTGCGAAGGGGGATCAATTTATTGGGCGGAGCAAGCGAGTTTGTTTCAATTGGGGAGAAGATCCTGCTTAAACCAAACTGGATAATGGCCGTCTCGCCTGACCGCTGTGCGACGACCCACCCTGCAGTGTTTAAAGCTGTCAGCGAGATATTCTTAGAGGCTGGGGCCGACCTCAGCTATGGGGACTCACCGGGCCGTGGGACTTCGGAGGATGAGAGCTTAGAGGCCTCCAGAGCTACAGGCTTCCTTGAAGTAGCGAACGACTTGGGCATTCCGCTTGCAGACTTTATCAACGGCCGGACCGTCCAAACCGGGCAGCAGGAGTTCTTCATAGCCAATGGGGCCCTTGACTGCGACGGGATCGTCAGCCTTCCCAAGTTAAAGACCCAAGGGTTCCTAAAGCTCACAGGCGCTGTGAAAAACCAGTTCGGCTGTATCCCAGGCAGGCGTAAAGGAGCCTACCACCAGCAGTTAGAAAAGCCCGCTGACTTCGCTCGGATGCTGATTGACCTGGATATGTTCCTAAGGCCCAGGTTGTACGTCATGGATGGGATCATGGCCATGGAAGGCAATGGCCCGATGAACGGCGACCCGAAAGCGATGAACGTGCTCTTATTGTCTGCCGACCCTGTTGCCCTTGATGCCACAGTCTGCCGCTTAGTGGACGTTAACCCCGAATACTCGTACACAGTGTCGTTGGGCATGCAAGCAGGCCACGGGACATACTTGGAGTCAGAAATAACCCTTTTGGGCGATCCTTTGGATAACTTTATATCATACGATTTCAACATTAATCGCAATCCTATCAGCAATGTCCGTGGGGCAGGGGTCTTCTCGCGTGACAACGATGCTGGGGTCCCGAAACCTTATATTGTGGAGGAGAACTGCCAACGGTGTGGGGACTGTATCGATATCTGCCCCTTGTCGCCTTCTGCGGTTGATTGGCTCGACAACGATGTCACTGAGCCCCCCACCTATGACTACAGCCGTTGCATCCGCTGTTTTTGCTGCCAAGAGCTTTGCCCGCATGGGGCTATTTTTATCCAAGACCCTCTTAGCTAAGCATATACGCCGATACAGTTCGTATTTCTTTGTCCTCAAAAGATTTCACTTTGAGGGCAAAGATTTGCTTGCAATTTTTCCCATATAGTGTAAAATTACACTATTCGTGTAGTTTCGTTTATCTGAAAGGCTTTAAACAAGCAGCGTGGGCCAAGCTAACAAACTATGCAATATACAAGGTTTGCCTGCATTTATTTAAAAGATGGGAACGACCATAGACCGTGAAACATTCATAAACCTATGCGATACCAATCTAAAACTGGTTCGCACTGAATACGGGCTTACGCAAGACGAGATGGCTTTTATTATTGGCATATCCAAAAAAACGCTAGTCGATATCGAAAAGGGCCGAAGGTCTCTAGGATGGATGGGCAGTGTTGCTTTATGCCATATATTTCAAGACAGCGATGTTATTGCCGGTGTTTTTGGCGGTCAGCCTACAGACATTGTCATGACCTTGGCATTTACTGGCAGGCCTATTAGATATCCCAGCGTAACCAGTAAGAAAGCCTGGTGGACGGTACTCTACGAAAACGAGCAATTCGTAATCGAGCAAAATATCATATCGCAGCATTTTCGATTGCTGACCAAAGACGGCAGACGGGTTCTCTCGTCCTTCGACCTGGACGAGGTTTTACCAATATTCAACGGATCCAAGACAGGTGGTAGATAGTATGGTTGATTTTATTCTCTTCATGTTGATGGTCAGTGTGCTAGTGACAATAATCATCTCTTTCTCGAAGATCAATGCCCTCCAAGAACAGATCGGCTTTCTCACGAGGGCAATCGAGATGCTCCAGCATAGTATTGGTCTATTGAATTCGTCATATCCAAAACGAGACACGCAACAAGCCCCATCGCCAATACCTCGACCAATGGCACCTTCCGATGGGCCCATCGTCGATGCGGCAAGGCCGGCTTGGGAGCCCCCGCAAGCACAGCAACAGTTTGACAGACAGCCATTGCCGGTTCAACAGCCTATACCGGCCCAGTTTCAACAGCAGCCTATGCCAGCCCAACTGCAACAGCAGCCTATGCCCGTGCAACCGCAGCCTATGCCAGCCCCGCAGCCAACCCTGCCTGTTCCTGCAAACCAGCCAGAAGTAGCAGCTAAACGCTCATATGAGACTTTTTTCGGCCGAAACGTTATCGGCATCATAGCTTCAGTATTAGTCTTCATCGGGCTAATCTTCCTTGGCTTTCTAGTAGTACCCTACTTTAACGACGCTGTAAAAATCCTCCTCATGTTCAGCCTTAGCGCAGGCTTGAGCGCAGGAGGGTACCTGACCAACAAGCGTTACTCGAACAACTTTACAAAGGCTTTGCTCGGTACCGGTTGCGGGGCCTTCTTTATCTCCATTCAGATGACCCATCTTTATTTCAATGCGATCAACGAGATCGTCTGCTATATCCTGCTGCTGGCTTGGATCGTGGCCTCGATGCTTCTGGCTCGCCAGTCCGAGTCGTTGCTAGTGGGCATCATCGCGCATGTCGGCATGGTTTTCTCCACATGTGCTGGGTACTCGTTTGGCCTGATCGGCGATAAGCTGGTTCTTTTACTGGGCTACCAGCTCTTATCTTCGGCTGCCATAGTCGTGGGCAACATTTACTGCAGCCGCAAGCTGGTCCGCCTAGGCTTGTTCGCGACCTTGTCGCTCACGCTTTATGCCAGTGCAGTGATGTCAAGCGAATTCGACTACTACTTTTTTGCACACGGTGCCAGCCAGACGGTCGTCTTGGTCAGCGTAGCTTTCGTTATACAGTTTCTGACTGCTAGTTTTTTGGCCTATTTGCTTTTTGTTTCCATCATCCGCACAAAATCGAGGTTTTCACTGCTTATGCAATCAGCCAACCTCCTCCTTTGGTTCTTTGCCCTGATGATGAACATCAACCGTCTAGTCGAAAAGCTCTTCGGCCGGCTAGGCAGCACAGCTACAAATTATTATCTTGCTATATTAGTAGCTATGATTTTGACACTGGTCATTATCTATACAGCAGTGTTCGTGCTTGTCTCTTTAAGAAAGACGATGAAATTCGATTATCGCTTAGAGCTGCTCTCTAATACCCTGCTTTTTTGTATTTCTGTGATTTTATTGATGTATTTGTGCCTTGAACATTTAAGGCTTGGCGAACCTGGGCCGAATGTCATTTATCTCGTCTTGCCTGCTGGGCTCTGTCTGCTCGCTGAGATGCTGAGCACCAGACAGGCTTCTACAGCTGACAATATGGGTACTGCTCGAAACATTAGCAGCACATATAGCATTACTGCCCTTGGCATCCTGGCTTTTGACTCTTTATATATGTGCTTACAGGGGTATATGGAATTAATGTCGTTCGGCACCGAATTGCTGGCCTTGCTCTACCTCGCCATTACTTTGGTACTGAGCTTTCTGGCATACCGGCGACTGAACCAAAATGCCAGCATGGAGTTGAGAAGAGCCTATAAGATAACGGTACTGGTCTATTTTCAAATCGCTGCAGCAAGCATTTTCTGGCGTTCCTACCTGCAAATCGGCAATTCTGTATTCTATCTGATCTGCCTTTTGACGCTACTTGCCTTCCAGTTGTTTGGCGAGGACAGCCCCCGGGCTTTTTTCAAGGTAAACGAATACATTCTAATGATCGGGCTTTGCTTGGACTTTAGTGCGCATGGGCTGAAAAACGCTGGGATATTTATAACATTGCTGCATCTAGTGGCTGTGGCTTGCGCCCTATTCATCATTTTGAACAGGATTCGTTTGTTGACCCAAACAAAGTCCCGACAGTCCAATCAAGCCCGTCCGACAAACCAGCAAGCGCCTGCAGAGCCTGCAGCCCTGTTTGAACAGGCTCCGCCGCCTTCGACCAGCAGGTTCTTCATCCGAGACGATATTGAGTTTTTCAGTGGCCTTGCTATCCACTGTTTGGCCTTAAGCACAGTTCAAGGCCTAACCGGCTGGCTTGACTATACCTACACTTTTGGCTTGGTAAGCATGATCGTTGCCCTTGTGATAGTCACACTAGGCTTTTGGTCATGGACCCGTTCGCTTCGGCTCTATGGCCTGGCAGTAGTCATACTGTGTGTGTTGAAGCTTGTTCTGATCGATATGAGCGGCTTAGAGACCATCATGCGGGTAATTGCCTTCATCGGTGGCGGCATCATCTGTTTTGGAGTAAGCGCCTTGTACAACTTCGCAGTCAAGCGATACCAGACCGAGCGCTTCAACAGCAGGGAATAGTCACTGCTTGTAGGATTGACTGTTGCCGAACAGCCTATGCTAAAAAAACGCCCAGAGGCTATACATTGCCTCTGGGCGCTTCGAGCTTGATCTTGAAAAAAAATTTAAAGCAACTGATTAATACTTGATGCTTACAACCGGTTTGATCAATTCAGGCGGTTTGTCCTTCATCAACATGATCGCATCCTCAATGTGTTCAAAGCCTTCGAAGCGATGGGTGATCAAGAGAGACGGGTCAATACGGCCATGGACAACCATCGAAGCAAGCCGCTCCATCCGGCGGCGCCCACCAAGCATGAGGCCGGCGTTGATGGACTTATGCCCCATTCCGACGCCCCATTCTTCGCGCGGGATCTTGATATAGTCGCCTGAGCCGAGGTAGTTGACATTGCCGATAGCCCCACCTGGCTTGAGCATCCGAATAGCCTCGTCGAAAGTATCGACGTCGCCACCGGCGATCAAGACCTTATCCACACCTTTGCCATTGGTCATATCAAGGACCTGCTCATAGATCGGGCCCTCTTTGTAGCTCAAGATGTCTGTTGCTCCATAAGCGAGGGCAACATCGATGCAGTTCTGGCGGGTGCCGACAGCAAACAAGCGAGCTGCTCCAGCGAGTACGGCACCTCGAACAACCATCAGGCCAACAGGGCCGATGCCTACGACGACAACGTCATCGCCATAGCGAACCTTAGCCAGCTCAGAAGCATGTAGGCCAGTAGGTACCATGTCGGAAAGCATTGCGCCAGTTTCAGGGGGAATCTCTGGAGGCAGCAAGGCCAAGTTACCGTCAGCGTCATTGACATGGATGAACTCGGCAAACACACCGTCCTTGATATTGGAGAACTTCCACCCGCCAAGCATTCCGCCAGAGTGCTGAGGATAACCGTCTTGCGCCTCTCCACTGCTCCAATCTGGTGTGATAGCTGGCATGATGCAGATGTCACCAACCTTGAAATCTTTGACTAGCTCGCCAACCTCGACGACTTCACCGACGCCCTCATGGCCCAAGACCAAGTCATGGCGGTCACCGATAGCGCCTTCCCAAACAGTGTGGACGTCTGAGGTGCACGGTGCGAGGGCAACAGGACGCAGGATAGCATCCAGCGGCCCGCACACAGGACGGTCCTTTTCGATCCAGCCTGTTTGGTTTAATCCCAACATTGCATAAGCTTTCATTTCTTTCTCCCTTCCAGGGCATTCCCTGTATTAGACGTAGCACTGAGGCAAGTCTTTATAGCCCCTGACAAGACAACCGCCTATAACGAAGCAATCGACTTTGCTGGAACATTTATATGAATGGATAAACCTCAACTGCTCATCTCTTGGTATGGAAACATTGTAGCTGAAATTCACACAACAGACTGAACCAGTCGGTAAGTACTGCTTTTATTTTTGTTCTTGATGCAGCGCAAACACTTATGGTTTTGTGCTAACTGCTGTTTATCGTCCAGAGTCGACCAGCGAGCCTTATGGCCCAGTGCTAAAACCGACAATGCGATACCCTCCACCGGAAGGCTCTAAGGCAATAAAGAATGCTGCACTGGTTTGGTCGGGGCTATAGACTGAGCCTGTCGCAGCAGTCATCTCAAACGAGCACAGCATCAGCAGCCTGTCTGAGCGGCTGGCCTTCATTTCGTCGTCGACCCAAAGCCGGCATTGCCTGAGCGATGCTGTCTTCATCCCATAGACGCCCTGCGTAAAGTCCATGTTTGCAAGCTCGGCGGACATCATCTTTTTCATGCCGGCATAGTCGCCAGCCGCATAAAGGTCAAAGAACTCCTTGATCAAGGCCTCGCCGAGAATGCTGTCTGCTAAGCGCAAGTCATAGCGTTCGAGCCATGAAAGCTCGCCACCAGCAGGATAGTCGTACTCCTCGTCTCCCTGTAATACCTTCTCGAACACCAGGCTCTCGCCTACCTGGCTGTTGTTGATATATATCTGGTAGACGGCCTCGTATCCCATATGCGCGTTGAAACGCACAATCCCCCCATCGTCCCCTAGACAAATATAGGAGTGCGTGCCACTGAGCGAGCCGATGAACCGTAAGCCTGAGCGGTCGATGGTCAAAAAGTTATACATCAGCTCGATCTCGCTGTCCCCTTCCCTGATGATCAGCTCCTTTACCCCGTTGCCATCGACATCGTATAGGAAATAGATCGGGACAAAAGCAAGGCCACTGTCATCGACGCTCGTAATGACCTCTTTGTAGACCGACCTTTGGACTGCCGGGCTGTCTACCCCATTTATCAGGTCGTATGTCCCAGCAGTGCCTGCCAGGTCCCCCCTGGCGTCGCTGATGGTAATGCTGACCGACTTGCCGTCATTGGCAAAAGTCAGGCTGCCTTCCATGTAGACCTCGGACTGTGGTTGGTTTTCCTGGAACACAAAAGTCACCACGTAGGCGCCTTCTATAGGCTCAGGCATCCCCGAGGTCTCGATATCGCTGTAATACAGGAACTCCTTCCCGGGAATATCCAGGTTGAAAATAATCCCCCGCTCGCCAACGACCCTGATAAAAACCATACCGTTGTACTGTCCGGGAGCGTATTCGTAATACCACAGGGAGTACTCATAGGCGGCGAACTCGAATTCATCGGCGGTCTGCTCGTCATCCTTGGGCTTTTCTGGGCCTGTCCCGCTGGTACAGCTGGTAAAGGCAAACAGGGGCAATATCAGTATGAGGATAAGAACACACCTTGCTAGCGGTGCAAGCTTTTTGATCACGGTTGAACTGGGCTTTTCCTTCATGGCTTGTCTCCCTCTTTTCATTCGCGCCGCCTTGTGCCAAACCAAAAAAGACGGCTCTAACCTAAGTCGAATGTTGCTCACTCTAAGCAAGACAGGATATCAGAATCAGCCTGCTCAAAACACAGCATATTGTTTTTATATGCTTTACTACGGTTTATTGTCAGCCTTCATAGACCGACTGTTTACATGCCTTCAAAGTCGAGCATCTGTGAAAGCAGCCGATCGGGTGAGTATGACTCAATCACCCCGATGTCCCCATCAGGAGTGGAGATATAGCGCAGCATGATCTGCTTGTCCAGCAAAAGCTTGGCCTTAATGCCTCCGCTTTTGATGCGCTCGTTTCGCACCACGTCGATAACTATGGCGGCTATTGGGTCCATTATCAGGTCAAGTGCCTCGATCAGTTGGTCACAGGCAATTCCATAGTCCGCTGCACAATCAGCCAGGCTTACTGAGTCATTGGCCTCGACAAGTTCGAACAAAGCATTGATTGTACTTATGTCACCGAGCACCTTGAAAGGCCCAAAAGGCACGCCCTCGGTCTTATCCAGAGAAAAACCGCTTAGAAAGTCTGGGGCACATTGCGAAAGCGTCGGGTAGTGGATTATGTGGTTTGCGTTTGGCGCCTCACGTTGTATAAGCATCGCCTCCTCATCGGTGGTGACGTAAAACGCGGCATCATACTCTGTCAGGCGTGTCGTAGACGGGTCAGTGTGGTATATAGCAAAAGCACCATCGATAAAAGGCCGAAGCGCCCTAGCGAAGGTGCTTTCTAGCTCGATGCTATCGTTTTCAACTGTCAGGTTCCCGGCTTGTTGCTGCCTTTGTAAGAACTCCTCGCGCCATTGGTCAAGCTGGGCTAGATCCTGGCCGACAAAGGGGTCGGGAGTGGTTCTTGGCAAGTGTGATGCAAACATCACACAGATAAAGGCGATATCGAGGTCAGATAAGAGGTAGTGGTTTGCCATATTTACACCTTCCTAACTCTCGATAAGCTTTGTTTATCAGATGCCGCTGTCTTTGAACAGCTCATCGAACCACCTTTGATTGTCAGCTTCCTGGGCTTCTCGAAAGCCTTTTTTTGCGTCGTAGGAAAGCATTGCTGAAATAGCGAGCCCTGATGCTGCAGCAATGGCAATTGGTGTAAAGGATACTGTAAACGTAGCAATTGCAAGGGTTGTGACACTGCTTCCGATAGCTCCTGTGCCTATTGAAACAACCAGGTCGTTAAAACCAGCCCAAGACGAGTTCGCCTCAGCATACGCTAGAGGCAAATAGGGGTTACGGTTCAACTCGGCATTGGCTGCATCAGCGGCTGACAGACCCACCAATACCCATGACATAGATTTTATGCCGGCTTGGAAATACTTCAGCGTCGGGCTGACTGGGGGTGTCGTGACGGAGCCTTCAGCAGAGCTTGGCTCTAATATGGGACCTGTATAGCTGTTCCTGTATTTCGGGAAGACCTTGCCTACTAGCTTGTGAAACAGGTTTGTTGTGATCCCTGGCAGTTGTTTGACTTTCGGCAAGAACCTTGGATGTAGGACATCGTCTGACAAGGTAGCAAAATAACCGGCAACATCTAAGGATCCGATCAGGCTTTTCGGTTCTACATAGTCAAATGAGTCGTTAAGTGTATATTCCAGTCTTGGGATAATGTCTCTGTCGACCAAACTGACCGACTTGACGAACTTGTCAAACATTGTTTCAAAATCCTGTAATTGGATTTTTGATGCTTGGGCTGACAGGGCAATATCGAAAAGCCTGCTGTAGTCTAGACGAACATGCCTTAGGCCTGAAATCGTGTAGCCCAGCAGGCAGATATCCCTCCAGACCTCCTCCCAATGATCTTTGGATATTCTGGTCTGCCACAATGAAGTTTCAGAATAATGGACTATGTCGCTGTTAAAAGTACTTACGTTGACAGCTTGGGGCAAGGAGGAGTACTGCGTCTGGAGCTCTTTGGCAAGCTCATACATAAAAGCCAAAACGAATCTAAAATAGGTGATCCGCTCTATTTGATTCTTAGCCACTTTCATCCAAATGAAGAACTTCTCATAAAACACTGCGCCTGAGACTCCTTGCCAGCCGTTTTTCGCCAGACTCAGCACCGAAGCCTCACATTCGTCCACCAGCGAGTTTATTTGAGCCAAATAGCGGTCATAGTCAGCAATGGTTTTTTCCAGCTCGTTTATTGAAATATTGAATAGCATTGGCACAGCCCCCCTCAAGCTCGGCGGCGTTTCGAGTCATGGTAGTGGGTGTCCGCCGAACTCAACATCGACAACCTGTTAGACAGGTCGTCGATGTTTTGGTTGTACAACGATATCAAATCCCCGAACTCTACCTTGTCGTCCATGGCTCTGATTCTCAGTATCATTGCTTCGTTAGGGTGAAACAATGAATTGTCTACCTGGTTCGATATAGAAAGACAGGTGTTATGGTTTGCGGAGACTTGGCTTTGATGATGAGACAGTGTACCAACTACCTTTAACATTATTGATATGTCATTTCTTATTTCTCTAATGGTGCTGCAATAGCATGGCATTTTTTCACCCGCTATCTGTCTCTGACTGTATATGGAATAGACCATGGCTTCTGGGTGCTGATTATCTCCCTCGCAACTGTTGTTCGGTCATCAACGAAAACCAAGGCCTCACATGATGCCTTCAACTCGGCAGTCAGCCTGGTCAAGCCAGTGTTTAGCATGGTCAAGTCTGACAATAGTTTTGAAGACACTGTATAAAACGCATTCCCGCTTGCACCGTGCCAGCAGTTTGAAAGTGCTAGATTGGTTGTTTGCACATCACTTAACAGCTCGTTGAACTCACTTAAAGAATCAGTCAGCGAACTGTGGGCTTGACGAAACTCGGCTTCTTTTACCAATATTCTCGTACTTGACGACATCAAAACCTCCCTTTTGGACAGATTCATGTTGTTTCCCTCGGCAGACGAGTGCCTGGTCAATATGCTAAAGCATCAGCAGTTTAAAAGGCTTATGTTGTTGATTCTGTAACGAATTTGTACTATTAATTTAGTCACATATAATTAATGATGCCCACAATACTGTGGCTATGTATGCTTTATGTCAACAGAATGCTTAGTTGTGGCTGGCTATCTTTTCTTTAGAGAGCATGTACTCGAGCCAAGCTGAAAACATGCTTTTCACGCCTTGCTCAGAGCAGTCAAAAATACCCCTTGTCTTGCTTTTTATCATCGGCAAACACATCAGACGCCTATGCGATTAGCACAGTAAGCTGCAGGTTAAGGCTATGGTTTTTCAACCTATTGCTTGATTGTGCTAATTGCCTAGATATTTAACCTACAATAGAACAAGTCTGTCTCCCTTAAAGCACGTCGTATATGAAAAGGCTGGTGAAGCCAGAGAGGGCATACGAGGCGCTCAAAGGGTTTGAAAATAGCTTGATCAAGCAAAAGCAGAGGAGGTCATATGCCAACATTGTCCAAGTATCAGAATTACATGAGAATGTTTGAGCGGGATGTCCCTGAACAGCAAAGAGGCATGGGCCGGATCACTGGCGGGTATGAAAAACCAAGGTACAGCCACTACTAAAAACTTATATAGAAACTGTCGGCTTGGAGTAAAACACCAAGCCGCTTTTATTAAAAAGACTATAGTTCATGTGGATAAGATCGGCCTGGTGCGGGCTTTAGCAAAGGGCCCAGTCGATATAAGAGAAGAGCAGTAGGGCAAAAGGAAAGACAATCGAGCAAATCAGTAAAAAAGATGAAAAGAGGAAAATTATGCCAACATTAACACCCTATGAGAACTACATGAGAATGATGCGAGGAGAGATGCCCGAGTATGTCCCAGCCATGATGGACGGCGGTGGGACCATGGGCATGGTTTGGGAGTACAACAAGGACTGGCGCCCGGCAATGGGAACGACTACTCCAGGCGAGATCTGGTACGACATGTTCGGTGTGCCTTATGTCTCGGAATGGAACGCCAACAACGGGTCGCTGCCGGCCCCCGGCCAATTCATCCTAGAAGACATCACCAAGTGGCGGGACGTGATCAAGAAGCCGGCTATCTTGGAGAACATCGACTGGGAGTACTGCGCCTCGGTGGACCTGCCGAAGCTTGACCCCCAGTACCTGGTATCGGCTGGCCCTTCCATCGGCAACGGCTACTTCCAAATGCTAGTGGCCTTCATGGGCTTCGACAACGGCTTGATCGCCTGCTACGAAGAGCCCGAGGAGGTCAAGGACCTGCTTACCTTCTTGAAGGACTTGAACGTGGAGATGGCCAAAGAGTACATCCACTACTACAAGCCAGGCATGTATGGCATGGGCGACGACATTGCCCACGACCGCGCCCCCTTCGTGTCGCTGGACATCTTCTTAGACATCTTCGAGCCGATGTGGCGGGCAACAGTAGCCCCGTACAAAGAGGCCGGCTGTTTGGCATCGCACCATAACTGCGGAAAGCTAGACGAGTTCATCCCCTACATCGTGGACATGGGCTTTGATGCCTGGAACCCTGCCGAGCCATCCAACGACCTGGTTGCCATAAAAGAGAAGTTCTTGGGAAGGCTTGCGATCTGTGGCGGATTTGCCAACAATGGCCCGGTCTGCTACCCCGAGACGACGGAAGAGGAAGTACGCGGTTTCGTCAAAGAGGCCCTCGACCTCTACTCCCCTGGTGGAAGCTATGCGTTCGGCGGGTTCATCATGGGGCCGCCCAACGACCCGGTAACCGCTGTCCGTCAAAGCTGGATCAACGACGAGTTCGAAAAGATCCGGTATTCCTACTACTGAGGCCAGACCACTATTGCTCCCCAAGAACTGGGAGCTTACAAAA
The DNA here is from genome assembly GCA_009776725.1 of Coriobacteriia bacterium. Lineage (GTDB taxonomy): Bacteria > Actinomycetota > Coriobacteriia > Coriobacteriales > UBA8131 > WQXZ01. The sequence continues at coordinate 14,323 of WRNE01000047.1, forward strand.
AAAGCGAGCCAATAAAGGAGGAGCGTGATGCCGTCTATAACACCTTATGAGAACTATTTACGCATGATGCGGGGCGAGATGCCGGAGTACGTTCCGGCCATGATGGACTTGGGGACGGCCTTCGGCATCCAAATGGAGTACAGCAAGGGCTGGAGACCAGCCTTTGGCACCATCGAGCCGGGCGAGATCTGGCACGACATGTTCGGTGTCGCCTACAAGTCCGAGTGGAATGCCAGCAACGGGTCAATGCCTGCTCCTGGGCACATACTGCTAGACGACATCACCAAATGGCGCGACGTTATCAAAAAACCCGCAATCCTTGAGGATATCGACTGGGAGTACTGTGCTTCTGTCGACCTGCCGAAGCTTGACCCGGACAAGCTGGTATCAGGCGGGCCCTCGGTAGGCATGGGCTATTTCATGATGCTGGTCAGCTTCATGGGCTTTGACGCAGCCTGCATCGCCTGCATGGAAGAGCCTGAGGAGGTCAAGGACCTCTTGAACTTCCTGCTTGAGATAAACCTCGACATGGCCAAAGGCTACATTCAGCACTACAAGCCAGGCCTGTTCAGCCTCGGTGACGATATCGCCCACAACCGTGCGCCTTTTGTGTCGATAGCGACTTTCGAGGATATCTTCGAGCCGATGTGGCGGGCCAACACCGCACCTTACAAAAACGCCGG
>WRNE01000048.1 GCA_009776725.1 Coriobacteriia bacterium
CATCTATATCAGCCAGGCCATCAACTAGCATTTGTCCGACAAAGGCGCGAGGCATTCCTTAAAAGCCTCGCGCCTTGCATTTGAAGCCTCGAGTGCCGGCAAGGCAGTACCGCTTGAGCATTGGATTCACATGGAATACTGCGCTGCTCCTGGCCTTTTTTAAGCTTTGAAAAAAAGCTAAGCCTCTATTGGGCTATATGCTTCCTTGATAGATGCTAAGCCTAGGGGCCCCTTATCCAATATACTAGTATTATATTAATTATTGCCTAACACGTTATTTAAGGCTAAGTGCTGAAGATTGACGATTGTCTGCAATTTTTTTTACTGCTCGAAAAGAGCTAAAATGCAAAACCCCTGGTGAAAAAATTGCTTACTATGAGTAACATAAATTTTTACGCGCAAAACCCCCGAAGAAATCGCAGACAATCGTCAATCTTCAGCAGGCTGGCAGCAACTCTTCACCTGCATCCCATAGATTATCGAAACAGGCTAGTTTATCCGCGTACCCTGAGGTTGTCTGGGTCGTACCAAATTCGCTCAACGACCTTAGCAGTGACTCCTTCTTCGCCTACGATGACGTTTGTGCCAACCGGAGCCTTATGTGCATCTAGGATAGCGTAGCCTATGTACTTATCCAGATAGAAAGAATAAGTGACACAGGTGGTATTTCCTACGTTTTCACCTTGGTAGAAGACCAAGTCTCCCTCTGATGCGGGAAAGTCGTCAAACTCTAGGCCCAAAAGCAGGCGGCTGGGGCTCGTTCCGGCAGCGGCTAAGGCTTGTTTTCCAACGAATTCCCTGGTCAGATCGACGGATGAGCCGATCTCATAGGGAGTCAGCCCAAGGATGTCAGCTGGCAGGACATAGCCTTTCTCGACCGGGATTGCCCGAGCTATCACGTCCCAAGACGTCGTATTCGAGCCACCTAAGATAGCACATGCGGTAGCTAGCAATTTCTCAAGGTTCTCTGACTCGTTACTCGCTACATAAATCTCGTAGCCGAGCTCGCCTGTAAAGCCTGCCCGGAGTATCTTCACGGGCAAGGTCACAATGATATTCTCAGTGATTGCGAAGTAGGCAAGCTTTGAGAGAGGGTTCTTTGCGGCAAGCTCGATCATCTTTTTTGAGTTCGGCCCCTGGACTGCGTACATGTCAATCTCATGGGTCGCTTCATGCCAAGAGACATCGAATCCGGCTTTTTGGGTTTCAAACCATGCAGCCAGGCTAGGGTAGTCAAGCGTAGACACCCAATAAACACCTGGTTCCGGGTAAATGACGATGACGTCGTCTAGGATTTGCCCGTCCTCGTTTAGGACTGTCGTGTAACGGCTGCGTCCAACTGATAAGTTGGCAATGGGATAAAGGCACATGTAGTCCAAGAACCGGGCAGCGTCCTTGCCGGTTACCACAGTTAGGTTATGGGTGAACTTATACCATCCGACGTTTGTGCGAATGTCGTTTGCCTCTTTACGAGCGATTTGATCGTCTTTTAATGCCATTTGTTTGCCTCCCCGAGTCTAATTGCGTGTTGTTAATGAAAAATTGGCATACTGAACACGCATGCAGTAATTGTAGCAGATTTTTATTAATAGAGCATTAACTAACAACACCTTTTAATGCTAGCGAATAGCTAGCAGTTGGCAGGCGATTAGTTGGCAGGCGATTAGTTGGCAGGCAATTAGTCGGCAGTTGGCAGGCGACTAGCTGGCAGTTGGCAGGCGACTAGCTAGCCAGCCCCTGGCTAGCAGCCGGCAAGCGCTTGCGCAGCCTCACAAAAGCAGCTCACCCGTATCGGGGATTCTGATCGGCACATAGATGTCTAGCTGCTGATAGCCTAGCGCTTGGTTTATCTCTTCAATCGGGTTCAACATATGAAAAACGGTGCGCCGGCCTGGCCCTTCCCGGCCTGGCCCTTCCCGGCCTGGCCCTTCGTCAAGCTCGAAGCCACTGGAGTCTATCCACCTGCGAATGCTGTTGTAAACCCTCTCACCACTCTCATTGTCGTTGTCCATGGATATTGCAGCAGCGTACAAGCCTCCCTCGAAATTGACGATCTGATAGGGGGCAGTGTCTTGCTCGGTCACCCAGTCCTCGATCGCCCAGATCCATTCGCCACGCGCGTCGTCATCGTACCCCAAGAAATCCGGCGCCCCATAAATAAGCCTTTTGACCAGGTGGTTATGGGCTTGTTGCCATGCGTTGAAGGCGCCCATCAGGACGTCTGTGGTAGCAAGCCCGGAAGAGAAGGCACGGAAGGGGTTGATCTTTACAATTCGCACCTCAGGGTCCTTTTTAAGCTGCTCGGTCACATCCAAGAAGCGCTTGACGCTCGACGGGTTGCCCCGGTAATCGGCATTTTCCAGCTGGGTCTCAATGACCTTGGCCTTGTCGTAAAGCAGCCTCACATCACTGTCTTTTTGGAAGTCGGCGTTTCTTATTTGGTGGATAAAATCAAGCACGATCTCTTTCAGCTCGTGCAGCAAAGCCAGCTCGTTGTCGATATCGGTTACTTTTTTACCGAGGACATCTAAGACGACGTCGGAGCTTGATGCTGAAAAAACCAGCTTGATGTCTTTGATGCTGATATTCAGTTTACGTAGAATCAGGATTTGCTCAAGCCGTTTGACGGCGTCCTCGTCATACAGCCTGTATGCATAGTCATCGCTACGCGTGCTGCTGATCAGCCCGATATCCTCGTAGTACCGCAGTGTACGGGCTGAGATGTCATACTTGGAAGACAAATCGCGTATCTTTATTAAAACGCTCATTCCTCTACCTCCTTTATAAGGTCTAAACAGTGTAAACGCTTACCCAACGGCAGAGTCAAGGGAGCGTTTGAAATCATACCTTCTTTGCAAGCTGCCGCATGCAGGGGGCTGCTTGACAAAACATCGTAGTTTTCGACATGGCCAGTGTATATAGACTAATGTAGAATCACCTTGGAAGGAGGAGAAGCCCTTGGACTGGGTACAGTACCTGTCAAACGCCATTGCCTATATCGAAGAGCACTTGACCGAGGAGTTGAGGGTCGAAGACATTGCTGGCCAGTCCTATGCGTCGGGCTCGCATTTTCAGCTTGTCTTTCATTTGGTGATGGGTATAAGCGTCGGCGAGTACATTCGGAACAGGAGGCTAAGCTTGGCTGCACAAGACCTTCTGGCACCTGGTAACAGGATCAGCGATGTGTCTAGCCGGTACCGATACGTGACACAAGAAAGCTTCTCCAAGGCGTTCACCCGCTTTCATGGCGTTCCGCCTTCGAAAGTGCGCCAGACGAACATAAGGTTTTTTTATCCCTTAACAATCAATGTAACTGTCAAAGGAGGATTTCAGATGTCGAATAGATTCATCGATGAGTTTTGTTGGAGCGGACTGGCAGACTCAAACGAAGAAGATCCCAGTCCGACCAAGATATACCAAAGACTGGTCAACTGGGCTGCTAATGCCAGGCGGCAGAACCCAGACGTCTTCGATGCCCTGACTGAATGGCTGCTAGACGACTCGGAGTGGACGGAAGACAAGCTCGCTGAGAACGAGCAGGTGCTGATGCAGGGGGTGTTTGCACGGTTCAGAGACCAGAACTCGCAGCTACGGGCGCATCTGATGGAGCTGGCTCCCTCTGGAGTAGTCAACGATGCGGTGTTCCAAGCACTGGACAGGTTTGATGACGAGCTGTCGGGCAAAGCCTCCGACGCGCGCCTACGGGAGACTGTAGCCAGTGTCTTTGACGATTTTTCACTCATGCAAAAACGCCGTGTGCGCGAACTGGTCGCTGGTGGCAAGACCGGGTCGTTTTGCACTGACAGCGTCGAGCTCTACGGTTATATCAATTATCTAAAAGACCTTGACGCGACAGTGCAATGGGCGCTTTTCATGCCAGACAAGGTCGAGAACCAGCAAAAAGGATTCAGGCTTGACAGCTTCGAATACAAGAAGCTGCCGAAGATGCGGTTTATTGGCTTAGAGGCTTTTGAGGGTGACGAGCCAAACAACCGCGAAGCTGTTACAAGCCTGTTTAGCTGCTTGGATGGCTTAAGCACCTACCAGTCAGAAATCGCCTTCGACATCTTTTTGGTCCATCATTTTGGCCTAGGTGTGGATGTCGGCCAGGGACATGGCTTCTGGGGCCGGTTCATGAAGGCAGACACGCCTGTCCCGGAAGGGCTCGTCTTCTTTGACTTTGTGCCAGAGCATACTGCCGAGGCTGCTGAAGCCGGCCCGCCGTTCTTGTCCCAGTTCGCCTACGCGGTTTTCAATGGCGATGCAAAAGCCATGCACAGTACCGAGGGATACGATGCCAACGCAATGTATGACATCACTAGAAACACAATGCTTGGCCAGGGCGTCGTCATACCTTATCCAGATAAATACTGGACAGCAGAGGTGTTCATCGACGGTCATGAAAACCCGAGCACAGCTTATATGTTTAGCGCGGAGCTATAAAAAAACCTGCTGGCTAGTGTGTTAAAGTAATACATACGAGATGGGTCCATTTAATGGAGGGAACCGCCATTATGCCTGGTTATCGAGCCATGTGGCCATCAAGCCTGGACGCGGCTTTGAGGCTAAAGCCAAAACCGAGGTTTCTAAGCATGAAGATCATTGAGAGCTGCCAGCCTGTCAAAGGTAAAGCGCAAGTGCCTAGGTACAAAAAGCCGGTGAGCCTCGTTCTAGCGCTGCTTGCCGTGTTGACGATCCTTCCCCTAAACGCCTGCTCAAACGAACAGGCTGATGAATCAGACGCCCTGACCAGCACCCCTGACTTCCGGGCGACCGGCGACCTCTTGCGTGTCGGAAACACTACATATATAGCTTTAAACTTCCTGCAATATAATAGTACTAGCATATACTATGCGCAGATCGTCCGAATCAACGAAGACACAGGAGCCCAAGCCGAGGTCATATATACATCCAAGGGAGGGCTCAATACAGCTCCGTTTATCATGTTGCTCTACGGACAAGGCGGTAGCGTCTACTTTCTCGAGACGGACTGGAAGCCTGGCAGCATGTCGCTCTTTTATTCGTACCATGCAGGTTTTTTTAACCCCAGGTTAAAATCCATTAATGTGGAGAAGCCCTCGTTGGAAGTCAAAGTATTACCAATCCATCTAGAAGCCGAGCAGCCGATCCCAGCTGATTTCAAGGAGGCTTATGTGAGCTGGCGGGAGGGTCTTGAATGGAGGGAACTAAGCTTCTCCCTAGATTTGGTCTTCTCGCATATATACGACCTTACGTTAGGCAGCAGGTTTGTCTATTGTGTCTTTGCAAGCGGGTACGACTTTGACCATGTGTTCATACTGAGGCTTAACGCTACCAGTGGGGCAGTGGACTGGTTCGAGGGCCCGCCCCTACGATACGAAGAGTTCTGGCTAGGGTGCCGTTTTTTAGATGGGTCTATCTATTTCTCATATACTGACTTTTCGCTGGATGATCAATACAACTATTACCGATTTGACTTCAACGACTTAAACTCCGAACCAGAAGCCTTGCTAGTGTTACCGGCTAGTTGCCTAGTAGATAATAGAATAATTGCTGATGAAACCCTTTATTGTGAAGTAGACGATCTAAATGGCAACGATGGATATCCTAGCTACTCGCTGTATAGTCTTGATCTTCACACGAAGGAGGGCGGCGAGTTTAAGCAGCTCCCATACATTGTTAGCTTCGATATCTATGAAGACCGCTTGTATTATGTAAATAGCGACTTAGGGCTGAGATCCTGTTTGCTCGATGGCAGCGATGATCAGCATTTGATTGCAGGAGACGAGTCGTTAAGCATCGAAGAGTTCTACGTCTTTGGCGACTGGGTTTACTACAAAAGCGCCATGAGCTGGTATTACATGAGATTGGATGCAGAAGCTTTTCCGATAGATCCCATCAAGTAGCTTGTTTAGGCAAAAACCTCGTCTAGACTGCTTGGGCAAAGCTCACAGCTGCGATGATGTGATTTTGGTTCAAAAAAGGTTTTTCATGGTCAAGCTAAGTAATTAAGGAAGTGTTTGCTATTTTCAAGATCGGTGAGTTTTCAAAGATAACGCAAGTATCGATCCGGATGCTACGGTATTACGATGAGGCTGGCCTGCTCAAGCCGTCTGAGACCGACAAGTTCACGAATTACAGATTGTACTCTGTTGAGCAAATACCTACTGTAAACAAGATCAAGTTTCTTAGGGATCTGGGCTTCAACATTACTGAGATAGCCCTTGCCCTTGCTAGTTGGGATGACGGCTATATTCTAGGGCTGCTTGAAGACAAGCAGGCTGAAATACAGTCCTTAATTGAAGCCGAACAGGGCAAGCTGTCAAAAATCGAATTAGCAAAACGTGATATCTTTCAGCAGAGAATCACCACACATTACAACGTCTCGCTTAAGTCAGTGCCTAGCTATCAGGTGTTTTCGTTAAGACGGGTAGTCTCTGACTATTTCGCAGAGGGAGCCTTGTGGCAAGAAATGAACGCAATGGCTGACAAGCTGGGCGTTAAGCCTTCTGATAATGCTTTTACTATATATCACGATGAAGGCTATCGTGATAAGGATGTCGATATAGAAGTCTGTGTCCCTGTCGCACAGATCGGTGAGGCAGTAGACGGATTTGCATACAGGCACACAGAGCATGTGCCGATCATGGCCAGCACTATGGTGTACGGGCCTTTTGACAATATCGCCAGTGCTTACCTAGATTTCGCAAGTTGGTTACAGGCTCACAATCAATATATTATGGGCGAGACTAGCCGACAGGTAGTCTACCGTGGGCCTTGGAACGAAGAAGACCCCGAAAAATACTTAAGCGAAATCCAAATCCCCCTAACAATAAGAAAACAATAAAAAATGCAGTATTGACCCTCACACGATGTGAGGGTTCAAAATTAGCATGCAAATATGCACTTACCTGTTATGGAGGAGAGAGAATGCAAAACTTGTATGTAAGCCCTATTGGAACAGTCCATGCAAACGACAACAGTATGTTTATCGAGGTCGATGAAAGGTACATTAAAGCTTTACAAGCGCTAGACGGCTTCAGCCATATCAATGTAATTTGGTGGTTCAGCGATTTCGACGGTGATGAAATGCGAAACATACTTGAAACAGCACAACCCTATAAAAAAGCACCAGCAGTAATGGGTGTTTTTGCAACACGTTCGCCAATACGCCCAAACCCATTAGCCTTGTCTACAGTACAAGTTGTGCAAATTGACTACAAAAAAGGCTTTGTTCATATTGCTTACATAGACGCTAACGACGGTACGCCTGTATTGGATATAAAGCCCTATACACCAAGTCTGGACAGGGTAGAGGCGCCTGGTGTGCCGGAATGGTGCAGGCATTGGCCAATGAGTGTGGAGGAATCGGGGTCTTTTGATTGGCAAAACGAGTTCAATTTCTAGTCTTGCTTAATTCCTCACCGACGACGCTAAGGGGCTTAAGCGCTTCGTGCCCCAATCTCGAACATAGAACAGAAGCTGGCAATACCAAAAGGCCCCCACGCAATAACTGTTGGGGACCTTAAAACCCCGAAGCTCGCAGACTTATGGGTTGCAGCTGCTCCCTCCCTTGCCGTTCAGCAGCGGCACCTATATAAGCGACTATTTTTTCTCCTCATTATTATTTACAGTAACAAAGAGGCTGTTGTAGCTGATCCGTACCAGCTATTTATAGTATCCGTATCTACGCTCTGCAAACAGCTCTGCCATCCATTTGGTGCGTAAGAACATCTTCTCCGATTGGCCAGGGAAAGGCTCGGTAGGTATATTTGCCATGAATTCGTTGATTGCCAATCCTCCACCGGGGGCAGCGATGTCTAGCCAGGCGCCAAACTCGGCACGCACAGATTCCTCAGTCATCTCGTCCTCGTTGATAAAACGTCCCTCGGGGCCGGCGCATAGGATGATCTTGTTGTCGTAGGCTGTTTTAATGGCACCGATGTCGTTAGCAGACTGTACGGCGTCCCAGAAGGTTGCGCCCATGTCGACGAGGTCGCCGACGAAAGGCTCGAAACGGCCACAGTTATGCATGCCCACAGGCATATCGGCGTCAAGCCAGACCGAGTAATAACGCCGCCAGGCGGGTGCGAATATCTCCCTGAACAGCTCGGTGGAGATGAAGGGGTTGTGCTCGTGAGCGATATCGTCTACAAGGTAGCCGCAATCCGGCTTGTAGTACTGGATTGCCAGCTTGGTGTTCTCACACGCCCAATCGGTAAGGTATTCCATCAAGGCCTTGACCTCTTCGGTTTCCTCATAACAAGCAACCAGCCCTTCGGTGAATCCCATAAAGGATATCAGCGCTTGGAAGAAGCCGTTGCTGGGGCCGGTCATCATTCCTATTGGGTTGTCGGGATTTAAGCCGTCAAGCTGCTTTTTGGCCATCATCTCCCAATCGACGTCAGTTATAAAGTCTGGGACCTTGATCACATCGCGCCACTTGGTGATGTCGTCTAAAATGAAGTTGCCAGGCTTGGGCAGTGACCCTAAATTGGTGTCTTCTCCTTTTACCCATTCAACTCCGAAATAGTCGACACCGACCCTTTCGGGCCCGACTAGTTCTTGGTAGATCGATGGATAACGATACATCCACATCATGTTGTAAAGTGGAATGCCATCGGTTTCTTGCATACGAACTGCCCTCATGAAGTTCTCTTTGTTCGTGGTCATCTTCCTGCTCCTTCCAATGTATGTCGGTCTTAATGGTATTGATAAGATCACATAGAATAGGCAAAGAATATCTCGTTGCCAAATAAAATGCGGCTCTACAGCCTTCTCCCCATAAAACCTGTCCGACTCTCTTTTGCTAGCTGTTATATTAAATACAGCATATCTTTTTTGCGAATCATTTTTGTTTTGAAAGACAAGTAAAGTGCTAAACGTAGTATTTAACATTTCAATCTATTTCGCTACAGTGCAGTTTTTTATGCAAGCTGTACAGTCTTGATGATCCCATCAAAGAGGCTTCTGCAGGCGGCTGGTTTTCGCTCAGCCGCCTTTGTAGAAACCCCATATTACTGTCAAATGGCAGTGTAGATGCTACAGTGCTCGCAGCGCTTGGCGGCGGCGGGCCAGCATCAAGACGCCTAGCAGCAGCGTTGTCAGCGCAGCCATGAAGCCGGATAGTCCGCCGAGATCACCGGTCGGTACCCCGCCCGTCTCAAGGATTCTAAAGTGCGCGACCACGACATTCTCCACAGGCACTCGGTACTGTGTCTGCCAGATCTCGCCCCAGAGGTAGTCAGGGTCTGTGGCATCTGGCTCAATTGAGTGAAACAGGTCAATGTCGTACTCCCATTTGACGAACTCCCACCCGTCATCGGGGGTCTGCTGGAAGCCGAACATGTACGGTTCGTCTAGGTTCTCACGCCTGAAATAGGTGATCAGCGCGGTGCCGTTGCCCACTGTATCGGTTCGGACAGTCAGAGTTGGGGAGACCACCACTTGCACCAGCGGGTTATTGGTGGCGGAGACGTATTCCAGGTACCGGCAGTTGGCAATATCGATGGATTGGATCTGGTTATCGTCACAGGAAAAGAAATGAATCTCATCTGGCAGCGGATAGGGCTGGGCGGTCAGCAGGTTGTTGCTGATATCCAAATAGTAGATGGTATCAGGCAGAGGCAGGGGGATCGCTGGCAGCAGGTTGTTACGGCAATCCAGTACGATAAGCCCTCCTGGTAGTGGGTCTTGCAGGCTAGGCAGCAGGTTGTCGCCACACATCAGGTACAGTAGGCTGCCAGGCAGGGTCGGCAGGCCAGGCAGCTGGTTGCCAGAGCAGTCTAGCCACTCCAGGCCACCAGACAGGGTCGGCAAGGCGGTCAGCAGGTTTTCGTAGCAGGACAACTCTATCAAGCCGCCAGGCAGTTGCGGCAGCGCGGTGATGAGGTTTTCTCCGCAGTCTAATTGCTTCAGGCTGCCAGGCAGGTTCGGTAAGGCAGTCAGCAGGTTGCTTCGGCAGTTTAGAAACTCAAGTGTGCTAGGTAGGTTCACCAGTTCGGATATCTGGTTATCGCTGCAGTCCAGCTCGATCAGACTCGGCAGGTTCGGCAGCGCGGTCAGCTGGTTTCCGCAACAGTAGAGGTACTGCATGTTAGGTGACAGCGCAGGCAGCGCGGTCAGCAAGTTCTCGCTGCAATCAAAAGTCTTAAGCGTGACGGGCAGCGGCGTCAGCGCAGTCAGCTGGTTGTTGTTGCAATTAAACTCAACCAAGCCGCCGGGCAGTTCAGGGAGGGTAGCTAGGGCGTTGCCGCTGATATCAAGGTACAAGAGGGCGCCGGGAAGACCGTATGTATTGGTGACGGTCGAGAGCCCGAGCTCGCTCAGATACAGCCCTTCCATTCGGTAAGGTTGAGGGTCGCCGGGATTATTCGCCCAGTCGACATGCGTGTCCCAATCGGTTGGCTGGGCAGGTTCGTCATCAAGCCATTTATCCCAAGCCAGCCCGTTGTCGTCGATCAGCTGGTTGATAAATAAAATATCGTTGAGCGCATAGTCCCCCAATCCGGGATCGTCAGCGTATGCTGGTCCGGGCAGCGCCATCATCGTCCCAAACATCAAGCCGACAGTGAGCATCAGCGCCAGTAGCTTTGTTTTTGCTTTCCCCATTTTCTCCTCCTCCATAGTGCAACAAGCAAACCACAGCTTGCTCTATAAACGGCAAGCTTGGATACGTCGACAGTATGCGCTTTTAAACCGATAGATTCAAGGAATTATTGCGTATCTAGGCCATTCCTTGATTTTGGCCAGAAGCCCATTTTGGCTTCAAAGTTTTGAAGGGCTGCGCTGCGAGAAGGGCTCCCCAAAGGCTTGGGTTAGTGCCTGTGCTATCTGCGGGGTATCAGCAGTCAGCGTTTGTTGGCTGCTCAGCCTAAAGAGGAGAAGCATCGCACACTGAGCAAACTACAAAGGCAATGTAGCTTCAGTTTTATAACATATGCAAATTGGTATAATTTATCAAATGGAGAAAAGCTGGCAGGGGCTTCTCCACATAAGAAATAGGAGGGACTTATGGGTACAAAAACTCAAAAAGCAAGGGTATATCTAGCGGTGATGCTCGTGCTAGCAGCTTTAACGGGGCCGCTATCGCTTGCAGCCTATGGCAAGGGAGAAGCAGCAGACGGCGAGGCTGGGCAAGCTATCGCAGCCACTGTTGCAGCTGAAGGCCAAAGGTTTCAGCTTGTGGTCAACATGCCTGAGGGCGGAGGCACTTTCATCGTCCCCACTTCTAGCTACCTCAACGGCACGACTAGCGGCAAGGCGTTCAACTGGGTGATCGACTGGGGAGATGGCAGCACACAAATTGCAACGGGGACCAGTTCCAGCAACGGTGGAGTGCCTCATGGTTATGCAGCAGCGGGAGACTACACTATCACTATCACTCCCAACGGCACAATGGAGGCTTGGCTGGGGGCTTTCGGCTTTAACGCTGTTTACACAACAGGGGCGAACTCATCGGAGAACACGCGGCACCTAAAAGCAGTGATCGGCCCTTTGACCCCTGAGATGACCCGAACCTCGGCACAGGTAGCAGGGATGGCTGCTCCACCAGACTATGAATGGGCGCGCATGTTTTGGTGGTGTACATACATTAGACAGGCTCCAACCATTGAAGGCTGGGAGCAGGTCACCTCGGTTGGCGACTCGTTTGCTGCAAACATGTTCTTCGTTTGTTCAAACCTTGTGACTATACCGGAGAGCTTCAACCTGCCTCAAAACCTGACCAGCGCAGGCGATGACTTTGCTTCAAACATGTTTTGTTCCTGTGCCAACATCGTATTGCCAGACGGCTTCAACCTGCCTCCACACCTAAGCAGCGTCGGCAGCAGTTTTGCCAGCGGCATGTTCGGAGCCTGTATCGGCTTGAGGAACTTGCCAGACGGCTTCAACCTGCCTCCTGGGATCACCTCGGTTGGTGATAGTTTTGCATCTAGCATGTTCGAAAGCTGTATGGCGCTCACCAGCTTGCCGGAGGGCTTCAACCTACCTCCTGGGATCACCTCGGTTGGAGATAGTTTTGCATCTAACATGTTCGAAAGCTGTATGGCGCTCACCAGCTTGCCGGAGGGCTTCAACCTACCTCCAAACATCATCAATGCAGGGAACAGCTTCGCCTACCTGATGTTTATCCTCTGTAATAGGCTGGAACACCTGCCTGAAGGATTCAATCTGCCGCAAAGCATCTCTCGGGTGGGTAATGATTTTGCCACATACATGTTTTTTTCATGTAGTAGCTTAGAAGACCTGCCTGATGGTTTTACTATCCCACAGGGAATTACCAGCGTTGGCAATGATTTCGCAAGAAATATGTTTGGTAACTGCGCTGCACTTACTGGCCTGCCGGCCGGCTTCAACCTGCCTGCGCAAGTTACCGAGGCTGGCAGTAATTTTGCCTATGAGCTGCTTTATAACGCGGGCTCGCCTGACTTTCAGGTAAACGACGAGTTCTGCTTCCCCGCAGGCATTCCAGCCGACAGCGAGGGAGCCTTCTACCATGCCTTGTTGCTGTCGGAAGCTGCTCCTGTCCAAAGCCGTAGTGCAGCCTCGGTGATTGGGGACTGCCCAGAACCGAGCTCGGCTCGTGATACTTTCAGCTCGAGTTTCGCAGACATCGACTACATCGCCTTGAACTGGGGCGGAGGAGGCAAAACCCAGCTGATATCTGGCTCGGGCGACTTAAACGGCGACGGCGTCGTGACCATGGACGAGGTTGTAACAATACTGCAGGCTACTGTCGGAGCTGTCGAGCTTAGCCCTGAGCAATTCGCTGTTATCGACATGGACTTCGATCAGATAATAACCATGGTCGATGTGATCTTAGCCTTGCAAAGGGTATAAAGCTTGATAGGTACGTAAACCAGATGCCCTCGGCAAGGGCATAACACAAGATACCGTCAAATCGGGTACCGTCGAATCGGGTACCGTCAAATCGGGCAGGCTTCTTAGCATCCGCTAGGGGGCCTGCCTTAAGGCTGTTTTGCTAAAAATGCGGTCAAGCAAGCCGGGCAATGCCTTAATTGCTATTTAAAACGACAAATTACCTTCCGATTTGATCAACAAAATGAAATATGTTGTGAGTCTAAGCTATATCTAGCAGTTTGGCCTATATAATTTGATAAAGAGGTCTGAGGGTGGATTTCCAACAGTGGTTTATCGAGG
>WRNE01000049.1 GCA_009776725.1 Coriobacteriia bacterium
GTGGTCGCCCTGGGCGTAGTAGACGTTAGCTAAGCCGATATAGGTGCTTGCGGTGTCCGGGTGCCGCTCGCCCAGGACCTCCTCGTAGATCGCCGTGGCCTTGCCGTAGTACTCCAGCGCCCGGTCGTGGTCGCCCTGGGCGCGGTAGACCCCCGCTATGTTGTTGTAGGTTATGGCGGTGTCCGGGTGCCGCTCGCCCAGGACCTCCTCTAGAATCGCCATGGCCTTGCCGTAGTACTCCAGCGCCCGGTCGTGGTCGCCCTGGGCGTAGTAGACGTTAGCTAAGCCGATATAGATGCTTGCGGTGTCCGGGTGCCGCTCGCCCAGGACCTCCTCCTTGGTGGCCAGGGCCTTGCCGTAGCGTTCTAGAGCAGCAGAATACTGTCCGATATCATACAAGCCTCTTGCGATTCCATGATTGAGCCCGGCTATGTTTAGTCTAGTTTCGTTGTCTTGTAGGTTCGTATTTTTCTCCGCATTATCAGCAATCGCCAGCACATGCGGCAGACATAGACCGAACACCTTTCGCGTATCAACAGAGTCAAAATCGTCAGGTAAGATTTCTAGTGCAATGCCAATGCATTGCATCAGCCATGTCTCATCCCCATGTTCTGTATGGCTAGCCTTCACCACATCCTGGATGAGCTGGTGGATCGTCATGTAAACCTCTCCATCAGCGTCTGATGTGAAGTTGACCAGTGAGTAGTGGGCAAGATCTTCGATCAGCTCATACACTTTTAGCACATCGTTATGCTCGAGGTCTTCGCGCAAAGCGGGCGAGGCGATCATACTGCTACCCTTAATGAACATGGACAAGGGTATGTTGTCAGACGCACAGTAGGCGCAGAGGCTGAACAGTGCGTGCGCGCTCTCCGAGACGATTTTCTCCATGGAGATCTGCCATGTTGTGTTTACCAGTTTCTCTGCCTCATCCTCACTTTTGATAGGTACACTTAATATCTCCAACCCGCGACTTTTCAGTTCATCGATGTATCTGGAACAGCTCATGTTGGCATTTTTCTCCATGAACGCCACGGCATGCTCCAGGGCGAGTGGGAGGTTTCCCAGCATTTTTGCGAGTATCTGCGCGTCTGAGACTTTAATACCCTTTACATGCCTGTTGTTGCGCAGGAAGTCCACCGAGTCCTTCAATGTGAACACACCGATGGTGAGTCTCTTCCCATATATCTGATTTGTGTTGCGGGTGGTGACTAGGATATGGCCTTGCAAGGCGCCAGTGTGTATGTAGTCTGCGAGGTTCTCGGTGCCCTCGGCGTTATCGAAGATGAATAGGTAGCGGCTGTTTTGCGTCTGCCAGTTTTTGACATGCAGCTTTACCAGCTCGATGTCCTCTTCGTCGGACAACGCTGAGAGCATGCCAGTCTCATATGCAAACTTCCTGTATGAGTCTTCGATGCTGATCGTTGAGTCAGCGTTGATAAACCAGATGCAATCGAGTTCGTCGGCATTTCGGTAGACGTACTCGATGGCAATCGAAGACTTGCCGTATCCCCCAGTACCAACAAGAGTGAGGGTGTGGTTAGCGGAGCCACCGGCGAAATAGTCTTTAATTGTTTGCAGATGCCTTTCCCTACCGGCGAAATCGGGGTTGCGGTCAGGCAGTTCACTGAGTCTAGTTGAGCTGCTGGTTACTGGCGTCGCGCTGCCAGGCGAGTCATGCGCGCTAATTGGTTTCGACGCTAGCTTATCGGTCTCCTTTTCAGGGTCGTTGTTGAATCCCCGGGTTTCTACATATCTTTCAAGCTGCTTGTCCATTCGTTCGCAGACTTCATTGTTTCGGATGCTCGATTCGACAAGCTTGTGAAGTAATATTTGCTGACCCGCTAGAATTTCAACGACTTCGCTTATCTGATCGCTCAAGCCTTTTAACACGAATTTGACGATCTCCTGCTGGCAGATGCTGCTGCTCGGATACCTCCCCGGAAAGCGAAAGGTCACCATGCTTTTCTGGTGATTCACACTGACACTTACGACATAATAATGGCAGTACCAAAGAAACTCGCTCTTTTTGGGTATGCTCGAGCTGAGCAGCGAATGCATGACAACACGGTTATTATCCATATCCAGACAGTCACCTAACCGCAGCAGCGCAGCGAGCAACCTGAGTCTGACTTCATGGCCATCGATGTCTGTATTGGCGAGGGATTTGCTACTTAGCTTTAGCTTCCTGTGGAATTTTGAAACGGTGGCGATGCCTGTAATGTATTTTGCGCCACCCAGTCTACGCAAAGCATTTTGGAGCTCGTCGTACTCGCTATGTTTGTATTGCCCTCTGATGATTCTATCCGAATAGAGATGGTGGTTTTTCCTGACGTCCTCAAGCACATCGTAGCTATCTGCAGTCTCCCTATCATGCAGTTTGGAGAAAGCTACTGCCTGCATCCCAACGTCGTGTAGTAATATCGCTCCTAACAGGATGATCTTTTCTGGTCTATTCAGCTTGCACTTCGTGCCTTCAAGCAGTTCTAGTATACTTTTCAAAACACGCAACGAGTGATTGATCGTGTGGTCTGTATAGTGCGTGAGCCTCTGGATGCTTAAGAATTGTTCTGCGACATAATAGATGCCGGTTATATAGTTCTCGTCCTTCGGCGTAAGACCACTGAAGGCACCAGTGAATTCCATTCCTTCAGCCATTCCCTCATCCCTATTTTGCTTGGCACAACATGCATTTCCATGACCTTGTAGGAATCCTACCACTACAGTGTTAGGTCATGTTTTGTGGAAGTGGTTATAACTGTATTGGCTAAGTGAATGAATAAAAAAAGCTGGAGCTACCTTCTAGTATTTTCTGTATAATCATCTGAATAATGCCCACGACATTGAGCTATTTCGATCTCATCTTCACCCACTAGCTTATAAACTAGCCGGTTTGTATCGTCTATACGGCGCGACTACCAACCAGACAAATCACCACGAAGTTATTCAGGCTTACCGATACCTTGATTTGCGTTACGCCCGATGTCTTCTATCAAATTGTTTATACGCTTGATTGTTTTCTTGTCCTGCTTTTCCCAGTATATATAGTCTTGCCATCCTGCCTCAGTAAACTTGATCTTCATTCTTCCATCGCTCGAAATTCATCAAGCGTCTTGGTGGTAAATTTCCCGCTCTCAGCTTCATCAATAGATTTCTGTAATATTGCCGTATTTGTAGAGTTATAGAACGGGTCAGCGACTAAGGACAGCTCAAATGGTATCTTTCCTTGCCTGAGAGACTGACGTACGAAAATATTGAAGGCTGAGGACATAGTAAGTCCAAGCTCGGAAAAGAAGACTTCTGCTTGTTCTTTGAGTTCTTTGTCAATCCTAATATTGAGATTTGTCGTATCTGCCATGATGTATATACCTTTCAAATAAGTATTAACTATATACAGAGTATCACAATGTTACAACAAAAGCACTACATTGCTAATAAATAGTATGATTTTGCATGAAAGCGGAATTCATGGTTATTCATCCGGCTGCAGAGCGAAAGCACCTACGCCTCGCTTCCCATAAACCGGCATTCATGCCTTGGCTTTACCAGCCTCCTAGTCAACAATCATTGCAGTACTCAGGCGCACTTCAATGATGCTGATTAAAAGCGTAGGATTGATACCTCAGAGGTGCCGCTTAGCTCAAAGGCCAAAGGCAAAGGTTCAACCGCAGGCATCAGATCTCTTAGACCGCTTATCGAGCCGGGGGCTGGAGCGTATACGCCAAAAACACAAACAATAACTAGAATCGCCCAGAGTTATGACTAGGCCAGCCTTCTTTCGATAAAAGACGACAGCCTAACGATAGCCAAAACAATGGTTGCATAGCTACCTATCGCAGTTGGAATTCCTGCCAACTGGGCTTTGCAATTTGATAGTGGATGTTTTTGCTGTCTTGTGGCAGGCGTTTTATGTGAAAAGACAATTTAGAGGTAAACAACTCACTTGACTGTGTAAACCCTGCGGTCTACAATATAAACATAATTTTTGTTTATTCTATCAGGAGAAAACTAATGAAGCTGCTTAAACTAGCTTTGGAGGGGATCGATCTGTTCGAAGATAAAAGATTCGAGATCGATCTATTTGCCTCGGATCGTGTCGTAGATCGAGAGCCTGTACATGAATTGCAAAAAGGCTTATATACCCAGAACGCTATTGCAATAGCAGGTATCAATGCAACAGGAAAGACAACTGCTCTTCGAATCATACAATTCGCTGCACGAGTTCTAGGCGGTACTGGTTTTATTGATTTCAATGCAATCGCTGAAATAGCTCACACGGATCTTACTTTAAAAATGATTATTTGGTGCGACAGCGAGTTATTCTGCTTGGTGTCCGAATTTGAGTTTTTAACAGCAGACAGTGACGAATGGCAGAGTTTTAGCTCCCGAACAAAAAGCGCTGTTTTCCACGAAGAGCTTTTATATCGTCTAGACAGGCCTTTAATAAACCGAAAAATGATCTCAAGCTTTGACCAATTCTGTGCCGCATCAACTCTGATTAGTAAACGTAGCGATTTACTTGCAGAGGGGTTATCTCGATATTTACCAGCTGATCGGAGCATTATAACAGCATATATGGATACTAGAAAACTTTTCTGGTTTTTATTCGGTGATATCTCCAACCCCGGTTCTGTAAACTCAGCGATTATACAAGTTTTTGACCCTCGCGTTGATTATATTCGTGATTTGGATTCCAGACAGGATCTTAGCGATGAACGAAAACTACTTTTTAGGTTTAAAGACGAAGCAGAGAATAAAACTGTTACTCCAGATGAGCTGCTTGATCTATTATCGGCTGGTACTATCCGTGGTACTGGCATCATCATGCGCTGCATCGAAGCATTTCGTTCTGGTGGCTATTTTATCCTCGATGAAATTGAAAACCATTTAAACAAACAGCTTGTCGGAGTACTAATATCATTGTTTAACTCTACAGAAACGAATCCTTTGGGAGCAACCTTAATCTTCACGACACATTATCCAGAGGTCCTAGATTTCCTGACTCGAAAAGATAATGTTTATTTCTTAGTAAGAAACAATATGTTTAAGACAAACATAATACGTTATTCCAACGAAATAAAACGAGTCGAAAATAAAAAGAGTGAAGTCTTTTTGTCAAATTATGTAAAGGGTACTGCTCCAAAATATGATGAGATAAAAGCTTTACAAAAAGCAGTCAAGTCAGTAGTAATGCAGGATGTTGACGATGTCTAGCTTCCAAGAAGACCTTGGGGCATCATGGGTTTTGTTCTGCTGTGAGGGTACAGCTGAAAAAGTGATTATTCGTAAGTTATCAACAGCTGGCTATTTATTCTGTCCCGATTCTTCAATAATTGAGATTACAGCCACTAGAGGTGCACGTGACATCGAGAGAAGCTTCTTGGACATTGACTATGATAAGGAATTGATGATAGTCCGCATTCTCGATTCTAGAAGTGAAGCATTCAAGCTTGGAAAACTCTATGAACCTCGTTTCAAGGTATACGATGTCCTAACTCATCGAGAAATTGAAATACTAGTCATCATTAACGAGGGTTGTCTTGCTGACTACGAAAAAGTAAAGAGCACAATGAAACCCAGTACATACTGCAAAGAGGTCCTGGGCATGAAAAAAGTGAAGCAGATGAGGTTTCTTGATGATTACTGGGATCTTGTGAGTCTGAAAAAAGCAATCCTCGAGTACAAACGCATCACTCAGTTGAGACCTGGAGAGCTTTGTCTAGCTGATCTTTTGGTATAACGTTATCATTTATCCATCTCTTTACCACTATATCAGCCATTCGGCAGGTTGCTCCATATCATCCAGCGCAGGCAGCCCGTCGACTATCTCCATGGTCTCGATGGGCACCCGCACCATACGCTTTACAAGGTTGACAATATAACGCGGATCGTCAATGAACTCGTTCGGGTCGTATTCGATGCCGAAAGCCTTGTCGGTCGCGATCATGTAGCGGTCCATCATCCAGACGACTGCAGATTTACTGTTCACAGCATAGCAGTATTACTCCTCTGGAATAATAAACATGCACGTTCACATTACCGGAAGTCATGCTGTTCGTGATCATGCATTGAGCCATCAACTATCCAATCCCAGAATGCAATTCAGATCGAATTCTCTACATTTCTCAGTTGTTGTTGAGAAGGCATATCGTTAATTATGGAAATCACAACATCAAAGAATTGTTGTGGTAGCTCCCCCGAACAACTTCGTGTTCTTACCGCTAATCAAATACTCTTGCCCATTCTTTACTTGGTGGGCACTGTAGTTCACTGTGACCTTTTGGCAAGGTAAGCCAGTATAAATTTCCTCGACGAGCGAGCATGGATCATAAGTTACAATCCATCTGCATGAGCACTTCGTGATCATCTTTCCAAGCCTCCGATGATCGTCATCATCGAATGAGTTAGCATAAAGACCTGGCCCTTTCTGTACGTATGGTGGGTCAAAGTATGCAAAAGACTGATCATTCTGGAAAATTGCAAGATCAAGCATTTTAAAGGCATCCATGTTTAATACTGTGATTCGATCCCTGAGCCGGGCTATAACCCTGATTTTTTTCACAAGATTATTAATATTGAACCTTGCTGACATGTCGTAATCACCATTCTGGCTTTCACCGCCTATCAATCCACCGCTGAGTATTCCAGAACGGTTTGTCCTGTTGAGGTAGAAGGCAGCAAAGCCAAGCTCCTCCAATTCTCGCTCAGATGCATCTCTGTAGATCTCTCTCTGCCTTCTCCATTCATTGACGCTGATTTCGGTTGATTCGATAAAAGCGATGAGCTCTTCTGACCGATTCACTATACAATCCAACATGCTGTAGACAGCTCGGTCAATATCATTGATGATGATTTTCTCAACATCATTCAACACAAGTAGTTTAATAGCTAATCCAGCCCCCCCAGCAAAAGGTTCGATATAAGTGCACCTATTATCGAAGTTATCGTGAATTATTTGTGAAACAACCGGGTAAAGCTTTGTCTTCCCACCCGGATATCGTATGGGAGTATAAGTCGCTGGCATTATTCTTATTCTCCAAAATCCGCTTGTAGTTTGGGTATGAAGTTCCGCTCGGCTACTGCATTGAATGCGATATACATGTTTCTGATAAAACTGTGAAACTCTTGCTCGTTGTCACTAACCCAAAAACCGACAATGTTAATATGCTCAAAAATGGTTTTATTGTCTTTGAACCACTGTTTGAATCTCTCCCTATCTTCTGTAAATCCACTATACACTGCTGTTTGGGGACCATTCGAAACAACCTGGTCATATGTGAACCCATATTCAAACCCTGCATCCCAGATAGCATGGTCTATGTCTGCTTGAACAAGATATTCCCAAATAAATAACTCAGGTCTGCAATTACCGGGAAGTCTCACAATGTTTTTACCGCTCTTATAAAGCTGGGATGGTATACCATCAAGGTCTCTTTGTGAGACATCACCATCGAAAACTATTATCCGGTTTTTCATATATGAATAGTCATGTATGTACAAGTCAATTAGCTGATTACAACCAAAACTACTTTCAATAAAATCAAAACGGTTAGCCATTCTATTGTTATCTAGAAGTTGTTTTGCTAGCCAAATTGCTTCAGCATCTTCTGACAAAACACCAATTCTTGATCGCTTGAGTTGATTGATACTAATGACCCTCAAATCCATAACAACTTGATCAGGGGTCGGGTTTCTAGTGACCGCTAACTTACGATTGGCTTTTGTCAAGTAGTAGCATTCAATGCTGTCACTCTGATCTTCGTCGTTACTATTATGAGCAGTTTTTTCTAGCACGTCATCTAGCAGACTCATACTATGAGTAGTGAACACAGTCTGTAAACCAATTTCACGCCCCTGCTTTACTAATAATTCGAATAAACGTGTCTGAGCTGCAGGATGAAGGGTGGCGTCAATCTCATCAATTACTAACAAACCGCCTCGCCAGTTCTCGAGGTCATCATCGTGTTGACGTTTAAAAGAAAGAATTGCCAATAGGATTTGTCCGACATTGTCTTGACCTGATGAATTAGCTCTGAAGTCATATTCTTCAGAGTTTATACCAACCCCACGTTTATCTGAAGTGTTTATTGAGTACTCAGATATATCTTCTATCTCGTCGTGTATTGTTAAAACTCTCTTGTACTCACTTTCAAACCACTCTTTTTCTTCGTTTGAGCTAAACTTCGTGTGTTTGATCTTCAGGCTTTCATCTCTAGCCTCTCCAATTGGGTAAAGACGTGATAACCCGAGATATATTACTGGCAGCCTCATTCTGGAATCAGTTCGTTTCCCGTCATGAATTCTATACGGTATTACCCTGAAACGATCCTTCTGCCATGTAATTCTAAAATCACGATAGTCTGCTTCACCTTCATGTTCAAATTCGATCTTGTAAAGATTGCTGCCTGTTTGGTCAAATTCCCTACTACCTTTGAGTATCTCACTGAAAATCGCTTTGAACGATCCGCCGATTATTGGACGACCCTCCTTGGCTTTCAGCTCAAACGCGTTTGCTACCATTCCTAAAAGTATGGATTTACCGGTCGCATTCCTCCCAGCAAGGACTGTTACAAACTTGCCGAAATGGAACGTCTTTTCCTCAAATAAGCGGAATCTATTTATGGTTAATCTTGTGATCATTGGTATATTCTACCCTAGTGTACGTTTCTTGCTGTGATGCAGGCTAAGGATCACAGCAAGGATTTGGGACATTCTTATTACAAGGTCTCGATCAGCAGCAAGGCTTCCATGGGCCCATTTCTGAAGCATTGCCTCGATTTTCTCCTCACCGTTGAGCCAAGCTGAAACTAAGGTGAAATTGTTGATATCCATTTCACTAAGCTGCTCATTCAACTCGCTCCTGACTAGCTTGAAGTATTCTGGAATAGGTTTAACAGTCTCGATCCCTACTGTATAATAATACTCATGTGCTGCTGTTTCGAAAAGTAGCCTCATCGACATACAAAGTATTGGTAGTATGTGGCTGTTTTTATCAGCATTCTTTTCATAAAGAGTATAGATATCGCATATCGCTCTATACATGTCATTTGTTCTTCCTGTAACTAGTTCGAGTGTTCCTCCAAACAGCTTTTCGTTTTTCGATGTTGCAGGTGTTCTTCTGGCGAGTTTTGTATTCCTTGTTTCAACATTATAAACTGGATGACTATGCTCTACGGGATGATGCGTACCATTTACATCGAATTTTGGTAGATTCCTAAAAGCAGGGTCAAGCTCTTCCAACGCCTTCCTAAGCTGACCAGCGTTTTTTCGAGCATCAGAAATGCCCTCAGTACGAATATCAGATATAGCTTGAAACAGCTCACGTGTCGTGTTCTCAGAATGAGATGTTTCAATTCGACCTTCGATTACAGCTAAACCTACATCGTTTAAATTTCTTTCAGTCAACAACCTATTTTGAACATACTCTTCATTGAGCTTGGGGTTGTTGCTGACTAAACCACCGCTTGCTTCTTCGAACAGAATCAGGATCCCTTTGGGTTGGCCTCTGTGTATGTTTTGGAAATACTCATATTCAAGTGAACCCCATCTTGTTGAGCCACGATGCTTCCGCTCAATACATTTCAACGCGGTCTCTCGGTCGTACACTGCACAAGATATTTCCAGCTGCCTGGTTAGACCACCGCCTAGCTTTGAAAATAACGGGAGCTTTCCTGTAACAATCGAGTATAGATTTTCGTTTTGCAAGCATTTCATAACAGCAATTCGTCTGTTGCCGTCGTAGACCACATAACGATTATCTTCTTCTACAACTATAGGTAGTTCACTGTAATCATAAAAGTCCCCCATTTCATTGAGCATCTTATCCAAATCCCAGTTTTTATTACTTTCTATAGCTCGAATGATTATCTGCTCATCAGTAGCTTCAAAATCGATTGGATCTCTCGGATTTTCTGTCCAAAGATGCAACTCTGATAAACTAATATCAATTATGTTTTCTATCATTGGTACCCCCGTGACTGAGGTTCGGTATGATGGCTCTCATTTCGCTTTGTTTATTCTATCAATTTATACTGTTATCCACCGATACTCCATAAACTTCACTACAGTCTCTACAATACGAATTAATCCAATCTACAGAGATGAAAAAATCCGTACTCACATGAATTCAATCGCTATAAACACGGTTCGTTTGTCTTTCACACTGCTTCATCCTCTTACCACCCCACCGGCCAATCAGCGGTTTGTTCTAACACGCCCAGCGCAGGCAGCTTATCGATGATCTCCATAGTTTCAATAGACACCCGTACCACGCGCTTGACCAAGTCGACGATATAGCGCGGGTCGTCGCTGTACTCGTTGGGGTCGTTGTCGATACCAGAGGCCTTGTCGGTTGTTATCATGTAGCGGTCCATCAGCCAGCCGACCGCCGACTTACCGTTCACGACATAGCGGTAAGCCTCCTCCGGTATGCCCCGCAGCGTCAGTCTGCTGGACACCTGCAGTACCGACATGTCCTCGCCCTTAGGGTTCTCCTCGGTCTTGGCGACGCTGCCGAAGCGCATCTTGGTCGTGCGTCCCGGGTTAATCGAGTCGCCGTCCTCTACAAGCGGGTACGGCTCGATTGACTCGTAGTTCAAGTGGAGAAGGGCGAGCCGCCTGCCAGCCTCACAGAAGGCTTTGAAGTTGCGAGTAAATGGAATTCGCGGCAGCTCTTTCGCCAGGCTGGCGCTGAAGCGCTGGCGGTACTCCGGCGAGTGCAGCACCCCGTAGATGTAATAGAAGATGTCCTCCTTTGTGATGTCTATGTCGTATGTATTGTGGAAAACCGATAACGCCTCGTCGGTGATCGCATCGTAGCGCTGGTAGGTCGGATCTGCGATGCTCTCGAACATGCCGCCTAGGGGCTCCTCTTTCACATACCAATAGAGCGGGAAGCATTGACTGTCAGACATATAGTGTTTGTCAGAAATGGTATTACTGATTAGACAACTGAGCTCATTGCCGCTTGTAATACTGATCACTTTATTAACCGATATGCTTTCTGGAAAGAATTCCAATTGATGTCCTGGGTACTCTATAACGTCAATACCTGTGTATGCATATTGCTTACAGAAGGGACGATAACTAGAATGACGTATACTTAATGGATCGTATATAACCTCTTGTTCTCTTTTCAACTTACTCCTAAGTCCTCTTGACCATGCAATCTTTGTCGAATCTCTGTTTTCTATATAGCCACTATTGTTGGCATAGCTTTCCAGCTCTTTTGTATAAAATTCAATCATCCTTGACATGTTTGACTGAAGTGCGTTATATGAAAAACTATAAGCCCATTTATCTCGAGTCGTCTCCCATCCTCGCGAATAGATAGCGAAAATTCCATCAGGTTTGCGTACAAAACTATTTTCTATACCCATCGGTGCGAACTTCTTAAAGGAGTCGTCCCGCAGGTTCAACCAGTCGTTATAGGCATCAGGTGTTAGCTCTGTCCAAGCCAGGCTGTCGTCGTAAGTGTGCTGCTTAAGGATAGCCAGCTTCTCTTCTCGGCTCAGGTAGTCGCCGATGTCGTGATAATAAATACGCCCCCTCGTTTCGGAGGCAGGGTTCTTCACAAGCATTGTTATAGCTATAGGCGCTCGCGAACCTGAGCCGAATATCTTTCCGCCTTCTCGCCGGGACTCTTCACCCTGGGTGCGCTGGTTGCCTCTCAGATCAAACACATAGATCAACGAAAACTCCTCTGTCAAGCACTGACGGAAGCCGTCCATTGCCTGACCGTCCAGCCAGCCGGCGTTGCTCACGAAACAGACAATGCCAACCTCGCCGATGCGGTCGGATGCCCAACGGAAGGCCCGGACATACGAATCGTACAAAGCGTTTTTATTCGTGGCATCGGTCTTATCCACATAGGTCTCTCGCAGACGCCGATCCAGCGTTGGATAGCTTTCGTTAGGGTTGTTGTCGTTGGCCGAGCGTTGGCCCACCGAGTAGGGCGGGTTGCCGATGATCACCCTGATGGGCAGGGCGTTTTGCTGTAGCAGGCGCTCGGAGTTCTCGATGAAGACCTCGATGTCCAAGGTGTCTGCGCCCTCCGACATCTGGAAGGTGTCGGTCAAGAGTGCTCCGGTGAAGGGCTGGTAGCCGCCGGCGATGCGGGCGTGGTAGGCATGCTCGATGTTAATGGTCATGATGTAGTAGGCCAGCAGTATGATCTCGTTGGAATGCAGCTCCTGCGCGTACTTGCCCGGCAACTCGTCGTCATTGATCAAGTCGGATGTGATCAGGTTGGCCAGGAAAGTGCCGGTGCCGGCGAAGGGGTCGAGGATGTGCACGTCCGGGCTGCCCAGCGAGGCGCCGAACTCGCGGCGCAGCATGCGGTCGGTGGCATGCAGCATGTAGTCCACTACTTCGTTTGGGGTATAGACGATGCCCATCTTCTCCGCGCTGGACTTGAAGGCTTTGGAGAAGAACTGCTCGTAGAGCTCCTTGATGATCTTCTGGCGGCCAGCATCGGTGGTGAT
>WRNE01000050.1 GCA_009776725.1 Coriobacteriia bacterium
TGCAGGTCAAAGAGGGCGATCTCCCGCCGCCCGCTGAGCAGGGCCTCCTGCTCGTCGGTGATATTGGCGAACCTGACCTGGTTGTCTCCCACCACAGCCAGGGTCTCCTCCAGTATGGATTGCTGCGTGGAGTAGCCCAGGTTCAGGATGGCTGTGATCAGCATGGCTGCCAGCGCGATCATGATAATGACGCTCTTGTTGCCGCGCAGGCTCTTCCAGGCATAGTTGTTAATGGTCATCGGTCTGGCTGCTCGCGTCACTTCAACTCTAGGCTTGTCTGCTTGTTTCTGTTTCATCGGTCAGGCCTCCCGCACCACGCCGTCTTCGATGCGCAGGATGCGATCGCAGAACTGAGCCACCTTCTCGTCGTGGGTGATGATGGCCATGGTCTGCCCCAGCCTGTCTGCGGTGGTGCGCAGCAGGTTCAAGACATCGAAACTGCTCTTGGAGTCGAGGTTGCCGGTCGGCTCGTCCGCCAGCAGGATAGCGGGCTGGGTGACCAGCGCCCGGGCGATGGCGACCCGCTGCTGCTGTCCGCCAGAGAGCTGGCTGGGCAGAGACTGCTCCCTTTCAGCCAGGCCGAGGCTTTCCAGCAAGGACTCGACCCTGGGCTTATCCACAATCCGGCCGTCCAGGCCCAGGGGCAGCACCACGTTCTCCCAGACGTTCAGCTGGGGCATCAGGTTGTACATCTGGAAGACGAAGCCGATGCGCCGGCGCCTAAGCAGCGCCAGCGTTTCGTCGTCGTGTGTGTAGATGTCGGCGCCCTCGATCAGGACCTGTCCGGAGGTCGGCCGGTCGATGCCGCCGATCAGGTGCAGCAGGGTGCTCTTGCCGGAGCCCGACGCGCCGATGATGGCCACTGCCTCGCCGCGCTGTATGGCGACGTCGGCATCGATCAGGGCGCGCACCTCGGTCTCGCTGGTCTTGTAGGTCCGGCAGAGCTTGATAGTCTGGACGACTGTTGTCTGCTCGTGTATTTGTCCACCGCCTTTCTATGGGTATTATCGGCGGTGAAGCTTACAACGGCGGGCGCGGAGCCTTTCAGTTTTGTTAGGTTGGGGATAAACGCGGGGCGTTGGTCAACAGATCGCTGTGCAGCAAAACAAAGCCCTTAGCAGTCATGAGGTCCTCGTATGTCGGCCCGATGACGATGTAAAACAGCTGCTTTCACGGCTTTTTGCTGGTCTCTTTCGCTCGTATGGTCTCCTCCAAACTCGTGTAGTATCTCATCTGAGTTCACTCGTATCATATCAGTGGATAAGCGGCTTCGAGCCATTTTTTCGCATGGTAGAAGGTGGTCTTATCTGCGCCATTCACTCCGGCGAAAATGAGGAAATATTATGTCATTATCATCAAAAGATGCCAGCGTCTATTAACTGCTGTTGCTTCTCTTGTGTTATAAAACCCCAGATCAACACCATGAACTGACGAGTACGATCGTCTGAAATTGTCATTATGCTGGGCAGCCCGCCGCATCCCTCAATAAGCTGCTTGCTCTCCTCATATAGATTCCTGCATAGTGTCGTGATTTCATTTTCCTGTGGATAACTGCGCTTTGTTGCCGACGGGCGGCCAGGTTTGGGCTGAGAGGACAGCCGCTGCTCAACCGCATACTCTGGAACCATCCAAACCCTGTCGAATTTTACGGCAGGTAAGGCTCCCGCATAGATCAGTTGCCTCACACGCTCGGCTGTGACCTGCAGCTTCTCTGCCGCTTGTTTTACAGATAGCATCGGCGTCTCCCTCGGTTGGTGCAGTTTTCAAGATATTACTTCTCTTTACGGAATAGTTTATACCAGATACAGCGCAAATGGCTTTCGAACAGGCAGACAGTTGCGTGTGTGCGCCTTTTGGTTTTGTGAGGTTGGGAAAGAGGTAATGACGCTATGTATCAATAGATACTGCTACGATGGCCTATCTGTAGAGCCAAAACGATGAGCTCCTTGTCTACAATCTCAACGATGATGCGATACTCTCCAACCCGGTATCGCCATTTGCCTGCGTAGTTGCCAGAGAGAGCCTTGCCGTGCAAACGTGGGTTCTCGCTTCCTTGGATGTTCTTTGCAAGCCAAGTGACTATTATCTGGCGATGAACATGGTCAATCTGTGAGAGCTGCTTTTTGGCTTTTTTCGAGAACCTGACTTCCCACATCAAGAAATACCGAACTCATCCATAATCTCTTGCAAGCTAAACGACACAGGATCCTTTTCGTATTCTGCTTTCGCCTCATCCCATGCCTGCAGATCCAGTTCGTCCTCGATACGTTCCAGCGCGCTCTTCCGCACAAACTCGGAAATGCTGCAGCCATAGGCTTTAGCGTACTTTGCCAGAAGCTCCTTTTCTGTACTGTCCAGTCTTATTGTCAGAGTGTCGCTGCCCATGTCATGGCTCCTTTCGTCTGTGTTGCATTGTAGCACACTTCACACGTTATCGCTTTCGGTTAGCTTACATAGAGATCACAACGGCTCGAATTACAGTGGTCTACTTTACCCAAGGTAAGCAGCCCGGCTAGTTCATTTGCAAAAATATGGAGAAGGTCGAGCCCTTGCCCAGCTCAGAGCTAACTGTGATGTTGCCGTCCTGCAGGCGCATGATCTCGCGGGCGATGGTCAGCCCCAGCCCCGTGCCCTCGATGCGGGAAGCCTCGCTGTCGCGTAACCTGTAGAATCGCCCAAAGACACGGCTGTACTCCTCTGCAGCCAGGCCGATACCGGTGTCCAAGACATCGATGCGGGCGTAGATGGGGCCCTGCTCCAGGCTCACGGTAATGGATCCTTCAGATGTGTACTTCACTGCGTTGTCCAGGATGTTGGACAGGGCCTCCTGCGTCCAGACCGGATCGTGCGGGCAAACCAGTTCATCTGGCAGGCGGCTCAAGAGGACAAGCCCCTTGGCCTCGGCTTCGGCCCGGAAGGCGGACAGCGCCGACTCCACTGTCTGCACCAAGTCGGCTGGTGTCTTTTTGACCTCGATCAGACCGGTCTCCAGGCGGGTTACCTTTAGCAGGGCGTCGCAGAGCCAGCCGATCTTATCCACCTGTCTTCTACATTCCAAAAGGAAGGCTGCGTGTTCGGACTCATCAAACGAGTCGTCGGAGGCCATCTCCAGGTAGAGCGAGAGCGCTGCTTGCGGCGTCTTTAACTGGTGGGAGATCTCGCTGATGGTCTGGAGCACGCTTTCACGCTCGGCTGCGCTCTTCTGCTCGGCGGCTTCCAGGCTGCGCAGGACCTGCCAGAGCTTCTCCTCCAATAGGCCTGCCGGCAGCTCGATGGGCTCTCCGGCCAGCAGACGGTCGAGCTGGTTGGCCAGCTTGGCCTCCCGGCGGCGGGCAAACATCAGCCCCCGCCGTTCAACCGGTAGCCGATATTGCGGACCGTCTCGATCAACGTCGGGTGCGAAGGGTCAGCCTCCACCTTCTCGCGCAGGCGCCGGATGTTGACCGCCAGCGTGTTCTCATCCACATAATCCCCATCGATGTCCCATAAAGCTTGCAACAATTGGGATTTGGATAAGACCTGGCCGGTGTTGGCTAGCAGTGCGCCTAGCAGTCGCAGCTCGTTGCGGGTCAGGCTGACGGTTATGCCGCGCACCGTCGCCTGCTGCCTGCTGGTGTCTAGGACTATCTCGCGGCTGCCTGCCGCTGTAGTAGCAGCTTGCGAAGCCGCCCGGCGCGCCACGGCGTTGACCTTGCCAGTCAGCACCGAGACGCTGAAGGGCTTGGTCAGGTAGTCGTCGGCGCCCATGTCGTAGCCAGTGACGATATCCATCTCGGTGTCGCGAGCGGTGAGCATCAATATATAGGTATCGGGCGATTCGGCGCGGATCTGTTGGCAGACGTCCAGCCCGCTGCCATCGGGCAGGCTGATGTCGAGGATGGCCAGCTCGAAGCACTGCTTGGTTAGGAGTTCCAGTGCGGCGGCGACTGTGTCGGCGCTCAGCACCTCATGCCCTTCCCTGGCAAGCTTCAACTCGATGCCCTTGCGCAGGGAGTCATCGTCTTCGACTAGTAAAATACGCATAAATGGTATACCTGTACCTTCACGTGGCTCAGTTTAGTGGTTCTACAAAGAGTATACCTATAAGTAGCCTACTCATGAGTATACAAACTTGCTAACAGCGCTATACCCTGCGCGTTTGTCGTGCGATTGAACTTTTGGCTTTGTCGGAATTCTGTAGCTACCATTCATATATGGTTATGGGTACCGAAATCGGTTGCTTGCTGTAAGCCTTGCGCCTTCCACACTCCTACCTGTTCAAGTTGCTGCGGGCGAAGAAGAAGGTACCGATCACCAGAAACACCACAGTCAAGCCAGCGATGGCTGCCAGGTTGACGACCGGGTTGAACATCACGATGCTAGAGTACTCGGGCAGACCGGCATAGGCCACCGCCCGGGCGAGGTCGACACAGTAGGTCATCGGCATCAGGCGGCTTAGCACCATGATGTGCACGTCAAGGGTCCTTTCGCTGCCGTTGAAGTCGTATCCCCAGACATCCTCGATCAGCGTGCCGCGGTTGAATGTACGCCCGGGGCTGCCCGCCAGTTTAAAGAGCAGCTCGAACTCCTTCATGGGAATGTCTGACTGGACACCGTTCATAACCACGGTATAGCTGTTTCTGTCGATGACCACATTACCGATGCTAATGGCCTGGGAAGCCTCGATCTGGTAGCGCCGGAGCAGTGCTTTTATCCGCATGATCAGCTCTACCCCCTCGAAAGGCTTGGTCAGGTAGTCGTCAGCACCAGCCTCGAAGCCCTCGATCTTCGAAGACAGCTCGCCTTTAGCTGTCAACATCAGCACGGGTTTATCCGCATAGTATTGCTTAAGCTTGCGGCAGAGGGAGTAGCCGTCCATGTTCGGCATCATCAGGTCGACGATCATCAAGTCAGGATTGACGTCCATGATGATGCTGAAAGCGTCACGCCCGTCGCTTGCCTCGGCTGCCTCGAAACCGTTGTTCTTCAGGAGGGTGCTGACCAGTTCACGCAGGTTAGGGTCGTCGTCGACGATCATTATCTTAGTCATGCAGGCCTCCGTGCCGTTGTCATTATCGGTTGCGGTCCCTATGCGCTGTGATTTTACTGCATCATTTTAAATGGAGTTTAAACGGGTGGATGTATTGGGGTTGGATCGGTATTTATACATTACGGTATGGGTCTTATGCGAGAGTCTACGAGGAAGAGGATTTGGGTATTCTATTTCAGATTTCTATACACCTGCGATCGATGGCCGACTGTGAACACTTTGATCTGAACCAAGTCTTTATGCACAGTGGCGAGTATCCGATAATTACCTACACGATACCTAACACCATTATCAATACCCTCAAGCTTCTTAGCGCCACTGACTACATATGGGTTCTCACATCCCTCTAGATTCTCAGCTATCCAGTTTATAAGCAAAGCTCTTTGCGGGCGATCAAGCTTCTTTATCTGCTTTACAGCTTTTACCTCAATGACAACACTATACTGACCAGTCATTTACAGGACTTCTTCGATAACTTCATCCAGCGTCAGATAAGTACCTGAATCGTTTCGTATTGCCTCTCTCAGTATTTCTACGTCGATTTTATCTTCGATTGCTTCAAGCGTCGATTCTCTGACAACAGCTGAGAATGATTTCCCAGTGAACTTGGCATATTCATTGATCATCTCGATCTCTTCTGGCTCAAACCTGATTCCTTGGACAACTTTTGCCATAACGCTCTCCTAATATCTCATCTTATGCTTGGTATTAAACATAGGCATTGACAGTATGCAGCTTCATGGGGTATGTGTCAAACAATGTAATACGGATGTAACGCAGGCTTCATAAATAGAGGCATTTCCCTACACCGAGTACTCAAAGTAATCTATGGCAGAAGACATTCGCATCATTGATATCTATGCATATGCACAACATGGATAAGACCTGGGTTTAGACCAAAGGACGCGCATTTGCATTGAAGGTATAATGTTCTTATGAAATATATAACTGGGACATACGCTTTAAACTTGCCGAGTGCCTTAGGCACACCGGGAGACTGGCATCAATCAGCATTGAACTGGGAAAAGCCTCGATACCTTGATACCGATGACTCTGTATTCGGCGATTGGGGCATTGAAGACGGTATCGCTCCTGGTCTGGGCAAGGTCAAGAAAGCCAACCACATCCGCGCCTGCCTCGATTTGATTGATGAGGGGTACTATTCATCAGCTCAAGGCATGCGTAAAGACTTCATTGATGAAGAGCAATATACAAATGAAGTATTCATCAAGGTGTCACTGCTAAAAAACAGGCCGAACTGGGATGAAATTGATCGCTTTATGGGCAGAGAATACCTCTGCGACTGGCTCGATTACAAGGAGCTGGTAGGCTTATGATCGATCAGGGGTTCCGGGACCTTATACCTGAAGCGCTTAGCGTTATTAATGCCATCGCGGGTCAGCCCTTTGTCCTTAAAGGCGGGACAGCACTGATGGAATGCTATGAGCTAGACAGGGTGTCTATCGACATAGACCTTGATGGTGAGGGCGCTTATAGCTCGACATTACAGCCTGCACTGGAAGAGCGCATCGAAGAGTATTGCCAAGGCAACGGATTCACTCTACGAATTGGTAAGAACACTGAGACAGTACAAAAACTATACATCCACAGGAGTCTTGAACAAGGGGAACCGCTAAAGATCGAGGTTTCGTATAGGCGCCAGACAATCAACCCCAGCGATGCAGTTATCATTGCTGGATACAAAGTCTACACCCTCGATGTGCTTACCCAAATGAAGGCTAGCGCATATCTTAGCAGAGACCGCATCCGCGATCTTTTCGATCTCGTATTTGTATGTGAAAAGTATTTCGATCAGTTGACTGAGCAAACAAAGAGTGTTTTAGTAAACGCGTTCGAATACAAAGACCTATCCCAGTTCGACTACTTGATAAGGACACAAGACGATCCCCTGATTGACAAGGATCTACTGGCGATACGATTCCTGAATACGTTGACGAAGCTAGGGTTACTTGCTGCGACTTAGTTTGCTAGCGCACTCGTGTTTATAGCCAACAATTCGCTGTGAAAATATGCAATAATGACAAATTTTTCGCCCCAAAAAGTTGCATGACAGCACCTATATTCGCCATAAAAAGTTGCATGCAAGCCATCTACGTGCTATTATCCATCTACCTACTAAACTTGATCGAGTAACTCCTAAAGCCAAGCACCGAAGAAGCCTGTCATCGAAACGGAGGACTCTAGATGCTCACACGAAAAATTACTTCTCAGCTAAACGACTGGCTGTCACAATCTGACCGCAAGTCGCTTGTAGTCAAAGGCGCCCGCCAAGTTGGCAAGACTTTTAGTATCGAGCGTTTTGCTCGTGAAAACTTTGAATCCTTTATCTATATCAACTTCGAGGAGACTCCCTCACTGAAGCAAATATTCGATGGCGACTTGGACACCACGACGTTGATCAAGCAGATAAGCCTGTATGTGCCTGGAGCAACGATAGTCGAGTGCAACACGCTGATCTTTCTTGATGAGATCCAAAGCTGTGCAGAAGCACGCACGGCGTTGAAGTTCATGACGCAAGATGCTAGGTTTGATGTAATCGCATCCGGCTCGCTGCTTGGCATTAATTACGGAGAGGTCTCGTCGTTTCCAGTCGGCTATACCGACCAGATCGAAATGCATTCATTGGACTTCGAGGAGTTCTGCTGGGCGATGGGGGTTTCTCCTGATGCCTTCAACGAGTTACGTGGTTACTACGATCGACGCGAGCCGGTGCCCGATGTCATACATACAAAAATGATGCAGTTATTCAAGGAGCACATTGTAGTAGGCGGAATGCCTGCCGTGGTTGCATCCTTTGCAGAGAAGAGCGATTTCGGGGAGGTGCTGCGAATACAAAGGGCGATCATAAACGATTATCTCGATGACATTGCGAAGTATGCAAAAGATTCAGAGAAAGCAAAGGCCAGGGCTTGCTTCCTGTCAATTCCCCGTCAGCTTGCAAAGGACTATAAAAAGTTCCAATACAACATTGTGGATAAGAAAGGCAGCGCGCGCAAGTACGGCGGAAGCCTGATGTGGCTGCTGGATGCCGGTATTATTAGTTTCTGTCACAACTTAGGCCGGATCGAGTTGCCTTTAGAGGGAAACGCAAATACCGATGCCTTCAAGGTCTACCTCAATGACACCGGCCTATTAGTCAGCATGCTGGAAGACGGATCGCAGGCAGACATTATCGAAGGCAAGCTAGGCATCTACAAAGGTGCGATCTATGAGAACATCATTGCTGATATCTTCACAAAGAACAACAAGCGGCTTTACTATTTCGAGTACCGTAACAGTCTGGAAATAGACTTCGTTATCCGTCATCTAGGGGTCGCTACTGCGATGGAAGTGAAGTCGGCTGACAACAAGAAGTCCAAGTCTATGCGATCTGTCATGCAAAACCATGGAGCAACACGAGGTATCAGGCTTACCTCAAAAAACTTAGGCAGCACGACTTTTGCGTTTGATGAGTCAGGCGGACTGCATGTCATAAGCGAGTCCAATGAATATGTGGATAAGGAATTTGCGCAGGTAAATGACGCTTATGGGTCAAATGTGAGAATACTCGACAGCCTGCCGTTGTACATGGCTCCATTTATCTAGGTGGTTGGAGCTTCACCGCTATTTGATTCCATGTCTTTGAGAATAAAACCAACAAGATCAACTATACCGGCTAGTGCCGCGGTTTGGCCAACATCAATATAGGACAAGCTAGGGAACTCAGCAACAGTAGCGATATACACACTATCGGACTCGCTCCAGATTACCCGATAGTCGTATTCATCTGTTCTATTCATTTTATTCATTCTCCAGTCTGGCAATAGCGGCTAATACCTATTTAGTATGATATTGGACAACATATTTGCTGTTAATTTCTACTCAGATGAACGCTTTGCTAGAATAAATCGTCGAGTACTATACTGAAGGGTATTCCAGCTTGATAAATACCTTCATTCAACCCATATGTGGTAATCATCGTAGTATGTACCGCCTTACGAGTTTTAGTCTCTTCTATAAAAGCCGCTTTTTTGTTCCGGAGTTTGGCATCGTATTCCTTGGTTATTCTAAACGGAGTTGAAGAATACTTGATCTCGCAGAGATTTATTATGTTGTCTGCACGGTCGATGACAAGATCGATTTGTATGCCTGGGTCGCTCATGGTGCTTCTCCATGCATAGACCTGCGTCAATACCCCTGAAATACCGAGAACTTGGTGGATCTGTTGTAAGTGCAGCAGACAGACGAGCTCAAATGCATACCCCGCCCATGCAGAGTGTGCAGGGCTGGAGTATGACCTCAGCCAGAAATCATTGCTTTGTGTATTACGCTTGGATCCAAACCGAAGGCAAAACAAGGTAAATGGGTCGACCAGCTGGTAGGTCTTATCCCTAGTTTTCTTGCCGTAAGCCAGGTATTCGCGTACAAAGCCACAAGCAATCAGCTCTTTGAGCGTCTTGGTCAAGCCTCCCCCACTTAAACCTGAAGACGCTGCAATCTCATCACGGGTCTTACCAAAGTTTCTAGCAGCTAGGTTCTCTATTACGCGTATATGGTTGTCAGCATTTCGATAAAGCGATCGGAAGAGGTTTTGATATTCGTTGGCAAGAGGTGCGTTTTCGGCAAAAAAGATCGCATCGACATTTTGGGCCAAACTCAGTTTTGGCCTGAACAAATCCATATAGTAGGGTATTCCACCGAAGACCATATAAGCCTCGGCGACTTGATAGAGCGGCATTTCAATGCCTTTGGAACGGTAGTATTGCTCACACTCTCCCAAAGTGAATTGCGAGAGGTTTATATGGCGGGTGACCCTGTTGTGCAGACCACCAGTGTTATCAATCACATTGTCGATTATCCATGATGCTGCAGACCCGCAAATAATCAACATAACGTCCTTGCGCTGTGAAGCCCAGCGGTTCCAAAAATGATCCAGCTCAGACAAAAACCCTGACCGCGGAGCACACATCCAAGGTATCTCGTCAAGAAAAATGACTTTCTTGCCTTTCTTTTTTGTGGATAAGATCAATGAGTGCAAGTTGTTGAAAGCCTCGCGCCAGTTGCTGGCTGGAGTAAGGCTGCTTCCACCGAAGTTGTTGATCTCCTCGTTGTAATTTGCAAGCTGCACTGCATTGTTGCCATCGAGCACACCGGTTGCATAAAAAACGAATTCGTCGCCAAGTGCTTCTCTGACTAGATAAGTCTTGCCTATACGTCTCCTGCCGTAAACAGCAACAAACTCCGATTTGGCTGACCCGAAGCACTCATATAGGATCTCTTTTTCTGCTGTTCGCCCGATGATACTTGTTTTATCTGCCAATTGAAAAACCTCCAAATCGTGCCTTGGTCATATTATTAGATAATCTGCCATAAGTCAATCAAACCAAGTAGTTATAGAGACTTTAAAATTGGCTTCTAAATGGGATTTCGGATTTAGCTGCTATTATGTAGCTTCAACCTATTCTATAACTCGCCATAAGTATTACAAATTATATAGTTATGGCAGATTATATATTTCACTTCCATGGTTCTACAACCTGAACTCCGCCAAAAACATAGTATACAGGCAGCCCGGGAGCTAACCGTCTAGCCCGAAGGCAAGCAGCTCGCCTGGCTCAACGCCGAGAGACTCGAGGATCAGCCGCTGGCTCTTGGTGACGGCGGTGTGCTGGACGCTGCCTTCGGGGTAGGCCACCCGCTTCAGCTTCCCGAGCTACCGCAGGGCCGACCCAGCCGACATGCCCCCGGTATCCTCCGACGTGGCCAGCGCCTCGCGGACGACCATGTACAGGACCAGCACGACGAAGCCG
The DNA here is from genome assembly GCA_009776725.1 of Coriobacteriia bacterium. Taxonomy (GTDB): domain Bacteria; phylum Actinomycetota; class Coriobacteriia; order Coriobacteriales; family UBA8131; genus WQXZ01. The sequence goes on from WRNE01000050.1 coordinate 10,840, forward strand.
CAGAACAGCTTGCCGTCTGCCGTGGCGTCGGAGTGGTGTTACTGTCAACTCAAAAGGGAACCACTTAACCAGCCGAATCGGGTACCACTACTTTCCTTGCGTAAATTCGCAAACCCATTGCTCCACTAACCGCACATGTCCGGACTAATCGTAGAATGGTGCGTTAAGTATGGACATGTGGTTGAACAAGAGATTGAACACTGGCCCTGGCAGGGAGAGCCGCCTCAAGGCGGAACGGACAAGGGGATAGCGCAACACAGCAGCCGGTGCGACAAGTCCGGACACCGTTGGCACCGGCGTGGCTAAGTTCTGTCCGGACTCACCGCACCAAGCCGTTATAAGGCCCTTATCGTGCCTTTTTCGTGCATTTCCACCGGTCGTGCCTCTTCTTTCAGGTGCGTTTACCCTGGATATGCCATATTTATGATGTGTGGTGCGATGAGTTTGCGAATTTACCTTTAAAAAGGGACCACTCATTTGGGGGCATCTCAGCAAGCAAGAATCAATAATCTATTGAAAACTGTATGGTATTATTACATAGCCGTGGGAACGCATCAGCCGCTATTTCAAAGCGTGTGACCTACTCTGACGGTTAGGCTACACCACAAACGCCGTGGGCGCTGCCGCGGGTTATCTCTGCTGGTGGCGGCTTCATCGTCCGAACAGAAAACCGCCGCCGCTCCGCACCGTTTTTCCGTCCGTCCGTTTCGGGCTACATGCGAAACTCCCCGCCTGCCGGCGTGTCTCTTCACCCTTGCCCACAGAGTATGCGCGGTGAAAAGAAACAGCAACGCAGAATAAGCGTGTATGCATTTAACGGAGGCAATTTATGATTGATAACCTGTTATCCATAAGTGAGTCGTGGTTGCAATATGCAATCAGGATCAATCTGCTTGGCGAAAGCAAAGAGGATTTATCCGCCTTGCGTGATGAAGCATTACAGGACGAAAAAATCCAAACATACCTAAACGACATATCCGACTTTCATAGTATGTTGGTCAGCAATCACAAAAACCCCGAATTACCTATCCATAAACTCATATTTTTACTTGATCTCGGTTTCGATACAAACATACCCGAAATTGAAAACGCCATAGGTCAGCTTATGAGCCACAAGGATAAAAATGGGATATATCAATCCTTGACCAACATACCTAAACACTTCGGGGGAACGGGCACAGATATATTTGGTTGGTGTTTATGTGACGCTCCCTTATTACTGATGGCGTTGCTAAAAGCTAATGTGGATTATCAGCAGCACATAAAACAGGGCGTAGATTTTTTAGTAGCCCTTAGTCAACCGCATGGCTTCCCTTGTTCGGTTTCAGAAGAATTAGGCAAGTTCAGAGGACCGGGAAGAAAAGATGACCCATGCCCTTACGCAACGCTTGTCATGCTTAATCTACTGTCGGATATTGATGAATACAAGAACAGCGACATTGCTATCAATGGTGTAAGAATTATCCTCGCTTTATGGGAAAACAGCTTGGAAAGACATCCGTATATGTTTTACATGGGTACTGACTTCCGAAAGCTAAAAGCCCCCGCCATGTGGTATGACATTGTAAGCGTCACCGACTGTTTGGGGAA
>WRNE01000051.1 GCA_009776725.1 Coriobacteriia bacterium
AAGCAAGCATCTCCTACACAATCCAATGCTACTTTTTGGTCAAGGGTATCAAGCGTTTGCATCAAGCCACGCAAAGCTATCTCAACTATTGAGCTAGAACCTTTGTTTGTGTTTATCAAGCAACTGATCAGAGCAGCAAACCCACATTCCATGCAACTGAGTGACTGCTATTATTTGCTTCCTTTCCCACTGCATTCCACACATTTGCCAGAACCATCGCATTCGATACACTTCGATGTGCCCGACCCATCTCCTATGACATTTCGTGGTGACGGATGTGGGTTTGATTTTATACGGCCTGTTCCATCACAATAAGGACAGACGCCTGTGCCCTTACAATAATCGCATCTTACTGCCATATACCCTCCATATCCGTATTTTGCTTTTTACTAAAAGAACCGAATTCTCTTGTTATCATAATAATGAGTTGCTGTTTATATTGTCTGTATATGTTCGTCAGCTGATTGCTACAAGCTCAGCATTATTTAAACGACTATCGTTAGGATGGACATATTCAATGGGTACCCCGGACTTTATTAGCATGTAATCGAATTCTTGCAGCTCTGGGCTAACGAATAGACGCTCAAAATTGTCAGTATTTAACGCAACAATAGTAGAGTCGACTAAAGGGTTAAATGGAACCGACAACTCAAACTTTCTATCCAAAATATCAGTTTCACGCAGGTTGAGCTCTGGCACTTTCAAAGATTCTTCATATTCGATCTTGCTTTGTTCGAGTTGTTTTTTTATCGCATATAGATCTGTTTCAGCTTTTTTATAGTCTTTTCTCTGTTTGTTTTGTAACTCGAAGCCAGACCACGAAGCAAGAACACCGTCAAGCACATAAATAAATATAAAGAGTAATGAAGACGCGACTACCTCATTGACTATATAAGCCTGTGCAAAAAAATACTGTGTTCGAACAAAGAACAGAGCGATTCCGATCACCACCCATATGAAAAATATCACAAAAGCCGATCGGTTTTTATTATCGCTATATAAAGAGCCACCAATAAACATAATCGCAGCAAGTACAATTGTCGCAGCTAGTGTAGGGATAAAAACACTGTTAGCTGGATAATTCGTTAAAAACGCAATTGCTGGCATTAGAAAGAACGCATCTACGGTTATTAATATAACAGTTATAGCTAATGCAAAACACGCTTGAACTCTGAAGTAGCTCTTCAACACGGATCCGACCAGCTCGTCACGCTGAAGATATTCAATCTCACTCGGTATCCTATAGGGTTGATGTTCATCCAATGTCTGATCATCATTTTGAGATAAATCACCTGAATCATTGCCTACGACTTCATTGGTATTAGCAAGGCTCCATAAACTATCAACGTTTGGCACTATATTATCGTCTATTTTAACTGCTAGCCTCTCATCGATATGAACTACGTTGATATCTTTAGGGTTTTTACTATAATTCCTTTTAGCATCATTGTACTGGTCTGTTACATCGATGTACTTTCTAAGAATATCGTTATACGATTCAGCAAGCTTGTTCGTTCTATTTATTTGTTGTTGAACATGGTTAGCAATTTCATTGTATCCCCATTGAAATGCCGCATGGATCTCTGTGTACATATTCTTTAGAGCTGTAAAGTAATTGCCACGAATAATACTAACAACCTCTTCTTGTCTTGCTGCTTGTTCAGGAGCCTGGTTAATATCATTAATTGCAGCTTCATGCATTTTATTTATAGGCTCGAATGAGTTAAGGCTTTTTAGGCATTTGAAAATATTAAAACTCTCCTGCCTGAACACCTTGCTATAGTCATCTTGAATTTCGGAATTGCTTGTTTGCATGCTTGTATCCATTGCCTAACCTTTCTATATGCTTGCTTCGTTTATATGTTTTAAATGCTCAATCTCTTCTTTCTTCGCTTCTGCTTTCTCTTTAAGAGACTTCCAATGATTGTTATCTTCATTTATTTTTATAAATATTGTTAGTCCATTTTCAATGGTTATTATTTGGATGTCTCTATTGTTGTTGTTATCAAAGCCCGTATGCCAGCTTTCAATTTCCGAGTTTAAAACTGGTAGATATTCATTGAGTCTTGGTAGCATTGACTCAAATAGCCTTTTTGCTGTATTGATAGATGACATCATTCGAATGATCAACACAAGCTTTTCATCTTGCTCACGAATGCACCTTGCGCACCAATATAGAACTGATTTATCTCCCTTGGTTCGTTCTAGGCCATTGGCAGTTTCAAATTCTTTTATATTGAAAGCAAGTAGCTCCAACTCTGTCTCAGAAATTAAAACATCGTTTACCTCAGAGTATATTGTTGCTAACGCACTGTCCCACCGTCTAATGATGGTTTCAATAGGTGACAATCCATCAATAATATTAATATTCGTCTTTAGGTATTCTTTAATAAAATCTCCTGCTAAAGGACATAAATCGAACCTTTCTATATACACCTCTGCTGTATCATATTTTTTATATGAGTCGTCAGTCATTTGTCTGCCCCACCGTTCCGGTGACAACAACAACGCGGTTCATGGCTGCAATACTGTTATCGTATACTCCATTAGGGAACTCGTCGACAAAATGTCCTGTACCTGCACCCCTCACCTCAACGATCTTCGAAGGATCAACTCCGAGATCATTTACTAGTATATTATATACTGTTTGTGCTCTCTTAGTTGTTAGTTCCGATGTATCGAGCTCCAACCGTTTCGCAGTGCTTGCTGAATATCCAATGATTGTTACTTGAATATTATCGTTTGCATTTATATCGTCAGCTGTTGGTCGGAGTGCTTCAATAGCTGCTTTCTTGTCTTCAGGTATCCAACTGTCCGGAGGAAAAGTCAGTGAGCCTTCTGTGAAATGCATATCGATAACTGTTCTTTGATCACATCCTGTATTCCAATCTATCGGAGAGTCTTCATAAAAAAGTACAGGGTTAACAATGTAACTAGTCTCTGGAGAGACGCTGTTTATGTATGTTGTCTTTTCAACAAATACATTATTTGCGCCTAAAGCCCATGCAAGCTCATCGTAAACCTCCCAAAGATTATTGCAGCTATTCACTCCTTCGAGCTCAAGGGCAGGTTGTGGTTGAACTGTGTTTCCAAGACCAAAGAAGTAGACATCATAGTCAAGCAAAGTTTCTTTACTAACACCAGAGTTTGGGTCTGAGACAATCCAATTTGCAGTAGTCTTAGGATCTTGATTAATCAAATCCGGTGATGATGCAAAGTTTAGATAACCTACATCATTAAGACCTGAACCCATGACAATCATTAATTTGTTTCCCTCAATGCCTGATAAATACTTCACACCCTCTTTCATCGCACTAAAAAAATCAAGGTGGCTGGTAGTTGCTGGAGTACCTATAACCTCATTTATTACTCCGATGTTTTGTTTTGAGATGTTTTGGTTGCGTAGCTCACTGCCATTAACCATAGCATCACTTAATTCTAAGCTAGCTATATCATATACTTCATGATTAGAATAGCCTGCAGCTGACACCAACACAAGCTTTGGTCTTGTTGTATTTGTACTAATACCATCAAACAGGAAGATCGAATTTAAATAGGGTATGACTTCTTGACTAACTGATGGGACAGGCTCATTTGCAGTGTTTCCTACTACAATTACATACCCGGAGTACTGTTTTTCTGGTATTGTCAGCCCAGACTCCTCTTTCGTCTCATAGAATAAGCCAGTGATTTCCGAAACTTTCACTGTTGATATAGCATTAGTTTCAACATTGGAACTGCAACCAATAACACATAAATTAATAAAGAATATGATACTTATACAGCACGAAATACACGCCTTTGACTTAGACATTCCCTCCTCCTTTATCAGCTCTCCCTATACAGCAAGAAAGCTCGTGCTTTTAATTGTTGCTAAATGAACTATATCACAAAATTGTCACTTATATCGTGTTGTGTTTTAAGTGACAAAAATAATCATGTAGGTAGGAGGTTTGCCTGCATGATATTAGACAACATACCAAAATTGATTGGGGTCAGAATCAAAGAGCTCCGGGCAGCTACTAACTTGAGCCAAGAGAGTTTCGCTCACAAAATCGGTATGGCAAGGACTTATTTCGCAGAAGTCGAGACAGGCAAACGAAATGTCTCAATAATCAATCTAGCAAAAATCATCAATGGACTTGAAGTCTCATTGGAAGAGTTTTTTAACTCAGAGCTGTTTGTATAACATTTTTCAGTATAAAATCTACGCCTTACTGTATCTGAAGTTGCGGCACTGTGGGTGATTATAAGCAATCAAAATTGCATACCAATTAATGCTTAACTAAGTCGATAGTAATGTGCAGTTATTTACTTGGTTCAACTAGCATAAACAGTTTGCTGACTATCAGGCTCATGACTAACAATTGATTTAATTACACTTCATCGGCAAAGTTAGAGAATGCCTTTCTGAAGAACTCTAAAAAGCAAAGCGCCGACACAACAACAACTATCAACCAAACATGGCTAGTCGCTGTTTCTCCTAGCCAAGAACACAATGGCTAGTCGGCTGACAATAGGACCTCTTTATCTTTGCCAAGATCGATTTTTCTATAAGCCAGCTAATCCGACACTCTCCAAAAGCTCTCAATGTATAAGGTGGTTATACAATAAAAAGCCACGTCATAAAATGCTCATTTTTGTGAAAATGAGGGATACCATACGCTTTTGACAACCAAAAAGCCCCATTTTTAGGCTTTTTGGTTGTCAAAAGCGTATGGTATCCCTCATCCATGCGTCAAGAGGTCGAATGGCTTTCGCAGGCGCGCTTGCGTGCGAAGTACCCTGACATCCATGCGTCAAGAGGTCGAATGCTACACAATTAAACAGCTTGCTTAAGGGAGCTCGTCTTTCAGTAACAGTATCCTGCGTTCTATCTCATCGATAACCTGCAAAAACTCTTGGTCGCTTTTTCCTGTCGGGTCGCCTAGGCCCCAATCCTCACGCCTCTCGCATGTCAGATACGGACAATCCACATCGCAGCCCATAGTGACGACGATATCCACAGGCGGAATGTCGCTTAGCAATTTGGGCCTCTGCGATGCTTCCATGTCTATGCCGTATTTTTCATTCATCAAGCGCAAAGCATCGNCATTGATGCTGTCATTGNCTTCTGTGCCAGCGCTATANCTCTCAAACGCGTCACTGGCAAGATGCTTGCCCAGCGCCTCGGCNATTTGGCTTCGNCACGAGTTATGGACACAGACGAATGCTATCTTTTTCATTTTTTAGCAGCGCCCATATTGCGCATTGCCTTACTAGATTGTNANACAACCAGGCAAGCCAATGCGCCTCTCCCACTAGTCGAACAAGCCCGCAAACTCGCCCAAGCCGCTTTCGAAGTCCACGCCGTACTTGGGGTCTTCTCCAGATGCATAAGTCCTTTTAATCGATTCGAATGTGAATTCGCAAGCTATCTTAATAGCGTCAAAGATCGGCGTATCGTTGACGATCGCCGCCAGCAAAGCGCTGGAATAGATGTCTCCGGTGCCATGGTAGTATCCGTCTATACGGTTGGTGAAGTAGTAGTCGATACTGTCGGTTGCCCGGGTGTAGGCCGCTGCACCAATACGGTCAAAGGAGAAGCTGACCCCGGTCAAGACGACTTGCCCCGGGCCTAGGTCTGACAGAGACCGCAGCAAGTCTTCGATGTATTCCTGGTCGTAGTCGTCGCCCGGATAATCACGCTGCAACATCAGGGTAGCTTCGGTTATGTTGGGCACTATCAGGTCGGCCATGGCGCAAAGGTCGCGCATGCCAAGGGCGAAGTCCATGTCAAAGGCTGGGTAGAGCTGTCCGTTGTCAGCCATCGCCGGATCGACGAATATGAGCGAGCCTTGGGCCTTGTAGGCCGTAAAGATGTCGGCTATCAGCTTCTGTTGGTGCTCGCTTCCCAGATAGCCTGTATAGACTGCCGCAGCCTGGAGGCTAAGGCTCTTCCAATGGTCCACTATCGGCTCGATATCGTCTGTCAGGTCGCGAAAGGTATAGCCTTCAAAACCGCCGGTGTGCGTGGACAGGATAGCTGTCGGCAGAATGGATGTCTCAATTCCAGCAGCCGAGATGATTGGTAGGGCCACTGTCAGCGAGCAGCGGCCGACACAAGAAATATCTTGTATAGTAATTACACGTTTTTGCATAGTTTTCCCTCCTTAAGGATGCCGACCAGATGCCAGCTCTACGCTCCTGGCATCTGGTCGTCAGTGAAGCTTTGTGTGGTTCAGCTGCCCGCCAGCTCAGCGGCCTTTCTTTCTTCCACCAGCTCGGCAGCGGTCTCTCTCAGTTTGTACTTCTGCACCTTCTTGCTTGCCGTCTCAGGGTACTCGTCGACAAAGAAGACGTACTTCGGGGCTTTGAACCTGGCCATTTTGGCAATGGCTGCCTCCCTGATATATTCCTCTGTCAGATTATATCCTTCGCGGTTCTTGACAAAGGCCACGACTATCTCTCCGTAGTAGTCGTCGGGAGCGCCTACGACCTGGGCGTCAAGCACTCCTTCTACTTGAAGCAGGAAGTTCTCGATCTCCAGCGGGTAGATATTCTCCCCACCCCTGATAATCATGTCCTTGATACGTCCGGTGACNTTGTAATACCCGTTCTCGTCGTAGCTGCCTANATCGCCGGAATGCAGGTAGCCCTCGGCATCNATCGCCTCGGTTGTCGCTTCTGGCATCTTGTAGTAGCCCTTCATGATGTTGTAGCCCTTGACGCAGAGCTCGCCGATCTGGTCAGGCCCGAGCAGCGCCCCGGTATCGGGGTCGATGACGCGCACGCTGACGGCCTCGTGGGGACGGCCGACGGTGTTGATGCGGTTGTCCAGCTCGTCGTTCCAGGCGGTTTGGATGTACACCGGGGAGGCCTCGGTCAGCCCGTAGCAGTTGGTCATCTCCTTCATGTTCATTTTTTCCATGGCCTCGCGAATGACCTCGGGGGGCACCGCCGATCCGGCAATGATGCCCGTACGCAGGCTGGACATGTCAAAGTCGTCGAATTGCGGGTGGTTCAAGACTGCGATGAACATGGTAGGCACCCCGTAGTTGGCAGTCGCCTGCTCATGGTCGATGGCCTGCAGGACCTTGAGGGCGTCGAACTCCTCGACCATCACCGCTGTGCTGTGATGGGTAAGAACGGCCATGATGCCCAAAACGCAGCCGAAGCAGTGGTAGAGGGGCACCGGAATACAGACCCGGTCGGCCTCCGAGAGCCGTTCGCGCTCGCCGATGAAGAAGCCGTTGTTGATGATGTTGCGGTGCGTCAGCATCACGCCCTTGGGAAAGCCCGTGGTCCCCGAGGTGTACTGCATGTTGATCACGTCGTTGTTGGTAAACGTGCTCGCTGCCTCGGCTATCAAGCTGTCGTCGGCGTGCTGCCCGAGCAGGATCAACTCCGGCACCGAGAAGAACCCCCTGTGCTTTTCTGGGCCCATATAGACCAGGTTCTTTAGGAAGGGGTATTCTTCTGTGGATAAGTGCCCGCGTTCCTGCACTTCCGACTGGGGGATCAGCTCGCGGATGATCTTGATGTAGTCGACGTCGCGCCAAGCATCGATGATGCAGAGCGTGCTCATATCGGACTGTTTGAGCACATAGTCCAGCTCGTGGCTTTTATAGGCAGGGTTCATCGTCACCAGCACAATCCCGACCTTTGCCGTAGCGAACATAAAGGTCAGCCAGTCAGGGACGTTTCTAGCCCAAACCCCCAGATGGTCTCCCGGCTTCATGCCGATTGCCAAGAGCCCCTTAGCCAGGTTGTCGGTGCGGATGTCGAAGTCCCGGTAGGTCCACCGCAGGTCGCGGTCAGGATAGACGATGAACTCCTGGTCGGGGTCTTTTCTGACCTGCTCCCTAAAGTAGTCGCCTAAAGTCAGCTCGGTATGCATCGGATAATCCGATGGGTCAAAGAAGGCCTCTGGCGCTATGTCAGATGCTCCAATTTTCACATTATTCATGTTAGTCTCCTAAAAAAAGCTCCTAAGCAGGGGTATAGACGCAAGCCACAAACTTCGCCGGCTCTCCATTATGCGAGCGCACTTGGTGTGGCACTATGGAATCGTAATAGATGCTATCGCCTGGTTGCAGCACATAGACCTCTTTGCCGTACTCGATTTCCAGCGGGCCTTCCAAGGCAAACAACCATTCCTCGCCCTCATGGGCAGATAGCTCCGGCTCAGTAGCCTCGTTCGGAGTCAACGTGATATAGAAAGGCTCCATGTGGCGGGAGGCCTTGCCTTCTGCCAGAGCATGAAAAACCAGCTCGCCAGCGTCTGTCTTAGTCTCTAGTGCCCTCAGACGCGTGGACTCGGTATAATCGTTCGCTCGGACCAGGGCCGGCCCAAGGTTCTCGTCATCGTCAAGCAGGGTGCCCAAACGCACGCCTAAGGCCCGGGTNATCCNAATCAAAGGAGCCANTGACGGCACNAGCTCGCCAGCTTCGATGCCCAAGATCACGTCCACCTCTGCGCCGCTGCGTTCAGCTAGCTCTTCCACTGTCAANTGCAAGGACTCCCGTAACTCCCGTACCTTGCGTCCGACTTTCGTTTCGCTCATACCATTCACCTCTTCCTAATTCATCGAGCCCTGGTGATTAGGGCGTTTTGTGGGTTTCTCCACATACAAAAAACTGCCTGCACGGCAGATTAACAGGCATTCATGATACTACAGTTATGTGGAGAAAACCCTAGCTTGTCTGCCAATTNGCATATATCAGCAATCTCCACACAAGCANTATGATAAAGCTATGCGTTTAGCACAATGCTAAGTTTGGCTAGGGGCTTTCTACACCGAGGTTGAGGCGTTCTCAAAGATAAAGCCCAAGGCGGCTTCGATGTTGTACTTCCACTTCTCGCATTCGGGGTCGCCCCCTTGGGACATGCCGTTGAAGGGGCATCCACCCATGCAAATTGGTAAAATGCTGCATTCTATGCATTTTTCATGCTCGAATGGCGACCATAGGAGGTAGTCTGCCAGGGTCTTGTACTGCAGGTCTGTCAATGCTTCGTCTTCAGTGATCAGGCCAATGCTCTTCTCCACATTGCCGATGTCGTTCCAGCACTTATAGAGGTAGCCTTCAGGGTCGACGACGTACGAATACACGCTGTCGGCACAGCAATAGTTTCCTTTAATGCCTGGATACATGGGGTATTCGCTGGCTAAGAAGCCTGCCTCGTGCAAAAGATGCTGGTATTCAATGGTTTCTTCGGCATACTCTTTGACATTGAGGCAGGAGCCTTCGATATTGGCACAGGCCTCGGTGTAGGCGTTGACATGGCCGAAGGTGATGCGGCATTGCTCTAGTTTCAGGTCTTTTAGGTAACCGATGATCTGGGGAAGGCTGTCCTTGTTGGTTTTATCCACATTTATACGAATATCTGGATGAATCCCAGCTTCTACAAGCTGAAGGATGTTACTGATGATAACGTCAAAGGTGCCTTTTTGGTTGCTCAACATGCGCCGGCTGTCATGCACTTCTTTGGGCCCGTCGATGGTGATCTGCAGGTTTTGGATCGCACATTCTTTTAGCTGCTCGATGACCTCTGGGGTCAAAAGGTAGCCATTGGTCACCATGTAGGCGAAGTAGTTGACTTGATGCTCGGCACAGATGGCGATGAATTGCGCGGACATTTCCCTGATGACGTTGATGGCTAACAAAGGCTCGCCGCCGTACCAGGTAATCTGGATGTCCTTTTTCGAGTTGGCGGCGTCTTCGACCATTTCGACGATCGATTGCTGTACCTCTTTGGACATGATGCCTTTCTTGGCGCTTTCATAACAGTAAAGGCAGGCGAAATTACAGGCCAAGGTAGGTGCGATAGTGAGCCCGTAGTTCTCTGGGGAGAACTTGTTCGACCATGAGCGCAGCTTCAGGCTCTGCTTTTCGTCGAATTCGTCCCCGACGATGAAACCGCCGTATTCCATATTTTCTAGTAAATCCGGGTCTGTGACCTCTTGGCCATTGCGGAGGCACTCCAAAGCATCCATGAAATCGTCGCCGATTTCGGCAAAAGCACAGGTCATCGCATTGAAACAAAGCTTTGTGGCTTGATATTCGAAAAAGAAGTTATAGTTGGACTCTTTCATCTTTTATCCCATTCCTCTCCGATGGCAGATGAGTCTTTATAAGGGAGACTTGTTGTTGGTGAGTCCTTGCGGGCTGAGTTTTGACAAGGCAAAACTGGCAAAAAACCTCCCTGTTCCTTATAGTAGCAGAAGCGCGTGCTTATTGTGCTATTTTNTCAAGCACATTGCTCTNTTATGTCTCGTANAAAACNTACGGGTCAGGCTGCCATGCTGTTTTCATGCAGCAGGCAGACATCAGGGTTTAGCTATTGCACTTAAGGCCCATTAGTTGGTTTTACCTACCGCATACTGCTGAATCCGATATCATAATGTTCTCAGAGTGTTTGCTTGTAGCTCATCGTTTCATGGAGGGATAAATGGAGTTCGTTATTAATGATTTCGCAAAAAGCATTGACCTGCAAAGCATTAATACAAGGTTTCAGCTTTTTCACATAGATTACAGCAAGCCGATCCAGGTCACTTTTTTTACTAGTCGACGTTTATTTACTGAGCGTTTAATCGACGAGGGTGCCAATCCTCCCCCTTGGCTGCTTGCCTACCAAGACCAGCAAGGCATCTATGCTTTGGACCCTGACCTTTGGGATCCCGAGACAAGCAGCGGTTCCTTGGAAGAGGTTATTGCCCATGAAGCAGCGCACATCGTGCTGCAAAGCATGAAGACAGAGATACCTCTTTGGATTTACGAAGGGTTTGCCATGCTTGTGGCCGGCCAAATACCTCTTGATGACGAGCTTGGCCCTCTTCTAACAAACCCCTACTCTTTGGATTACGAGAGCGAGGACCTCTATTACACCATAGCCCAGGCGATGGTGGTCTTATCCGCCCAAATAAACGAGTTCGAGTTGGTGAGGCGCATCCTAGAAGTAGACGACTATGTAAACGACAGCCTGTTCGGTTTTGAGGCAATGAGAGAGGCAGTAAAGAGATGAAGGACGAGTTAAACCAGGCGCAAGCTATTATTACATTGTTAAAGAAGAATATCGTACTGATTGCGATCGGCGTTTTGTTGACGCTTTTTTATACAGTCACGATTTTTCTCACCCCGATCGTCTCTCAGCGCTTGATCGACGACGTCTTGGCTGCTGTTGACGCTAAGCGGGTATACAGCGGCATATTGTTTTTTGTTGTTGTCTGCACCCTGCAGCCTTTTTTCAGTTTTTTCAAGGAACTGGCGTTTATCCATGCCGCCCAACGGATGCTCTTTGACTTGCGGACGCAGATTTTTGACAAGATGCTACACCTTAAGTACAGCCTGATCGAGGCGGGGAACAGCGGGGACTTTATATCGCGGATCACCAATGACGTCGGGGCCATCAGCTTCTTTTTCACGGACGTGATTGCCGCTGTCCTAAACGACGTCGTATTGATCGTCTTGATTGTCATCGGCATGCTCATGCAGTCGGTTTCGATCACCATTGTGATAACGATTGGATTCTTTCTCTTCTACCTGGTCAACAACTATGTCTCCCACAAGTTCGAGGAGCTGTCCAAAATCAGCCTGGAGAATTACGACGCCCTCTTCGGGTCGCTTACCACAACCTGGAGGAACATAGTCCTAATAAAGACATACATGCTTATCAACAGCACCCTGGAGTCTTTCCAAGGAATCATCAATGAAACGAAGAGTATCGGCATCCGCTTTGGAAAATGGAGTGCCATGTTAAGCGGGGTCTCGGGCTTGATCATGGTGCTCTCTTTAGCTGGGATTTATTCCATCGGGACGCTCTACATTTTCAATGGGACGATGACTGTGGGCTCTGTTATCGCATTAGGACTGTATTTCCAGTTGCTCTCGTCGCCGGTGATGGAGCTTAACGCTGTGGTAGTGCGGTACCGGGAGACCAAGCCCAGCATCGAGCGGATCACCGACTACCTGAACCAGGACGAAGAGGACTTTAGCCTGGCTGACGGCCTGGCTGACGGCTTGGCTGCTGAAGCCCCACCCGCCTCGCAGCAGGCGCCCGCCTCCACCCCAAAC
>WRNE01000052.1 GCA_009776725.1 Coriobacteriia bacterium
GGTGGACCGGGGCAGACGAGGGCCTCTTCGAGGACATAGCCTCGGCGACGACGGACTTCACGATGCCGGCAGGCGACACGACCCTGACCGCGACGTACAAGACCGCTCCCACATACATTGTTATTGAGGACCTTGGCACTACCGAAGGCGATGAGGACAAGACCGCTGTCATAGATGCGCCAAGCGACGAGTTCGTGCGCGTAACCCTTGAAGGAGACACGATAGATCCTGACAATTACATCGTCAGCGAAGGAGCCTTAAGGGTAGACAGTACCGAGATAACGTTCAAACAAAGCTATATCGACACTCTCGAAAACGGCACATATGTATACAAAGTCGAATTTGCTGATGGATATGCTTACATTACACTGGTTGTCGACAGATCTGCCAATAACGAGCAAACCAACGTTCCCGAAGAAGAAGGAACAAAGAGAACAGCCAGTGGTGGAACCAAAACCCCAAGAACTGGTGACAGCCAAGGCTTACTAGGAATTTATCTAATAGCCAATATCATAATTATCGGAATACTCTGCATACAAATCTGGAAGAGAATAACTAGACGCTGGCATGAATCGCAATCGGCATAACCCAAGAGATTGAAAGGTAGACGTAAAGCGCATCAATGATTATGTTGATGCGCTTCAACGTTTTTAAGCCCAATCCTTTCCAGGTAAAATGAATAACCAAACGTCAGCAGCGACAAGTCAAATCATGACTGATCTGAGCTTCTTGACAGCCAACTTGAAAATGAACAAGAGTATGACACTTGCTTCATCACGTTTTACCATGCCTTTTGTTCTCTAATGAATCAAGTTATACTTACGAGCATGAATACATTACTTTATCCACTCACCACGGTTTTCTGGGGACTGGTCATGCTTTTGTTGATCGTCCTAGTACACGAAGCAGGGCATTATACAGCAGCCAGGCTCTGCGGGATGCGGGTCCGCGAATTCATGATAGGCCTGCCAGGCCCTAGCATCGGCTTTACCATCGGCGATACAAAATACGGAGTCACTCCCTTCTTGCTCGGTGGATATGCCCTCATTGCCGGAATGCAGTATGACTCAGAAAGCCCGACCCTGGCTCACTCCCTGGAAATCCTTGCGTCAGAAGGAAAAATCGACACTAGAACGGTATTATCCTACGAGCCTGCTTTAGGCTATGACTTCGAGAACGACTTAGAGCAGCTTGTCGATTGGGGCACCATCCATCGCAGCAAGTCGAAAACCAGCAAGTACCTCTATGAAATGAAGGCAGGGGATGGTTTTTTAAGGGGAGAAGCACGTAGCCTTGCCCAGCCGGAGGCACTGTTGGCTGAGGACCGTCAAAAAACCTATATGGGGGCTAAGTTCTATCAACGAGTGATAATGCTTCTAGCCGGAGCTGCTTTTAACCTGGTCTTTGCGATTGCCGTAATCACAGCCGTTATGATGTTTGTCGGTGACACTGCTGCAACGACTTCGCTAGCCAGTGTGACCAAGGACTCGCCAGCCTTTGAGGCAGGCGTTTTGGCTGGCGACACGATAACAGCAGTAGACGGCGTCGAGGTCGATAGCTGGGAAGAGCTGTACGACTTGATCGGCACGTATAAAACAGGCGATGTCATACTTCTAGATATCGTACGTGGCGGACAGCATATACAAATACCAGTGACCCTTGCCGACAACAACGGACGGGCCTTCATGGGAATTGCCCCAGAGTTCACTACAGAGCCCGTTGGTTTTCTAGAGGCCTTGAAACGGTCGTTCGAGTTGATTTGGCTTGTTGCCGTGGGAATAGCCGGCCTGTTCAATCCGGCAACATTCGGGGACGTCATAAACCAGTCGTCCTCTGTGGTGGGTATCTCCGTCGAAGCCTCAAACGCGGCTTCCGCTGGTTTTCTCCCCTTTATATTCCTGGCAGCTGCCTTGTCCGTCTCGATTGGGCTGATGAACCTGCTTCCCCTGCCCCCGCTCGACGGAGGGAAGATCCTGCTCGAAAGCATCCAACGGATTACCCGGAGGCAAATTCCCATTCGGGTCATAAACAGTGTCTCGATGCTGGTGCTGATGCTCTTTGGCATGCTTTTCCTCACCGTTACCGTGCAAGACATCCAGCGGTATTTCCTAGGCGGTTAGCCTGCGGGGCAGCGATGTGTTTTGATGATGTGGATAAGTACGGGCTAAAAGCGCCTCGCGACTTGACCCGCCAAGTATGGGTGGGCGGTGTTGCTGTCGGCGGAGGGGCCGATGTCGCTGTCCAAAGCATGTTGACGGCCAAGACCGACGAGCCCGCCAAAGCTCTGGCACAGATCGAGGCGCTGGCGGAGGCAGGCTGTGAGATCATTCGAGTGGCAATTCCTGCCAGGGCGGCACTTGCCGGGTTTAGGGAAATATGCGAGGCCTCCTTGCTTCCAGTCGTTGCAGACATTCATTTCGACTACCGGCTAGCAGTCGAGGCCTGCCGGCTGGGAGCTGCCAAACTGCGCATCAATCCGGGCAATATCGGCGACTTGGACATGGTGGATGCCATCATTGACGCTGCTGGCGAGGCAGGCATCCCTATCCGCATCGGTGTCAACGCCGGTTCGCTGGACAAGGGCATTGCCGAGCAAGCCGAGCTTAGCCTGGCTGAAAAACTAGCTGCCAGCGCTGTGCTATACACCGACCATTTCAACGAGCGCGGCTTTTACGACATTGTAGTCTCGGCAAAGGCGCATGACGTCCCTTCGACGGTCCAAGCGTACCGCCTCTTGTCGCGTGAGATCCCCCAGGTTCCTTTGCACCTAGGCATTACCGAGGCCGGGACATACCTCCAAGGCACGGTGAAGTCTGCTGCCGGGATCGGCGCCCTTTTGCTTGACGGCATCGGTGACACACTGCGAGTCTCTCTGACTGCCGACCCGCTTGACGAGATTGACGTCGCTTGGGAGATCCTAGCTGCTGTCGGGTTGCGTAGGCGTCATCCCGAGCTGGTCAGCTGCCCGACCTGCGGGCGTTGCGAGGTCGATTTGATCAGCATAGCCAATGCGGTCGACCAGCGGCTCAGTGAGATCGACCTGCCTTTGAAAATCGCTGTCATGGGCTGTGTGGTCAATGGCCCCGGCGAGGCCCGCGAAGCTGATGTCGGGGTCGCCTGCGGGCGGGGCAAGGCAGCGGTCTTCTCCCGCGGAAAAATCCTCTACACAGTCGACGAGAGCCAGATCATCGACGCCCTCTTTGAGGAGATCGAGCGTTTTGTCAGCACTGGATAAGTGCTTGCCTGCGGCTCATGACGAGGATACGGGCATCAAAATCACCTGGCTAGGAAATGCTTCAATACGAATAACAATTGCTGGATTGACGCTTCTGTTCGATCCGTTTATACCTTTGCCTGGTGCAGAGTACTCCTTGACTGCCGAGGAGCTCCAGCCCGCACAACATGTCTTGGTCACACATGGGCATTTTGACCATGCCGTAAGCGTGCCAGAAACCATCGCTGCCGAGACTAAGGCCGTCTATCTGAGCCAAAGCCCGCAAAAAGCCCTCCAGTCTGCGGGTGTCCCGGTTTCGTTGCTTGTACCTGTCCAACCAGGCGATATGCTGGATTTTTCAACAACAAGCGGCGCTCTGGAGACAAAAGGCCCACCCGTCGAGGTGCAGGACGCGAAAAGCAATGCCAGGGTAGCGGTGCTGCGAGGCAAGCATATCCGCTTTGATCTCAAGCTGGTCGTATCGACTTCGTTTAACCTTAAAGTCCTGCAGCACAGGGTAAACATACAAAGAATCCTCCGAGACCATAAGCTGTTTCGGGAGCATGACGAAACGCTGGTATTCGTGGTTTTTCATGTGGATAAGACCATAGTCGTGCTAGGCAGCCTGGCCTTGGACGACGCCGAGGCCTATCCGGAGAGCTGTGACTTGTTGGTCTTGCCCTTCCAAGGCCATACCCGCCTAGAGGCGAAGGCGCTGGCGATAATCGAAAGGCTGAAGCCGAAGGCTATCATGCTCGACCACTTCGACGATGCCTTCCCACCGGTCTCGCGGCACATCGAAACGTCAGGACTGGTACAAGCGGTAGCCGAGCAGTATCCTCACGTGAAGACGATAGTGCCCCAGAGGGGGGAGGCCTTTATCCTGTAGCTGGGGAGTAGAGGGGAGAACAGGCGGCAAGGGACAGGCGGCAGGCAGTAGGCGGCAGGCGGCTCCCACATACATCGCAAATGGATGACACTCCAACGAATAATCAGGCAAAACAAATAAGCTGAGGTACAATATATGAACCCTTGTACCCCTTTCGAAAGGACGAGCCGTGGCCACCAAACCAATTATCGAGCTCAGTAAGCTATATGCCCCAACGCTTCGCGAAGATCCTGGCGATGCAGAGATTGTCTCGCACAAGTTGCTGCTCAGGGCGGCGATGATACGCAGAGTAGCAGCCGGTATCTACAGCTTCCTTCCGCTGGGCTTGAGGGTCTTACGCAAAGTCGAGCAGATCGTGCGAGAGGAGATGGATGCCATCGGCTGCCAAGAGCTGCTGATGAACATCATGCAGCCTGGCGAGCTTTGGCAACGCAGCGGGCGTTGGAACGACTACGGCCCGGAGCTTTTTCGCCTCAACGACCGTCATGACAATATCTTTGCCCTAAGCCCGACTTCCGAAGAGCTGCTAACCGACCTCCTGCAAGGCGAGTTGCGGTCTTATAAGGAACTGCCCAAGTCCTTTTACCATATCCAATGGAAATACCGGGACGAGATGCGCCCGCGTTTCGGCCTGCTTAGGGGACGGGAGTTTCTCATGAAGGATGCCTACAGTTTTCATGACTCGCGGGAAAGCCTTCAAGAGCACTACGATGCCCAGGCCCATGCCTATAGCCGAATCTGCGAGCGCCTAGGGCTTCGCTATGTCCCAGTCGAGGCCGACAGCGGCCAGATCGGCGGCAAGGTAACGCTTGAGTTCATGGCCCTAGCCGACGCCGGCGAGGACGATATAGCGCATTGTGCCTGCGGCTTTGCTGCTAACACCGAGGTAGCGACAGCAGCCATCAAGCCTATGCTGTTCGGGCCTGCTGATGCCGAGCTGGAACGGATCTACACCCCGATCGACGGAAGCATCCCCGAACTAGCCGCCCTTTTGCATACAGAAGAGTCTGCCTGCGTGAAGGCCCTGGCTGGGAAGGGCGCCGATGGACAGGTCTATGTGGTGTTCATTCCCGGAGACCACGAGCTAGGCGATATAAAGGTCAGCAAGGCTATAGAAGGCTTCGAGTTCTTAGACGAGGAGCAAATGCAGGCAGCAGGGCTGGTCTTAGGCTTTATCGGCCCGGTCAATCTGCCTGCCAACATCAAAACCCTGGCCGACCAGTCCCTTGCAGGACTGCCGCGCTGGCTGACTGGTGCCAACGAAAGCGAATACCACTTGTCCGGGGCAGCTCCGGGACGGGACTTTAATATTGACGCTTGGGCCGATTTGGCAGAAGCCAGGCCAGGCGACTTTTGCGCAGAGTGCGGCGAGCCCTTATCCTTCGAAAGAGGGATCGAGGTCGGCCATGTCTTCCAGCTTGGCACAAAGTACTCTGACAGTATGGGAGCCTTCTACATGGCAGAGGACGGCAGCGAACGCCCCTTTATCATGGGCTGTTATGGCTGGGGGGTGAGCCGCTCCATAGCGGCTGTCATCGAGCAGCTAAACGACGAGGCCGGCATAGCCTGGCCGATCAGCATTGCCCCGGCCGAGGTCTGCATTATCCCTCTGAGCCTAGGCGGCAGCCTCGAGGCCACCGCGCGAAGCCTCAGCAGCGAGCTGGCTGCCAGAGGCATAGAGGTGGTGATTGACGACCGCGACGAGCGGCCTGGGGTAAAGTTCGCTGATGCCGACTTGATCGGTTGGCCCTACCAGGTTGTGATCGGGGAACGTAGCCTCGGCGAAGGCCTAGTCGAGCTGAAAAAGCGCTCGGACATGCAAAAATCCAACCTGAGCGTCGAGGACGCAGTTGCCCAGCTGGCCTCGATGGTCGAGGAAGAACGAAGGCTTTTTGCATAGGCTTGGTTATGTCTGCTTTTGGCGAGTTTGAATTAATCGAGGCGTCTGGACTGGGTCCAAATGTCTTTGCGGGTACGGTCTCAAGGCATGCTACGGACGGTAGCGAGGTCGATTTCACTGCAGGTACCGATTATGGGGAGAAAGCCAGGTCGGGCCTGGCTTCCCTCTTGGCGCCTGCTCCCCTTACTTGGCTTGACTTGAAGCATGGCACCGATGTCGTGCTGATTGACGGTACGGCCCAAGCGGATCTTAAGCCTGCGGCGGATGCTGCGATAATAAACTGCTCTGGCAGAGCTGTCGCTTTCACCACCGCTGACTGTGTGCCGATAATCGTCAGCTCACCATCGGCTGTACTTGCTGTCCATGCCGGCTGGCGGGGCATAGCAGGAGGAATCATCGAGCTGGCGATAGAGCGCCTAAGCGAAGCCACTGCTTTGCAACCAGGCACTTTCCATGCCTGGGTCGGCCCTTCCATCGACCAGGCGAATTACGAGATTGACGATCAAACCGGGCAACTGCTGCTTGCCCGGCCGGCAGTTGCCAGACATAGAGACCTATGTCTTGTCCAAAACCGCATAGGGCATTGCTTGGCAGACTTGCCGAAGATGGCCGAGGTGATTATGCTTGAAGCCGGTTTGCATCGGGGAAATATCGTAGTCACGGGTTTATCCACATATGAAAGAAACGAGCTGCATTCGGCCCGCCGAGACGGTGAGGCCTCTGGCCGCATGGCTACTTTTGCGGCCTTGTCGGCAGGGCAGGGGTGGGACTGTTAATGGAAGGGCAGCAAAAAACCAGCCCAACAGTGCGTAAAGGCACTGATAAACGGGGGAGCCTCATCGTCAGCTTCGTTCGGGGGATGGCGTTTTTCATGGGCACTTACTCACTGATCAGCCTGTACGCCGTCCTGCGGGGTGGATACTATAATGCTAACATGTGGTGGATTGACCTGACCGATATCCCGCAGGCTTTGGGCCTGACGATCCAGCTCTGCGTCTCGATAGCCCTGATCGCGTTTTTTATCAGGGTACCGACCAAGCTGGTGTGGCGGACGGCAGGAGCGGCGCTCTGTGTGGTTTTCGCGTTGTTTGCCCTGCATAATGCGCTTTCGGTCTATGAGGTCGTCCGCCTCGGGTATGTGAAGCTCGGGTTCTCGCCGCCTTTCTCGGTTTTCGTGATGTTGGCGTTTATTGTCTTTACAGTTGCGGTATTTTTCAGTTATCGAAGCCTGCCCGATCCCAGTGACTCGCCTGAGGCAAAAGCGAGAAAGCCGTTCAAGGCACGCTTTTTATCATTTTGCACTATCACCCTGGCTGTGATTCTATGCGGGATTGCCTTTCCCCTGGGGCAGTTCGTGTGTTTTGGCATGACCGAGTACCAGGGGTCGGTGGACGCAGTCGTTGTCCTGGGTGCCCGGGTCTATCCGTCGGGGACCCTGTCGCCGGCTTTGGCCGGCCGGGTCGACAAGGCGATCGAGCTCTACCATTTAGGCTACACCCCGGTGTTGATCATGTCTGGGGGGAATGCCGGAGATGGCATGAACGAGGCCTTGGCGATGCGTTTGTACGCCATTGACCATGGAGTTCCCAGCGATGCGATCATTGTCGACACCGAAGGGTCGAATACGGAGAACACTGTAATCAATACGATCCGGATTGCCGAAGAACACGGCTTTAAGACCATCGGGGCAGTGAGCTCCTTTTACCATATGCCAAGGATCAAGATGTTCTTCCTAAGTTACGGGATGGATGTCTTGACCTATCCAGCCGATGGCACAAAAGAGGGGGCTTCGACAGTCCGGACTGCTATGCGGGAGATTCCTGGCTGGTGGTTCTACTGGTTTAAGATGGCATTGTTCCACAACTAGGGAGAAACCCTCGGCGGCTGTGCTTTTCGCCTTCCCCCTTCCCCTTCTCCCCCGCCCCGCCCCCCTATCTCTATGCACACTAGCATAATATTAATATTTACCTAACACGTTCTTTAAGGATAAGTGCTGCAGATTGACGATTGTCCGCAATTTTTCTACCGCTTAAAAAAGTGCCGTTTTGCAAAAGCCCTGGTCAGAAAATTGCTAATCTGAGTAACATAATTTTTCGTCCGAATTTGCCGCGAATTTGCCCGGAAAAATTGCGGACAATCGTCAATCTGCAACAGGATTAGCCAGGATTCAAGCCTAAACCCTTTCTGTGAGAGGATTTAAGCCGGATTCATCAGAGAATAAGGCAAAAAACAGAGCTAAGAAACAAGCAAAACTGGCAGGCGCATGCTGGTTAGGAGTATTGACTAGCATCAACTAAAGTATGCTCTATTAATCATCTGGGAATAAGTTGACAGAGCGGATCTTGCAAGCCCGATTCAGGTAGTTTATGAGTATTCCAAAACTAATAGCACAGACAGTTTTTATATAATAAGACTAGCAGTACTTAATAACTAAGCTATGTTATTTGAGGCTTCAGAGGAGGGCAAGCTAGGAAACCAAGCAAAAGGCCTCTTGTATTGGCTGACTTGAAGGGAAATCTCATGAGGGAGCTCAAGCCTTTTAAAGAACGTAAAAGCATTATCTATTTATCAGCTTTGATACTAACAGTATCGGTCATGCTGCTGACCCTGCCTAATGTAATCGCCTTTGCTGACGATACATATGATTGGGCAGATGCCACAGTGCCGATAATAGCAGATGGCGACACCGTGGCCATCAGCGGCTCACCAGCCGGCACCCTGCAGATACCGGCAGGCGCGACCGTCACCATTACCGGATCGGTCACCACCGCCGACCAGGGCATCACGCTGGACATCGGCGAGTGGGCGACGGTCGACTGGCAGGCGACCTACTCCGGCTCGCCGGCAGCAGGCGATGGCCTCTACCTCGTGACCTTGGAAGGCAGTGGCAGCTTCATCGCCAGCAGCGGAGCCATCACTAACAGCGGCGATGGCGGCAGCCTGCTCATCAACGCCACAAGCACCACAGTCACCCTGTCGGGCAGCGCCACGGTCTCATCCCCAAGCATTGGCATCGCTATCAACATCAACGTTGACGGAGTGACGTTGAATGTCGAATCCGGGGCCAGCGTTGCCAGCACCGGCACCGGCTATTCGGCCTGTGTGCTGGTCGGCGACGATATCCATGACACGAGCATCAATGTCAACGGCGGAACGGTCAGCTCCACTTCTGCGAGCATCGCCATCCGGGACGGCTTTACCAGCGCGACCTGCTCCAACAACACGGCGATCACGGTCAACGGCGGCGCGGTCTCGGCTGTCGGCAACTCGGCTATCACCACGTTCGGCTCGGCCTCGACGGTGACTGTGAACGGCGGCGATGTCTACGCCCCGGCGCAAACCTCCAACTACCCGGTCATCATCGTCAACGGCAATGTCGGTGACGGTATCTTTATCACAGGTGGCGAGGTCTACGCCTCTGCGACCAGCTCCGGCGGCATCTTCGGCAGCAACGGCGGCGTACTGGTGACCGTCGGCAATATCTCTATCAGCGGCGGTTACCTACACTGTAACTATGGCGGTACCATCCTTACCATGGGGGATAATTGCACGGTCACGATCAGCGGCGGCACCATCGAAGCCCGCAACAACTCGCTCGCGCTCTATGCCCCCGCCAGCTACCCGAATACGCAAGTCGTCATGACCGGCGGCACGGTGCTGACCCAGACCAGCTCGGCCTTCTGGCTGGCAGGCAGCGACTCGAGCATCACTATCAACGGCGGCCTGGTATTTTCCTACGGGACATCGCTCTTTGGCACATACAACGCCATATACCTGCCCGGCAGCAACGAGCCGGACATCAGCGGCACGGCTGTGGTCGTGGCCTGGGCCCAGCAAAGCGGCGCATCCTATGCGGCTGGCACCATGGAGCGGCTGATCGCCCTTCCAGGCAGCGCCGCTGTGCGTTGGAACAGCATCAGCGGCATCGACGGTATCGAGTACCAAAACGGCTCGAACACTGGCCTGTTGCCCTTGGACGTCACCATCCTGGCCGAGCCTGACCTAGGGCTGATCTTCGATGCCAGCGAGGACCCGCTGACCGGCGGCTGCTTCTGGCTGGACGCCGATGCCAACGGCCAAATCGATGCCGGCGAGCTGCGCTATGTGCCGGCCTTCGGCACTGCCGTCTGGTCGGATCCCAACAGCGACGGCCCGGGCATCTTAAGGCTGGACGGACTTGAATGGCAGACATCGGCCCCGGTGGCTTTGAAATTCGTCGGTGGCACCCTGACGCTGGCCTTGGCGACAGACAGTAACAACCAGATCGTCAGCACCTATAACGGGACCGCAGACAGCGCCGGCATCGTCAGCGAAGGCTATTACCTGACGATCTCTGGCATAGGAACCCTCACCGCCATCGGCGGGGATACCAGCAGCGGTTCGTCATACGGCATCATGGTCGAGGACGGCCAGATCACAGTGGTCACCTCCGAGCTCGTCGCTTCCGGCGGCAAAGCCGACAACGGCATCTCAGCAGGCCTTTCGGCGGAAATCGTGGCGGTCTACGCTGCCGATGTCACCGCTTCCGGTGGCGAAGCCATGTTCAGCTATGGGGCTATCGGCGACCAGGTCGGCATCACCGACGGTTCGCTGCGGGCCTATGCAGCCAGCTCCTTCCATACATCCAGCATCGGCATCCGGGTCTTCTCCCGATTGAACTTCAACGCCGGCACCATCGAGTCCATCGGGTCGACCATGGCTTTCTCGACCGGAGACAGCGGCATCGTCTTGATGAACTCCGACGCCTACAACTGGCTGACCAACAGCTTGCCGGCTGCTCCCGGTGGCAGTGCCACGCTTTACTACCCAGGCAGCGGTGCCGCAGCCTATGACTATACTGCCACCGGCGACACCGACCTCTACGTCTGGCTGGAGTCTGAGCGCGTCGCTGTCGTCGACGATGTGACCGTCAGCGGATACACCGGTTTCAACCTGACCAGCGGGCAGTCGGCGACAATCACCCTGTATGGCGACAGGTTCGCCGCTACCGACCCGGCCATCGATGCCTCCAGCTGGTTTAGCGCGGGCAACCTGCCGGCAGGCGTCACCGCCGTCGCCAGTGTTGAAGAAGGGGATACGACCGCCGAAGTGGCCTTTAGCGGGGCGCCGACAGCCGTATCGTCGGCGGCCTTCCAACTGACGGTACCAGGCGACCGGCTGGGCTATGGCACCGATATCGTTGTCTTCGCCAACGCCGATGCCCGTTTCGACATCCGAGCCGGGCTGGTCTTTGACGATGACCAGGCATACGACATCCCGGCATCTGAGGTCGGCGTGGTCATCGACCCGGTCGATGTCTCCGGCGGCGTCACCGGCGGGGTGCAACCCTACCGCTTCACGGCCAGTGGGCTGCCGGCCGGCCTGGCCATCGACGAACTGACCGGCGTGGTCTCCGGCACCCCGACTACGGCCACCGCAGCCGGCAGCGCCACGGTCACGGTCACCGATTCGCTGGACTTCGCCCGCAGCATCACCATCGATTATGGGGCAGTCACCAACCCAGGCCAGCCGCCGGACGACCCGATAACAACACCGCTGGCCTTCACTCACAGCGCGGCTTTTGACATCCCAGCCTCCAGGGTCGGCCAGGCAATCGCTCCGGTCGCCTTAGCTAGCGGCGTCACCGGCGGGGTCACTCCCTACCGCTTTAGCGCCACCGGGTTGCCAGCCGGCCTGACCATCAACGAACTGACCGGCGTGATCTCCGGCACCCCGACCGCGGCCACCGCAGCCGGCAGTGCCGTCATCACCGTCACAGACAGCGAG
>WRNE01000053.1 GCA_009776725.1 Coriobacteriia bacterium
CAGCGGCAAGTCGACCTTGCTGGCAATCCTCGCCGGCGTCCGCAAGCCGCAGCGCGGGACGCTCAAACGCGCTGCCAACCTCGTCAGCTCGGCCCTGCCCCAAGACCCCAAGGCACTCTTCACGCAGGATAGTATGCTAGCAGAGTTACTCGACGACGGGCGCGGAGGCACCAACCAGCGCAGCGAGGTCGACTACTGGATAGACCGTCTAAGCCTCAACGGACTTGAGAACCGCCACCCCTACGACCTCTCGGGAGGCGAGCAGCAAAAACTGGCCTTGTCCAAGCTGTTGTTGGCGAAGCCGCAGCTTCTATTGCTGGACGAGCCGACCAAAGGGCTCGACGCCTTCACCAAGGCCGAGCTGATGGGCATCCTCCGCGACCTCGCCGACGACGGACACTCCATTGTCATTGTCAGCCACGACCTCGACTTCGTAGCAACAGTCGTCGACGAATGCAGCATGCTTTTCAACGGATCGTTGGTCGGCAGCGGGCCGGTCCACGAGTTCTTCTCTAAAAACATCTTCTACACCACCGTCATCTACCGCATCACCCGCGAGAGCCTGCCCAACTGTGTCCGCCTGGGAGACGTCTACAACTATGTCAAATAATCCTCATGTGGAGAAAACCTTGCCTGCGGCTCCTAGCCCCCCGGGCCCACCCGCAGAGCCGCGCAGCCGCCTGTCGCGCATCCTGGATTGGCTGGAGCCCTTGCTGCTCATTGTGGTACCCGTGGTTCTAGCCGCTTCGATCATCTTTGAGTTCAAACAGACCGCTCTGCTCTCAGCAATGGTCGCCATGGTCGCCTTGCTGCCGTTCTTCCTGCGCTTCGAGAACACCAGTGTCAAGCCTCGGGACATTATGCCGATCGTGGTCATGGCTGCCTTGGCTGTTGCCCTGCGCATTGTGATGACGCCTGTCTTTTACCTGTCGCCGGTCAGTGCAATGGTGATTATTTCCGGACTAGGCTTCGGCAAGCGCAGCGGTTTCATGACTGGGGCCCTAATAGCCATCGTCTCCAACCTGTTCTTGAGCCAGGGGCCATGGACGCCTTGGCAAATGTACAACTGGGGCCTGATGGGCTATTTAGCAGGAGCGATAGCCGACAAGGAGTTCATGAAGAAACGTTGGCAAGTCTGTGTGTTTGGGGCCATCATGTCCCTTTTCTACAACGTGGTGATGGACACCTACTCGGCCTTCGGCTTCATGGGGGCCTCATCGTCACAAAGCATAGCAGCTGTCTACTTGGCAGGGCTTAGCTATGGGGCAAGCCATGTTTTCTCCACAGTTGTGTTCTTGTTCTTGATCTACAAGCCATGGATGCTCAAGTTTACACGGATCAAAGCCAAGTACGGCATCGGCGAGACTATCTAGTCTTTCTTCCTTCGCAACATTAATATGTGGATAAGAACGTGCCTGGTGCGTCCCAGGTTCTATAGCCGCTGTGTCCTAAGTTTACGGTTGGTACTGCGGATGATTTCAAGTGCCTGCCCATGTACGTCTTAAGGGGAGTAGGCCTCTGCCGGGTAGCAGCCCAAGGTCACCGATCAAAGGGTCCTCCAGCTTTACGACGCTCCCGAACCAAGCACTAGGTTTTGGCTTGACTCTATTAAAGAGTCTTAGCCATGAAGCAAAAAGCCTTCCATCAAAGCTAGCCTACCTAAGCTCCCCACCTCTTTGAGTACCTGTACCGGAATGATTCCCTATACACTAGTATTATATTAATCTTTGCCTTCAACGTTATTTAAGGCTAAGTGCTACAGAATTGCGGTAGGGTACACTTTTTTCTACCCTTGAAAAAGACTTTTTTGCAAAAGCCCTGGTTAGAAAATTGTCATACTTAAGTAACATAAATTTTTTCTCGAAAAAAGTGTACCCTACCGCAATTCTGTAGCACTTAGGGCTGAAAACGGCAATATTGTTTAAGTACATTATAACACTAGCATGCATAGAGAGGGCACGCCAGCACCACGCCTCATGACCCAAGCGCCACACCCCAAGGTCCCTCCCGCACACATCACCCCAAGACCCCGCCCGCCTCCCACATTCACTATACTTAGCAATAAGCATGCCACTGCCAAAAAACCGATTGTCCTGGCAGGCAAAGGAGCATGTCTAACTCTTGGGGAGGTCAATAATATGAATGACTACAATCAGCGGGAGAAGCGGTTCTTAGACGCGGTGGCGCTTCATGAGCCAGACCGCGTGCCGATTATCGAGCCAAGCACCAACTCGTTTGCCTATTACCGTTGTGGTTACACGATGGCGGAGGTTGTATACGACCTGGAAAAGACAAAGGATGCGATCAGAAGGTACCTGCGAGACCTCGACATCGATTCTGGCCACACCTTTGGCGGGATCATGGAGGGGCAGGGCAAGATCAACGAAAAGGCCCAGACCAATGTCTATTACTGGCCCGGCATGCCCGGAAACGCCTTTGACGACAACCTCGTCCGGCAGTTCATAGAGTTCCCTTTGCTCCAAGACGAGGATGTCGAGCTGCTGGCCAGCGACATCACCGGCGCCTTGCTGACAAAGGCCTTGCCAAGCATGAGCACACTGCTGGCACCACTGGCGCAGCTGGCCATAGAGTCGCTGGTCTATCCCAGCCCGAACCTCGATGCGCTAGCTATCGCTGCCAGCCAGCCCCCGGTAAAAGAGATGTTTAAGAACCTCGGCGAGCTAGGCGAGATGAAGGCCGAGTACAGCCGGCAGCAAAGCCAGTTCGCAGCCGAAGTTGAGGAGCTTGGCTACCCGGTGATGTCGGCATTCAAGACGATCGTTGCCTTTGACTCCTACAGCGAGTACCTGCGCGGGACGATGGGCGCTGGTGCCGACTTGTACGACCATCCCGATATCGTCCAGTCCTACCTTGACCGGCACGTGAGGCTGGCTACTGCGGCGATCCGGGCGAACGCACAGCCTGACCGCCTGGTCACCATTCCCATGCACAAAGGCATGGACGGACTGATGAGCGACGAGCACTACGCCTTGTACTACTGGCCCTACCTCATGCAACTGGTCAACGCCATCATCGATGTCGGCATGGTCCCCTACGTCTACACCGAAGGCCCCTACTACACCCGCCTGAAGTACCTCGAGCAGCTGCCACCCGGCAAATGCATCGTGCATATCGACGAGGTGGACATGGCAACAGCCAAGTCCGCCCTAAGCCACATCGCCTGCCTCTCGGGGAACTTCCCGGCCTACTCCCTCAACCACTCGACAAAACAGCAGGTCATCGACCAAGTCAAGGCGCTGCTCGACGTCTGCGCCTCCGGTGGCGGCTACATCTTCGACCTGGACAGCGGCCTGCACGACTACCCTCCTGAAAATGTCGAAGCCATGTTCGAAACGGTTAAGGAATACGGCGTGTACTAGGCCTCTTGCCCCTCAAACAAGCAAGGTAATTATGTGGAGAAGCCCATGTTTAAGGCACCTCCGTGCCGCACTTGCCAGTTGGGTAGCACGACGCCATGGGTTTCTCCACATAAAGGACAATGGGGGTGGGCGATTAAAGGCTCAGCTGAATGGGCCTTTAGTCGGCCTGCCTGATATCGACCACTCCGGAGTCGTTGATGTCCAAAGCGGGGGTACCTCGGTACTCGATTTGTCCGGCCCCACTGGCGTTGATGCTCAATGACCCCGAGCAACTGACCTTGATACTGCCAAAGCCCGACAGATCGATGCTCGTCTCGCGTGTCTGGAGGGACAAGGCGTTGATCGTAGCAGCACCTGAAACGAGGATGTCAGCGGTGTCCGCTCTGCCGGAGAACGTGATATTGTCGCTTGCCCCAGTGATGTTTAGGTAGAGCTTGTCGACATCGAGCTCGGCTGTGGCGTTGGCTGCTCCTGAGACCCTTAAAGAAAAGGAGTCAGATGCAATAGTGTCGTGGGCGGTAAAGGTTCCAGCACCTGATATCGTGACCGCAACCAGGCTTGGAGTAGACACGGTAAGCACCGGGGTCTCGTCAGACCATTGGAAATTCTTTGTCGAGTCGATATATAAGACCCCGTTTATCACTTTTATCTCGATATACTCGACAAGGTTAGGCTGGATCCTCAAAGTGACAGTGTCTGAAGGCTGGGAGTAGTACTCGATGTCGCAAAAAATGCTCGAGCGGACCTCGTTGTATGTATCGACTTGGTAATTCATGTCTGTTGGCGTTCCCTCTCCGATTATCCCATCGGTCATCGATGGTACATTGACTGTAACACATGCGCTTGTCAAAGTGCAGGCAAGCAGGCAAGCGATAACTGACAAAAACGACCGGACAGGCAGGTTTGCCCGGTTAGAGGCTCTCTTTATGCTCATATGTTTATCTTCCTTTCCATAAGCCAGGCCGTCAGGCTGAAAAGCAATACCGCCTCGCCAAATAACAAGATAATGTAGAAAGCGCTTCCGATGTTGCTTAAAGTGATGTTAAACAACAAACCAAAGCGGACAAGCTTGCCAAAAGGCAGTAAAAGCAGGGGAGTCAGGCTGATTATGAACCTAATCGCCAAAGCCAGAAGGACAGTTATCGGGGTTCGGAACTGCTGGTTGTACAGGATGGAGCTGCGGGCAGTAACTGCGAACAAGACAGTCGTCAGCACCGACAGGTAAGAGGCGATGGTGAAAAAAGCCGACAACAGCAAAGCCGCCGGCCCGCCTGAGGCGCTTCCCAGCATCTCCCTGAAAACCTCGTTGCTTAGGGGGCCTGTTAGCGAAAAGGCCATGGTTATGACCCCGAGAATCACCACTGTCGTGGTGATCACATCCATTACCGACATAGCGACGACATTGGCGAGCAAGGTCTTCCAGCGGGGGACTGGGATTAAAGCGATCAGGTAGGCGTCAGGAGTCGCGATCATCCGCCGCATGACCAGGATGTCACTGACTATGTTGACTGTCACCATCACGCCGATAGCGATACCGCTGATGGTAACTGCGATTATCGGGAGCACGAAATTACTATTCAGCATCTTAATTGCAAAAAACAACGCGAGCTCTAATAGGACAATCACGGCAAAGACCACTGCGCGCACTGAAAGGCCTGCCCGAAAAGCATATTTAAATTGCGCCTTCATTGATAAACACCTCCAAATAAACCTGCTCTACCGTTTGGCCCCTCTCTGCACGTAAGGCGTCACAATCACCTGCGAAAACAACTGCCCCCTTGGACAAAAAGAAGACACTGTCAAAGACCCGCTCTATGTCCTTTACTTGATGGGTCGAGATCAGCATCGATGCTTGAGGGGGCTTCATCGACAGCAAGGCATCGATGATCAGGGTCTTCCCGACAGGGTCGATACCGTCTAAAGGCTCGTCTAACATGTAAAGCGAAGTCTCCCGCGACAAGGACAAGGCCAAGACCAGCCGCTCCCGAATGCCTTTGGACAGGCGGTGGATGGGAGTGTCCATAAAGCTTGTCAGCTCCAAGATCAAGACCAGCTCCTCTGCACGGGCAGGCGAGTAGTCAAGGTACATTTCCTGGTAGAAGGCAAAAGCGTCGTTGACGCACATCCATCTGGGAAAAGCCATGTTGTCAGGGCAGAAGCTGACCATTGACCGTGCATTGCTTCCCGGCAAGACGGCAGTCCCACTGCTAGTGGCAGCCCCGCCGCCCCCGTCCCAACTGCACCCGGCAGCTCCGCCGCCCCCTGTCTCAACTGCGTAGTAGCGTACTTCTCCAGATGTAGGCTGGTAAAGCCCGGCAATTGTCTTTAAAAGGGTAGTCTTACCCGAGGCGTTCGGGCCTAGCAAGCCAACGATCTGACCCGATGAGACGGTCAGGCTGGCACCCCGTAAGGCTTCGGTCTTGTTAAAGCTCTTGTGTAGGTTCTCAATCTCAAGCACCTTTGGCATCAGGCTCGCCTCCTCTCAGATAAGCTTGAAGCCGGTCAATGATGTCCTCGTCCTGGTTGCCTAAGGCCCGCATTTCTTCGACGAACCTCTGCATTGACTCTTCAACCAGCTGAAGGCGAAGCCCATCAATCCTGTCTTGGTCCTCGGTCACAAAATAACCCGTACCACGTCTGCTGTTAATCAACTCGTCACGCTCCATTTCTTGATAGACACGTTGAATGGTGTTGGCGTTGACTTTCAGCAGGTTCGATAACTCGCGGATAGAAGGAATACGTTCGCCGGTAAGAATGTCGCCTCGCACAAAAGCCCGATTGAACTGTTGGACTATTTGGCGGTAGATAGGGTACCGGTCGTCAAAAGTCAAGCCCCATTGCTCCCATCGTATCATAGTGTCACCTCCTTAAGTGTACCACCACACTAACACACTATGGATACTTGTCAAGGCCTCAAATGAAAAAAACCCTTGTTTTGCATCTCCAAGTCACTTAGCATACGCAGTAATGGTTTTATGCAAGACAGCGAGTCTTTAAAACAAGATAATAAAAGAAACAGTAGGACCGTTATAGGCAAATAGCTAGGGATCACCTCTAAAGGTTGACAAGCCAGACCGATACCAACTGGAGCATCATGAACACAGCAGCAGATATTATCGTCGAAGGCGGATATCCTATCCAAGGTACCGTCCAAGCCAGCGGAGCCAAGAATTCCGTGCTCAAGCTGATGGCAGCATCGATTCTTGCACCTGGAACCCATCACATCACCAACGTGCCCGACATCTCAGATGTCTTTTTAATGGCAGAAGTACTCAAAAGCATGGGCATCGCTGTCGACTTTGACCGTGCCGGCGCCGCCCTGACCATCGATACCGCCCATCTGACCAGCCTCACCGCGCCCGCCGAGCTAGTCAACCAGATCCGCGCCTCGATCGCTGTGCTCGGCCCCCTGCTGACCCGCTACCACGAGGCCCACGTGGCCGTTCCCGGAGGCTGCCAGATCGGCGAGCGCAAGCTCGACATCCACTTCGCCGCCCTCGAGGCTTTAGGCATGGAGTTTTTCACCGATACCGAGTACATCCATGCCTCAGCACCCGGCGGGCTGACCGGCGCCCCTGTCTACCTGCGCTTTCCGAGCGTCGGAGCCACCGAGAACCTGATGATGGCTGCCACCCTCGCCAAAGGGACGACCATCATCGACAACGCAGCTCGCGAGCCCGAGATCGCAGACCTCGCCAACTACCTGAACTCGATGGGCGCGCAAATCACCGGAGCAGGCACCTCGCACATCGTAGTCGAAGGCACCTCGGCCATGCACCCGGCCGACCACCACACCGTCGGCGACCGAATCGAGTCCGGAACCTTCCTCGTTGCCGCTGCCTTGCTTGGCGGCCCGGTCACCGTCCAAGGGATCAGCCCCGACTACTTTGCCACGGCGCTGCTGAAAATGCAGCAGCTAGGCCTTTATGTGGAGAAGACCGAGTCTTCGGTAACCGTCAGCCGCAACCTGTCGGAGCCTCTTTTGGCAACAGATATCCAGACCTTGCCTTTCCCTGGTTTCCCGACTGACCTGCAGGCTCAATTCATGGTGATGGCGAGCCTGGCCGAAGGCCGGTCCCGCATCGCTGAGAACATCTTCGAGAACCGTTTCCAGCATGCAGAAGACCTTGTCAACATGGGTGCTGACATTGTTACCGAGGGGCACTTCGCATATGTCACTGGAGTCAGCCGTTTGCATGGCACCACAGTGCATTCGTCCGATTTACGGGCTGGAGCAGCCTTGGTCCTAGCCGGGCTTGCAGCCGAAGGCCAGACCCGGGTCACTAACACCGAGCATATCGACAGGGGCTATGAGGGCTTCGTCTCAAAGCTGCAGTCCCTAGGCGCAAGCATCTCTAGAGACTAGGCTAGGACTTGTTGCCTGATGCCCTGGCGTTGGATAAGGCCGAGGTACTTGACGATAGCCATTGCCGACATCAAAGCCAACGGTTAGCGTATATTCTCCTATCGCCTTGAGCGAGATCACTTTACTTAACAGTAGCTAAACGAGCACAACATGCTCGCAGCATATCAGGTAGAATTGGCGTAACTCATTGCAAATAGAGCTTTGCGGTAGGGAGAATGTAGTATAAACGTCACAGTGTGGTAGGTAAAAAAAGGAGATGCTCTCCATGGCTTCGACAAGAACGTCTGTAAGGTCGAATACTAATAAAACTAAAACGAAAAAGAATAGACCCAAGGAAGTAAACCTTGTAACTGCCCGCTCCGAGGTCTTTACTGATGCTACGGCCTTGTCGCGGGATATGTCTGCTGATAATTATGCAAAAACCCGGGCCCGCCGCCGTCGTGGCAAGATCTTGACAACACTGCTGAGTGTCGTCTTGGTCTGTGCGGTTATCTCTGTGTCCACCGCTTTTGGCTTCTACAAATTGGTGTTGGCGCCACGGTGGGACGACATGATTCATACAGACTATTCAGGGAATGTCATAAATTTCGACGATGAGGCGTTTGAAGGCCTGTTCACTCCTCCTGCCGACCCGCTGTCCCCATTCTTTATGCTCTTGCTCGGGGTGGACAGTGAAAGCGAGGCCAGCATACCCCGGTCAGACACGATAATACTGCTGCATATTGACCCGGCGCAAAAAAAGATCGCCATGATCTCTATACCACGGGATACTCGGGTAACGATACCAGGCTATGGTCTGGATAAGATCAACCACGCTTACCATTGGGGCGAGCAAGAACATGAGAATTTTTTATATGGCTATCGAGACATTGACGAGAGGGGTTTTTCCTTGTCAATGAAGACAGTCTCTTTGTTTGCGGGGATTGACATCGCCTGTTTTGCCGAGGTGAACTTCTACGGGTTTGTCAGCCTGGTAGACAGCCTAGGCGGGGTTACTGTCGATGTGCCGGTGCCAGTCAATGACCCAGACGCAGGGCCTGCCATCCTGTCTCCAGGGGTGCAAACGCTTAACGGCGAGGAGGCTTTGACTTTTGTCCGCACGCGTAAATACGATTCGTCTGACTACCAGCGGCAGGCAAACCAACGGACGTTCTTGCAGGCTTTGGCCAAACAAGTGCTTTCAGGCAGTGTCGACGAGATCATCACATCAATCGAGAACATCGCCTCTATGACTACCTCGAGCCTGACTGTGGACCAAATAATCAATTTAGCCCTGGCTTTTCGAGGCATACAGGAATATGACATAGTCAGCTATACAGTACCCTGTTACTCTACGTATATCGATGGTATCTCCTACGAAATCCCATATGAGAGCACTTGGCGTAATATGGTTGCCCAGATAGCTGCTGGCAAATACCCTGATCCGACCGACTATGGCCTAGATTCGTACCTATTGGGCGTTACCCCAGACAGCTACCAACCAGACGGCACAATTACCGGCAATGACGGTATTCTGACGTCTGACCAATGTGCTTCTTTTGTTGTGGATGTGCGCAACGGCTGGGGCTACCCGGGAGCGGCGACCGCTGTTTCGGATATGTTGGCCTTGGCTGGTTACCAGCAAGGCGAGATCGGCAACACCAACTCTGCGGTCTATAAAGAGACGTTTATCATCTACAGGTTTGAGGCCGACCTGCCTGCGGCAAACGACATAGCGATGCGGCTGGGCTTTGGCAGGGTGATCCCTTGTGAGAATAACTACAAGTTCAATGGCGATATCCTGGTGGTGGTAGGCGAGAACTACCCCTGGGCGGACTGAGCCGGTTTACCTCTGGCGTCCAACTCGCTGGTTTAGCCTTTGGCTCCTTGGGTCTTGTTCATCGAGCCCATCTGGTAGCCGGCACGGTCGATGCTGACTTCTGAGAAACCGAATCCTTTAAGCCTGGTTTGGACATCGTCTGCCACTTTTGGGTCAGAGAGTATCTTTAAACCCGCCTCGTCGCATTCGATGCGGGCGTAAAGGGGAGCACTGTCTAAGCCTTCAGTGCTGCAGTCGGCTTGTTCGCCAGCCCGCACTCGGACCAGTCCAAAGCCTAGGTCATGAAGATAAGCCTCTGCCTGCTGCACAATGCCAAGCTTTGCGGCAGTGAGCTTCTCCCCAAAAGCAAAACGTGTGGCTAGGCAGGCTTGAGCCGGCCGATCGGCTGATTCTAAGCCGAGCTCGCGCGACAGCTTACGTATCAAGTCTTTGTTGAAGCCTGCTTCCAAAAGGGGGCTGCGCGCACCAATCTCTGTGACTGCCTGGCGTCCAGGGCGGTAGTCGCCAAGGTCGTCGAGGTTCGACCCTTCTATCAAAGCTGCCAGTTTGTGCTCATGGGCGATAATGGACAACTCGGCAAGCAAGGATTTCTTACAAATGTAACAGCGGTCTGGAGGGTTATCGATAAAACCGGGAATGGCAAAGACATCGTGCTCGATGACCTTAAGAGGGATTCCCCTGATTTGGCAAAAAGCACGGGCATCGTTAAGTTCGCGTTCAGTAAAAACTTCAGAGACAGCGCAGACTGCCAAGCAGTTGTCAGGGCCTAGTGTTCGAAAAGCGACTTCCAGCAAAAGGCTGGAGTCGACTCCGCCGCTGAAAGCAACAAGCACGCTGCCTAAGCCACTTAGTATTTGTTCAAGTTCTTTTAGTGGAGCATATGTCTCTGTTTGCATATATCTTGTTCCTAACCGGCCCTACGAGACCAAAGAACACAAAAAAGCCGTATCCAAGTTTACAGTTATGAATTTGTGCAACATACCAACGATTAATACTTGTCGAAACATCCATTATAGAGTAGACTTAGAGACCCTCTGTAAGATTCAGGGGTAAAGAATGTAAGCAAATCGTGATGTTATTTATTTGTTGAGTTATTTTCTTGACAATCCTACTCCTTAAGAGATAGTATGTCTCTTCGCGTCTTGCGTGTGTGTTGAAGCGCAAGCGAAGGAGCTTGTAAGGCAGATTGATAGTTGAGGTTTGCCGAAAGCACCGACAGCACCTTGAAAACTGGATACTGAGATGTAGCGATTCGCGTTTCTGAGATACTCCGACCCCGTCGGGAGATCTCGGTTACATAGCAGCAATATTGCTGCTAATTAAATGCCAAGTGAATTTTATATCGCCTGATTGTACTGTCAAAAAGAGACAAAGACTTCAGGCAAGACCAAGACAGACTTTTTGTTTGCAACAGCTTTAAAGCTGTTAAATTTAAACGGAGGGTTTGATCCTGGCTCAGGATGAACGCTGGCGGCGTGCTTAACACATGCAAGTCGAACGATTAAAGCCCTTTCGGGGGTGTATAAAGTGGCGAACGGGTGAGTAACACGTGAGCAACCTACCTTTTGCACTGGGATAACCTGGGGAAACCCAAGCTAATACCAGATACTCCCATGATTACGCATGTTCCATGGGGAAAGCTCCGACGGCAAAAGATGGGCTCGCGGCCTATTAGCTAGTTGGTGGGGTAAAGGCTCACCAAGGCAATGATGGGTAGCCGGGCTGAGAGGCTGATCGGCCACACTGGGACTGAGACACGGCCCAGACTCCTACGGGAGGCAGCAGTGGGGAATTTTGCGCAATGGGCGAAAGCCTGACGCAGCAACGCCGCGTGCGGGAAGAAGGCCTTCGGGTTGTAAACCGCTTTCAGTGGGAACGATAATGACGGTACCCACAGAAGAAGCTCCGGCTAAATACGTGCCAGCAGCCGCGGTAATACGTATG
>WRNE01000054.1 GCA_009776725.1 Coriobacteriia bacterium
TGCATCGGCGGTTGTGCACCGTAGCCGGGAGCCTGCGCGGGTTGCTGCATCGGCGGTTGCATCGGTGGTTGCGCCGGCGGCTGCATCTGTGGTTGCGCACCATAGCCCGGTGCTTGCTGTTGCGGGTTGGGGGTTGGGAGCTGTTGTTGCGGATTGGGGCTTGGTACTTGCTGTTGTGGGTTGGGGGTTGGGGGCTGCTGTTGCGGGACGGGGCTTGGTGCTTGCTGCTGATTGTTGTTGTACTCTTGTTCTTTCCCTTGTTCGTTCACTTTTCTCTCCAATAGTCTAGTTTTTTCATATGCATAAATGCATCCTTATCAGCCCGATCAAGTCAGCGAACAAGCATGCATATAAGTTATATGTCATCAGAATTGTATCATGTAATCTCAGTACTCGTTTAAAGCTTTAACTTATTGTTAAAATCAGCTCTCATTAGTAATAACCTAGTCATCATAAGTTTAGTTTCAAGGCTTGGTGGCAGAAGGCAAACCCTTCAAAACATGACTTAGCTTTGTCAATGTGCGATCGGCAGAACAAGCTGGCAAGGCTAAAAGGCTGGCGACACAATGAGACTAGAACATCTAAGCGCCCGAAGGCCTAGCTGGGGCAAAAAGAACCTACGCAAGCTGGCTTAGAAAGTCAAGTCAACCAAAAAAAGACCAGTCTTGAGCCTTTAAAATAAAAGCCAAACCGGTCAATACAAACCGCTATAGACAAGCTTAATAATCACAGAGCCTATTTTTGCTGGTACACTCATTTGCCCGCCCCCGCTGGCCTATTATTCTTCAAGGCTTCCTGTTCCAACAGCAGTTCTTGGCTTTACGCCCACTCCCGCAGATACAAGGATCATTCCTGCCCACGCCCTTCCACCTGGCCTTTGCCATCTCCAACATCTGTGAGTCGATAGCAGCCGGAGCGACGCCGATCCGACGAAGCCGGTCTATCTCTTCAACCATCGGCCGGGCATAGGTAAAAAAGCGCTTCAAACCTTGACATAGGTAGTTTAGCCCTACTTCGCCTTCCTGTGTCATTAAAAACCGGTCTTTTGGGCAACCCCCGTTGCACACCGCCAAAGCTGCACAATCCAAGCATTGCTTTGGCAAGGCTTTGTACTTATCCGCACCAAAGCCTAACTGTTCTGGAGAGTCCGCCAAGTCGCCAAGGTGCGACTCGAGGATGCTGCCGATCCGGTGCTCGGGGAACACATAGTGGTCGCAACTGTAGACGCTGCCGTCGGCCTCGACGATCAAGGCGCGGCCGCAGGTCGGGGCCATCCAACACAATCCAGCGCTCCCACCTGCCCAAACGCGGGCCATCTCGGCGAACGCCTGAACAACCAAACGGCTGATGTCGTGCTGCACCCACTCGTCAAATACTGCACAGAGGAAGTCTGCATAGGCGACGTCGCTGACACTGTCGGGAGTCACATCGCCGCTTTGCCTGCGCCGAATGATCGGGATAAACTGGATCCATCCGGTGTTCAGCTCGCGCAGCGCCCGGTAGACTCCCAGCGGGTCAGCAGCCGTCGTCGAAGTCACCGTACAGAGCAGGTCGGGCCGGACCCCATGCGCAAGCAGGCGCTCAGCAGTCTGGACTACAGCCTGGTAAGTCTGGCCGCCGTCGGCATCCAGCCGGTAACGGTCATGGACCGCCTCCGTGCCATCGATGCTCAGGCCGACATCGAACTCTGCATCGGCTAGAAAGCTGCACCACTCGTCATCTAGCAAGATACCGTTCGTTTGCAGGTTGTTCCATGCCA
Organism: Coriobacteriia bacterium; assembly: GCA_009776725.1. Classification (GTDB taxonomy): domain Bacteria; phylum Actinomycetota; class Coriobacteriia; order Coriobacteriales; family UBA8131; genus WQXZ01. Next base: position 1,760 of record WRNE01000054.1, read on the forward strand.
CCCAGCCTTCCGGAAGATACTGTTTTTGCAGCTCCACAGCCCGCTGGTAAAAACCAATACCCGCCAAAGACGGCTCCCCGCCATGCCACACAAAGCTTACCTCCGGGCCCACGCTGGCCTCGATGTACTGCCGCACAAAGCGCTCCAGGACCTCGTCGCTCATACGCGCACCAGTTGCAGGGCTATCAGTCATATCGGGAGAAGACCACGCGGGTTTCTCCCGATAATAACAATAGCTGCAGCGTAGGTTGCACTGCGAGCCGACCGGCTTGACCATCACCGAGAATGGAGACGGCTTCTGCTCGTCTGTCAGGGAGCCTTGCACAGGCTAGTCCTGGAGGTGCTGCTTGAAGAACTCGAGCGTGATGTCGAAGGACTCCATGGCTGCAACCGGGCGATAGGCCTCGCCTGTGTAGTACCAGAACCCGTGGCCGGCTCCGTCATAGCGGTAGAAAGTGTAGTCCTTGCCGTACTTTTTGAGCTCGGCCTCGTGGATGTCTACCTGATCGGCCGAGGGGAACATGTCGTCGTTGCCAAAGATGCCCAGCAAGGGGGCACTGAGTTGGCTCGTGAGGTCGATCGGGGCAACCGGGGTGGCCGGGCTCAGCTCTTCGGCTGACGCTACCACGCGTCCGCCCCAGCAGTCGACCACGGCGCTGAGGCCCTCGATGCGGCAGCCAGCCAGGAAGGCGTGGCGTCCGCCGGAGCACATGCCGATGACCCCGACCTTGCCGTTCGAGTTGGGCAGGGTGGTCAGGTATTCCAAGGCTCCCTCGACATCGCCCATTACACTGTCATCGGCCACTCCGCCTTGCTCGCGGGCCATGCCGGCGACCTCTTGGGGGAGGCCATGGCCTACGCGCTCGTAGATGTTCGGGCAGATTGTCGCATAGCCGTGGTGGGCGAACCGACGGGCATACTCGCGGCTGATCTCGTCCCAACCAGGCATGTGCGGGATCAAGATGACTCCCGGAAACGGCCCCTCGCCCAGCGGACGGGCGAAATAAGCGCGGATCCGGTCCCCATTGAATCCAGAAATAGTAATAGTCTCTGCTAGCATTGCTTCATAAGCATCGGTGCGAATTTGATTGTACATGTGGTACTCCTTACTCCTTCTCTCCTGCAATTTGCCATTGTTCAGGCAGCCTGAAAAGCCTTCCAGTCGCCTCAACGCGGCAAAACACCCTAACTAAAGTTCCATTGTGTTTTCTGCTCATTATCAATGAGGTTGATTTTAACCTGTTCTAGCGAGCTTGTCTTTTATGGAAGCGAATCAGCGTGACCGGCGCTGCCCAGCCCCTTTGGCTACCGCCTTGGCTACCGTGTCTCTAGAACCCGGATAGACTCCAAGTCAAGCACGTCGTCAACCAAGACCTCACGGGGCTTCGAACCGTTGGCAGGCCCGACTATGCCCTTCTGCTCCAGATTGTCCATTATCCGGCCTGCTCGAGCGTAGCCCACCTTCAACCTGCGCTGCAAAGTCGAAGTCGACCCCATTTGGGTGGTCACCACGATATCAGCCGCATCCCAAACGAGAGGGTCGTCACTGTCTGCCCCTCCGAAAAACCCTGCTGCCGGGTAGGCGGACGTTCCGCTCACAGCCGTCATCAATATCTCCTCATGGTAGGAAGGCTTGGCCTGGCCTCGCCAATGGTTGGTGACATCGTTGATCTCGGCTTCGGTGACATAGCATCCCTGAATACGGACCGGCTTGCCTAGCTCGGGTTTGGAGAAGAGCATGTCGCCGTTCCCTAACAGTGTCTCGGCTCCGGTCGAGTCCAGGATGACACGCGAGTCGATCCCACTGCCGACATTGAAGGCTATGCGGTTGACAATGTTTGCCTTGATGACGCCGGTTATAACGTTTGTCGATGGACGCTGGGTGGCAATGATCAGATGCATGCCTGCCGCACGGGCCAGCTGGGAGAGCCTTGTTACTGACGATTCCACGTCTTTACCTGCGACGATCATCAAGTCTGCCAACTCGTCGATCACGATCACAAACAACGGCAGCTCCTTTGGCAGGTCNTCAGGNAGCTCCAGTTCAGGCTCTTTTTGCTCAGCCTCGCTTTCGGACGCTGCCTGTTCGCTTCGGCCTAAGTAGCCTGCGTCGTCCTCAAGGTCCCAGTCCTCGTCGCTCCAGTCCTCGTCGCTCCAGTCCTCTATTGGCAGCTCGCTGGCCATGTCGAAGGGATCCGCACCGTCCTCGCTTGCAACTGCCGTGCCGGCTTGGCCGAGCTCGGCTAATGCAGCCTCAGCCTCAGCAGCCGCTGCTGCGGTCTTCTCCCGAGCCTTAATCAAAGCCTTCTCAGCCTGCCGAATGGCGACTTCGCGGGCCTTTTTGGCGTATTCGTTGTAAGCCGCAATGTTCTTCACGCCGGCTTCCATGAAAATCTTCAGCCGCTCTTCCATCTCGTGGACAGCCCAGTTCAGCGCTGATGCAGCCTTCGCCGCGTCTGTGACAACCGGCACATAAAGGTGCGGGATATCGTTGTAACGCGTCAGTTCGACCATCTTCGGGTCGATGAGGATCATTTGCACCTCGGCCGGGGTCGTGCGCATCAGCATGCTCATAATCATCGAGTTGATGGCAACCGACTTGCCCGAGCCGGTTGTACCGCCGATCAACAAATGCGGCATGCTCGAGACGTTGGCAACGATATTGGTCCCTTCGACGTCTTTGCCAACAGCGACCTGCAANGCCCCCTCAGGAGCGGCTGGCAGCACATCGCCGAGCAAAACGATCGACCGNTCGGAGTTTGGCACTTCGACCCCTACCAACGAGGTACCAGGTATTGGGGAGAAGACCCTGACGGAGCTGGCNGCCAGGGCTAGCGCGATGTCGTCGGCAAGCGACGTGATGCGGGCGACCCTTACCCCCTCGCCCAGCGCAAGCTTGAAGAGGGTGACGGTGGGGCCGGCTGTCCAACCGACTACTTGGGCATCGACCTGGAATTGTTGCAAGGTTGCCTGCAGCTCGGCTGCGACAGACCTGAGCTCTGCCTCACCGGACTTGGAGGCGGTTTTTGGCCGCGACACCTTTAACAGGCCCATATTGGGCAGTTCGTACTGTTGGCCAGTTGCGATATTTTCAAGATGCGAAACGCTGTCTTGGTCAATTGGCGTTGGCTCAGGCCTTTCGGCTTCAGCCTTGACAGCTGCCTCGTCAGCCGCCTCGGTAATTGAGGCGGCTTTTGTTGCGCGCAGTATTTGTCCTTCATCAAATAGCTGCTCCCTGCCTTGGATCCGTCGGGTCATGCCAAGGTCTGGGTCTGCAATGAGGCCTCTTCCTCCATAATTGGTTTCATCTTGGAATTGATTGTCATCAGAGTCAAAAGTGCCGAACTCATCGTCAATGTAGTTCTCCCATGAGCTTGGGCCTTGACTGGCCGCAGGGCTCTGGGGAAGGACGGTTGTTAGTACCTGGGACTGATCTTGGTACTTTGACCGTGCCCCTGCCTGCGTGTTTATTTGAGCCCTGGCATTAGCCAAGGATATTGGTTGCACACGTGATTGTGCTTTGCCTTGAGCATGCAACTGTTCGGCCTCTTCTGCTGCCAGCCTTGCGCTCTCCTCAGCTGCAATCCGCGCAGTCGGAGTCATCAGCGCAAAACCCTGCTGGTCATCTGCCTTGGCTGCTCCGCGTTTGCCTGCCCTGCCCCGTGGCTGTTCTTCTCCCAAATCGTAGGCACTTGCGCCTGCGGTTTCGTAGCTTTCCTGCCCACGTACAAAAAGCTTGTTTAGACGCTCTGCCAAAGACACCATGGAAAAGCCGATCAGCACGGCACCGATGATAATCGCACCGACGCTGACCACCATGGATATGGCATAGCCTAATAGCTTAAGCATCAGCCAAGCGAACGCTCCCCCGACATAGCCGCCATGGCTGATCAGGTTCTCGGTAATAAACACCCGTTCAGGGTCAGTGCTGGCACCGGTAGTGTTGACGGCGATCAAAGTCAGGGCTCCTACAAAAATCACAGACACCCCGATCAGAAGCCGCAAACGGGAGCTGGCTAACTGCTCGTGGAGAAAAAAGCTGGTGCCCCAAGCAGCTAGCAAAAAAGGCATGATCAAAGCCCCGACTCCGAACAGCATACGACAAAGCAAGGATATAGCTCCTGCTATCAAGGCCTCACCTGGAGCAACTACCGCAATAAACAGTGCGATCGCCGATATGATCAACAAGATTCCGAACACCTCGAACCGGATGTCGTTGGTCAGGATCTCTTGCTTTTTTGTCGAGCTGGCTTTATTGGCGCTGTTTTTGGCAGCACCAGACTTCGCTGATCCCGCCTTTGCCGAACCAGACTTATTGGCTTGAGCAGTGGCTTTTGTGGTTTTTGCTGCGTTGCTTTTGGCATTGCCGGAGCTACCGGACTTTTTCGCACTCAAATTTCCTCCTGCTATGTTTATGCTACGGTAAGGAGTACTCGTATAAACTCATGTGCTTGTATTGTACCTGAAAACCATCCCTTAAGACTAGCTTTATACAGGAAACAGCATATTGGGTTGCCCCCAGCCTGCGAGGTCAAGTTCACTAAAAATGACCAGTATGCATTTGTCTGAATGAATAACTATTACCGGTTTGTTCGCCTTTGACCTGGTAAGGCTCACATAATCAAAAAATGCTCAGCGGTGCTTGGCTATCTTGCTTGATAACAAACGGCAACTTTGGTGCAATTCTCAACGATAAANAAGCAAGCATCTCCTACACAATCCAATGCTACTTTTTGGTCAAGGGTATCAAGCGTTTGCATCAAGCCACGCAAAGCTATCTCAACTATTGAGCTAGAACCTTTGTTTGTGTTTATCAAGCAACTGATCAGAGCAGCAAACCCACATTCCATGCAACTGAGTGACTGCTATTATTTGCTTCCTTTCCCACTGCATTCCACACATTTGCCAGAACCATCGCATTCGATACACTTCGATGTGCCCGACCCATCTCCTATGACATTTCGTGGTGACGGATGTGGGTTTGATTTTATACGGCCTGTTCCATCACAATAAGGACAGACGCCTGTGCCCTTACAATAATCGCATCTTACTGCCATATACCCTCCATATCCGTATTTTGCTTTTTACTAAAAGAACCGAATTCTCTTGTTATCATAATAATGAGTTGCTGTTTATATTGTCTGTATATGTTCGTCAGCTGATTGCTACAAGCTCAGCATTATTTAAACGACTATCGTTAGGATGGACATATTCAATGGGTACCCCGGACTTTATTAGCATGTAATCGAATTCTTGCAGCTCTGGGCTAACGAATAGACGCTCAAAATTGTCAGTATTTAACGCAACAATAGTAGAGTCGACTAAAGGGTTAAATGGAACCGACAACTCAAACTTTCTATCCAAAATATCAGTTTCACGCAGGTTGAGCTCTGGCACTTTCAAAGATTCTTCATATTCGATCTTGCTTTGTTCGAGTTGTTTTTTTATCGCATATAGATCTGTTTCAGCTTTTTTATAGTCTTTTCTCTGTTTGTTTTGTAACTCGAAGCCAGACCACGAAGCAAGAACACCGTCAAGCACATAAATAAATATAAAGAGTAATGAAGACGCGACTACCTCATTGACTATATAAGCCTGTGCAAAAAAATACTGTGTTCGAACAAAGAACAGAGCGATTCCGATCACCACCCATATGAAAAATATCACAAAAGCCGATCGGTTTTTATTATCGCTATATAAAGAGCCACCAATAAACATAATCGCAGCAAGTACAATTGTCGCAGCTAGTGTAGGGATAAAAACACTGTTAGCTGGATAATTCGTTAAAAACGCAATTGCTGGCATTAGAAAGAACGCATCTACGGTTATTAATATAACAGTTATNGCTAATGCAAAACACGCTTGAACTCTGAAGTAGCTCTTCAACACGGATCCGACCAGCTCGTCACGCTGAAGATATTCAATCTCACTCGGTATCCTATAGGGTTGATGTTCATCCAATGTCTGATCATCATTTTGAGATAAATCACCTGAATCATTGCCTACGACTTCATTGGTATTAGCAAGGCTCCATAAACTATCAACGTTTGGCACTATATTATCGTCTATTTTAACTGCTAGCCTCTCATCGATATGAACTACGTTGATATCTTTAGGGTTTTTACTATAATTCCTTTTAGCATCATTGTACTGGTCTGTTACATCGATGTACTTTCTAAGAATATCGTTATACGATTCAGCAAGCTTGTTCGTTCTATTTATTTGTTGTTGAACATGGTTAGCAATTTCATTGTATCCCCATTGAAATGCCGCATGGATCTCTGTGTACATATTCTTTAGAGCTGTAAAGTAATTGCCACGAATAATACTAACAACCTCTTCTTGTCTTGCTGCTTGTTCAGGAGCCTGGTTAATATCATTAATTGCAGCTTCATGCATTTTANTTATAGGCTCGAATGAGTTAAGGCTTTTTAGGCATTTGAAAATATTAAAACTCTCCTGCCTGAACACCTTGCTATAGTCATCTTGAATTTCGGAATTGCTTGTTTGCATGCTTGTATCCATTGCCTANCCTTTCTATATGCTTGCTTCGTTTATATGTTTTAAATGCTCAATCTCTTCTTTCTTCGCTTCTGCTTTCTCTTTAAGAGACTTCCAATGATTGTTATCTTCATTTATTTTTATAAATATTGTTAGTCCATTTTCAATGGTTATTATTTGGATGTCTCTATTGTTGTTGTTATCAAAGCCCGTATGCCAGCTTTCAATTTCCGAGTTTAAAACTGGTAGATATTCATTGAGTCTTGGTAGCATTGACTCAAATAGCCTTTTTGCTGTATTGATAGATGACATCATTCGAATGATCAACACAAGCTTTTCATCTTGCTCACGAATGCACCTTGCGCACCAATATAGAACTGATTTATCTCCCTTGGTTCGTTCTAGGCCATTGGCAGTTTCAAATTCTTTTATATTGAAAGCAAGTAGCTCCAACTCTGTCTCAGAAATTAAAACATCGTTTACCTCAGAGTATATTGTTGCTAACGCACTGTCCCACCGTCTAATGATGGTTTCAATAGGTGACAATCCATCAATAATATTAATATTCGTCTTTAGGTATTCTTTAATAAAATCTCCTGCTAAAGGACATAAATCGAACCTTTCTATATACACCTCTGCTGTATCATATTTTTTATATGAGTCGTCAGTCATTTGTCTGCCCCACCGTTCCGGTGACAACAACAACGCGGTTCATGGCTGCAATACTGTTATCGTATACTCCATTAGGGAACTCGTCGACAAAATGTCCTGTACCTGCACCCCTCACCTCAACGATCTTCGAAGGATCAACTCCGAGATCATTTACTAGTATATTATATACTGTTTGTGCTCTCTTAGTTGTTAGTTCCGATGTATCGAGCTCCAACCGTTTCGCAGTGCTTGCTGAATATCCAATGATTGTTACTTGAATATTATCGTTTGCATTTATATCGTCAGCTGTTGGTCGGAGTGCTTCAATAGCTGCTTTCTTGTCTTCAGGTATCCAACTGTCCGGAGGAAAAGTCAGTGAGCCTTCTGTGAAATGCATATCGATAACTGTTCTTTGATCACATCCTGTATTCCAATCTATCGGAGAGTCTTCATAAAAAAGTACAGGGTTAACAATGTAACTAGTCTCTGGAGAGACGCTGTTTATGTATGTTGTCTTTTCAACAAATACATTATTTGCGCCTAAAGCCCATGCAAGCTCATCGTAAACCTCCCAAAGATTATTGCAGCTATTCACTCCTTCGAGCTCAAGGGCAGGTTGTGGTTGAACTGTGTTTCCAAGACCAAAGAAGTAGACATCATANTCAAGCAAAGTTTCTTTACTAACACCAGAGTTTGGGTCTGAGACAATCCAATTTGCAGTAGTCTTAGGATCTTGATTAATCAAATCCGGTGATGATGCAAAGTTTAGATAACCTACATCATTAAGACCTGAACCCATGACAATCATTAATTTGTTTCCCTCAATGCCTGATAAATACTTCACACCCTCTTTCATCGCACTAAAAAAATCAAGGTGGCTGGTAGTTGCTGGAGTACCTATAACCTCATTTATTACTCCGATGTTTTGTTTTGAGATGTTTTGGTTGCGTANCTCACTGCCATTAACCATAGCATCACTTAATTCTAAGCTAGCTATATCATATACTTCATGATTAGAATAGCCTGCAGCTGACACCAACACAAGCTTTGGTCTTGTTGTATTTGTACTAATACCATCAAACAGGAAGATCGAATTTAAATAGGGTATGACTTCTTGACTAACTGATGGGACAGGCTCATTTGCAGTGTTTCCTACTACAATTACATACCCGGAGTACTGTTTTTCTGGTATTGTCAGCCCAGACTCCTCTTTCGTCTCATAGAATAAGCCAGTGATTTCCGAAACTTTCACTGTTGATATAGCATTAGTTTCAACATTGGAACTGCAACCAATAACACATAAATTAATAAAGAATATGATACTTATACAGCACGAAATACACGCCTTTGACTTAGACATTCCCTCCTCCTTTATCAGCTCTCCCTATACAGCAAGAAAGCTCGTGCTTTTAATTGTTGCTAAATGAACTATATCACAAAATTGTCACNTATATCGTGTTGTGTTTTAAGTGACAAAAATAATCATGTAGGTAGGAGGTTTGCCTGCATGATATTAGACAACATACCAAAATTGATTGGGGTCAGAATCAAAGAGCTCCGGGCAGCTACTAACTTGAGCCAAGAGAGTTTCGCTCACAAAATCGGTATGGCAAGGACTTATTTCGCAGAAGTCGAGACAGGCAAACGAAATGTCTCAATAATCAATCTAGCAAAAATCATCAATGGACTTGAAGTCTCATTGGAAGAGTTTTTTAACTCAGAGCTGTTTGTATAACATTTTTCAGTATAAAATCTACGCCTTACTGTATCTGAAGTTGCGGCACTGTGGGTGATTATAAGCAATCAAAATTGCATACCAATTAATGCTTAACTAAGTCGATAGTAATGTGCAGTTATTTACTTGGTTCAACTAGCATAAACAGTTTGCTGACTATCAGGCTCATGACTAACAATTGATTTAATTACACTTCATCGGCAAAGTTAGAGAATGCCTTTCTGAAGAACTCTAAAAAGCAAAGCGCCGACACAACAACAACTATCAACCAAACATGGCTAGTCGCTGTTTCTCCTAGCCAAGAACACAATGGCTAGTCGGCTGACAATAGGACCTCTTTATCTTTGCCAAGATCGATTTTTCTATAAGCCAGCTNATCCGACACTCTCCAAAAGCTCTCAATGTATANGGTGGTTANACAATAAAAAGCCACGTCATAAAATGCTCATTTTTGTGAAAATGAGGGATACCATACGCTTTTGACAACCAAAAAGCCCCATTTTTAGGCTTTTTGGTTGTCAAAAGCGTATGGTATCCCTCATCCATGCGTCAAGAGGTCGAATGGCTTT
>WRNE01000055.1 GCA_009776725.1 Coriobacteriia bacterium
TCGCCTGTGGCCAGTGCTACAAGCCCCGATACTGCCCACCCGACAATCGGCGTGAACATAAAAACAGGGGAGTCCAAGACAAGCCTTAATACATATAGCAAGTCGCCTTCGGCATATTGCCAATGGTAGACAGCCAAGGCCGCCATAGGAAGANAGATTAAAACAGCCAATAATCCAGCCAAGCGTTTTCGGCCCTTTCGACCGTTCGTCAGGCTGTATATCAAAAGGCTTAGCAATTGCATAACCANGGAAGTCAAAATGAAGCCAAATATNATTAANGCCATACCACTAAAACCGATGCCGAATAAGCGCAAATTCATCGCNTGGCTCAAGACGAGCATGCTGGTCATAGCGATGGTTTTTGTAGTGTTGGCTATTCCATAGAGCAAGACAGTGCTAGCATTGATTGGGGAGACAAACACATAGTTGACATCCTCCATTGAAAAAAGGGCACTGCCCCGTGACAGGCTTGAATACATAGCAGGCGCATAGATTATCAGGCAGATGAAAAAGAATATTCCTTTCAAGTAGATGATATCAAACAACTGCTCCGATGTTAGGGCCATCAAGGCGTTGATTAACATGAAAAAGACTAGAAAGAACCCGGCGATGATATAAGAGATCATTTTGGCAGGCTGATTGGGCAAGTCGAAGAGGCGGTTTTTCACGCTTTTGCCAATAATATAAAATAGACTGCCCATTTCTCATCCCTGTCCCAGTGGTTTAAAAAACGNCTATGTCAACAAGCACACAAGCCGGGTGCTAGCCATTTATTCACGATGCGACCGTTGGAGCAGCTGGGCTGTTGGCGTTGCTGCCCTCAGTGATAGCAAAGTAAATATCCTCCAACTTTCCAGCCCCGCGGCGGACCTCGTACACGATCTTGCCGTTTATCATGATGAAAGTCACATCCCAGCTTTCTTCGACCGACTCGATGATGTGCGTGCTGAGCAGGATTGTACGGCCGGCAGCACGTAACTCAAGCAGTATGCTCTTCAGCTCTCGAATAGCATGCGGGTCAAGCCCTACCAAAGGCTCGTCTAAAACCAAAGTCGTCGGGTCTGGCAGCAAGGCTGTGCAAATACTGACTTTTTGCTGCATGCCTTTGGACAGTTCTTTTCCAAGTTTCTTCTTCAAGTCAGTCAGCTCGAACCGCCATAACAAATCATCAGCCCTCTCACGCCAATTCTCTAGGCGGTATGCCCTAGCGATAAACTCCATATGCTCGTCAACAGTCAGCATCGGATAGGGAGCTGGTAGCTCGGGCACATAGGCCAGCCTTCTTTTTGCCTCTAGCGAGCGGCAGTCAAAGCCATCGATCGACACCATGCCGGTAAAACGCAACAAGCCGCAGACACACTTGATCAGGCTTGACTTACCAGCCCCGTTCGGCCCCAGCAGCACTGTGATCTCCCCCGGGTTAACTTGCAAGTTAATATGATCATTTGCTAGCACTGCTCCGTATGCCTTTGTCAGATCCGTCGCTACGATCATCTGTCCTCCAAACCAAGCTAAGCAAACGCCAGCCGCTGCTCGCGGACGTTTTTTATCCATTCATTTGTATCTGTGCCGACAAATAAAAGCTATATGGGGATAAGACCAAGCACCTGCATGGTCTTCTCCCCATAATGATTAGTCTACTGCTCGAACAAAGCTACAGCCTGCTTGTGAATTTCCATGATCTCTAGCTCCTGGGGGCAGACTTTCTCGCATGTCCCGCACTCGGTGCAGTCGGAAGACTTTCCATACGGAGCGCCGCCTCCTGGCCCGGGCATTGTCGCGAAGCCGTACTGGCGACGGGCCCCTTGAAGGTTGTTGTATTTGATGTAGTCGTTCATAGCATCCATAATACGTGGGGTATTGATGTTTTCCGGACAGTCATCAAGGCAGTAACGGCAGTCGGTACATTGGATCAAAGGCACGCTGTCGATCGCTGTGATCACTTCTTTGATCATGGCATGGTCGGCTTCTGTCAGGGGCTTGTAGGAGTTTGCGGTACGCACGTTGTCTTCGACTTGGTTCAGCGCGCTCATGCCCGACAGGACGGTGACTACCCCCTCCAGCTCCATGACGAAGCGCAGGGCCCAGCTCGCAATGGAGGCCTCTGGGTCAGCGGCTTTGAAGATGTCGGCAATGTCGCCGCCGAAGTTGGCTAGCGAACCGCCTTTGATCGGCTCCATGACAATGACGCCGATCCCCCGCTCGACGCAGGTCTCATAGCAAAGCCGCGATTGGACCTGCGGGCTCTCCCAGTCAAGGTAATTGATTTGGAGCTGGACAATATCGATATCGCCTGCTTGGCGGGCGTCGAGGATCCGGGCTAGGCCGGCAGCATCGCCATGGTATGAAAAACCGACATTTTTGGCGATCCCCTCTTGTTTTAGGCCTTGGATGTAGTCCCAACCGCGGGCGTTGTTGATCATTTCGATCGAGTCCGGCCTGATGCCATGGATGAAATAAAGGTCGAAGTACTCAAGCCCGCTGCGCTCTAGCGACTCATTGGTAAGAGCGCGCATCTCGTCAAAATCCATAGGCCGGCGAAGCGGCAGCTTGGTTGTGAACTGAAACGCGTCTCGCGGGTACCGGCTGCTGACAGCTTCTCGAAAAGCAACTTCGCTCATTCCCCCATGGTAATTGTAGGCGGAGTCGAAGTAGGTGTAGCCGTTTTCCAGATACAGGTCGACCATTTGCTTTAACTGGTCGATATCGATTGGTGACCGTTCGTCTGTGCCGAGCACCGGTAAGCGCATCAGACCGAATCCTAGTTTTTTAATCTGCTTGCCAAAATAATCCCTCATATGTTTCCTCCATATATTCTGTCGTTGGTCTGTTTTTGGCTTTGCCCAAGCCGGTCTTGAAAGAGTAAGCTTCTTACCCATGGTTTTAAAGACCGTGCTATCTAGCAGCTTATATTATAGTAGCAAAATGCTAAACTAAGGTACCTTGTAGAATAAAGGTGAAAAAATGACTATGCCAAACAAGCTGGACCATAAAAAAGCATTGATCCTCGTCGACATCCAAAATGACTTTTGCCACGGGGGCGCACTAGCCGTCCCGGATGCTGACGAGGTCGTCGATGTGGCCAATCGTCTTGCCTATCAGTTCATCGGCAGTGGAGACATTGTCGTTGCCACCCGTGACCTGCACCCTCCAGACCATGGAAGCTTTGCCTCGCAGGCAAAAGTCGAGGTTGGCACAATCGGGGAACTCGGCGGAATAACCCAGGTCTTTTGGCCAGACCACTGCGTTTTGGGCAGTAAGGGCGCGGATTTTCACCCAGGGCTTCAGCTTGACTTAATAGACCGGGTCTTTGCCAAAGGGCAAGACAAACACATCGACTCTTATTCTGGATTTTTCGACAACGACCATAAAACCTCTACCGGACTCTATGATTTTCTTGTGGAGAAGAACGTGTCGGCAGTGACCATAGTTGGCTTGGCGACTGATTATTGCGTTGCAGCTACAGCTCGTGATGCTATTGCCCTTGGTTTTGACACAACAGTGGTTGCTGAAGGCTGTCGGGCGGTCGATCTGGCTGCAGGCGACGGGGAGCGTGCGCTGGAAGACCTACGCCAAATCGGCGTCACGATAATATAGGTTTTAAGCAAGGCTTTTTCTAGGCATATAGAGTTTAAGGCCCGGATCGTCTCCGGGCCTTAAAACTAGATGTTATCTATGCTTGAACAAGGGGGTCAGCATATTCAAGCATTAGTGGACAGTCTGCGTCTCTCTACTAGAGTCGCCGTACCGACGATAGTGATCAAGGAAGAAACGGATACCGCTATCGCACCAAGGCTGTCACCAGTGGCAGGGGTAGTGATTGTAGTGCCTTCCTCTGGTGTGTACCTCACCCAGACATATGAAACCGGTTCAACGCCGCTGTACTGGCGATAACCGGCCTTTTGCGTTGTCGGGTCATAATTCTCAGCTGTGTATACGAATTCCATCCACTCGTCGACGTTGCCTTGGGTAACATCGACTAAGACAATGTATTTTTCAGCAGTTATGGTCTTCTCCACAGTAACCCTTGCCTCATATGCAGACAAGACACCGACTGAGCCTGAGCCCACTGCCTTGATGTCGCCGTTGACATTTATTACAGCACTGCCGTTTGTATCCGGCCCGCCTGTGCCAAGCACTCCATAGGCCTTGTCGCCGACAACATCGATATTCCCGTTAATCTCGACCAGGCCTTCGCCAAATACCCAGATTCCCGTACCGATGTCACCAGTTACCGAGATATTGCCGTCCATGAACACTACAGCACCGCTTTGGGCATATACCGCCGCTTGCTGGCGTAGGTCTCCTTCTAGCATGCTAGGATCGATCACAATCACGATATTGCCACTGAGGTTTACTTGTGTGCCTAAGTCATAGGTGACAACACCTGAGTAACTGGAATTGATATTTCCCGTGACGTCGACAAATGCTGCGCTGTCGGCGTAAACGCCTATATAAACAGCGTCAATGTCACCTGTCACAAAGACCATGGCACCACTTATTGCGTCCACTCCAAAGAAGTCTGACTGAATGTTCCCGACAACTGTTACAGTCGGAGCATCACCATCGTCGCTTGTAGCATAGACACCGCTACTGCCGGCTGTGATATCTCCTGTAACAGTGACGCTGCCACCGGTGCCAGCTACAACGCCGACATTTTCAGCTGTAATGCTGCCTTGAATGGATATTTCTGCACCATTAGCAGCATTGACACCGTCAGAGCCAGCAATGATGTTCCCGACAACTGATACTTCAGAATCGCCTGAGGCTATTACTGCGCTTTCGGAGGCATTGATATCTGCAACTATCGTTACTACTGAATTGTCACTGGCATCGATTGACTGCTGCACGTTTATAGTGTCAGCTGTAATGGCAGCTTCGCTTCCTCCATCAGCGAGGATGAATTTTGCAGAAAGGCTGCCGCCGCCTTCGATTGTGATAGTGGCTGCATTGCCTAGAGTGATGTAGCCGGTGTTTAAGGCGATATCAAAGCCATCCATGTCAATTGTCAGCTCTGCTGCAGAAAGGCTGATCGTGCAGTCCTCGTCGATATTAGTCAACAAAAGAATCGTCTGCCCTGAGCTAGCGGCTAGAACAGCCTCTTGCAAGGTCGCATACTCGACACTGGTATCGACATTCACACATACCGGTACTACTGGCGCTTCAGCTGCAACGACCACGACTTGAGTCGAGTCGCTGGCAAACACTCCTGGAGGTGGGTCAGTCATTACCTGCGCCCGGCTCCGTATTTGGTAGGTTCCCGGTGCTAGATCTTCCCAGACATCAGAGATCGATGTGGTCCAATCAGTGAAGCTACCGCCTTTGATTTGCCAGTAGCCTACTCGAGCGGCGGGTATGGTGATCGTGCCATCGTTTTCGCCGTAAGCCGTCTCAGCTGTTACAGCAATATCGGCACTTGAGGGGGTAGTGATCCTGGCAGGCACATGAATCTCTACGATGTCATCACTCGGCGAGTTAAGGATCTCTTCAGCAAACGTCAGGTCCTGTCCTATCATGTTTTCATAGACTGGAATCTGTCCTTGAGCGTCTGCGGTATAAATGTCATCGACTGTAGTTGAGTCGTTCCAGATGAAATAGCTTACTCCCGGGTCCAAGCCCTTGAACACTTCATCGACCACATCAATGCTGATTGTTGGAGCAGCTATGGCTTTAGCCGGCAACACCACAGACATCGTTGCCAACATCATCACCGTAATCAAAAACGATATTAACTTGCGCTTCTTTTTTTGCATGCGATCCTCCTGTTTCCACTATCGCCGTTTATTTCGTAATTACGAAAACTTGGGAGCAAAAAACAAACCAGCATGTTTGCTGGCTTGCACGAGTATTATAGTTGATAATGTGATATATGTGTGTTGAATTCCTGTAAAAAACAAAAATGCTAGAAATTCATAGAAGAAGCATTCATCAATTGTGTGTTTAAACCCATTTATGAGAATTCTTGAAAAAAAACTATCAGCCTAGTAACTAAATACTGCTAGATTGACCCTCATTTATCCACATATAAGATAGAATGGTGCACTGTTGTCCAACCGCAATCGCGAAATCTATATATAGGGAGACTATATGAGAATTGGTATTGGTATTGATACTGGTGGCACCTACACTGACGCAGTCGCTTATGACTTTGACACAGCTACTGTGCTAGCCAAGGGTAAGGCGCTGACGACGCGCGAGAATCTGACAATCGGCATTGGGGAGGCGCTAGACAACCTCCCTGCAGAGATTATCCATGAGGCCGAGTTGATTTCTCTTTCTACTACATTGGCGACAAATGCTTGTGTTGAAAATAAAGGCAGCCGTGCAAAATTGGTGATTTATGGTCTAAACGAGACTTATATGGACCGTTTAGGAAACGAAGTCAATAACGAATTAAAGACAGAGAATGTCCGCTGCTTTGATACCCGCGGGTCGGCAGACGGGATGATCGTCGACCAGCCAGACTGGGATATCGTCTTGCCCGAGATAAAGGATTGGGTCAGTGACGCTGACGCCTTGGCGGCAGCTGAGTTGTATTCAATGAACAATGGGGCCCCTTGCGAAAAACGGACCCGTGAGTTCGTCCAAGAGGAACTAGAAATCCCCTTTGTCAGCGCTAACGACCTTTCCAGCCAGGTCAATGTCTTGGAGCGTGGAGCAACAGCCTTGCTAAACGCCCGCTTGCTGCCGATCGTCCAAGAGTTTGTTGCTGCTGTATTGGAAGACTTCTCAAAACGGGAATGCAATGCCCCGATTATGATCGTGCGCTCCGACGGCTCGCTGATGTCAGCCAACCTGTCACTGGCCCGTCCTGTGGAGACAATACTCTCTGGCCCTGCAGCCAGTGTTCTAGCAGGCCGCAATTTCACAGACACCGACGACTACATCATCATCGACATGGGAGGGACTACCACTGACGTCTCGGTGGTACACAACGAACAGCCGGTGATGGCAGACGAGGGAATCATGATTGGTGGTTGGCAGACGCATGTAAAAGGCGTTTACGTCGATACATTTGCCTTGGGCGGAGACAGCAACATCCGTATTGTCGACGACCAGCTGGCCTTGCTGCAGCGCCGGGTGATGCCGCTTTGTGTGGCTGCTGTGCGCTGGCCCCAAGCCATAAAATCCATGCTGTCCAACCTTGTGCTTTCCAAGCGTCGTAGCCATTTCCCGCTGCACGAGTTCTTCTATCTCGTCAAAGAGCCTGCTGACCGTAGCCGTTACAATAATGACGAGCTAGCTTTGATTGACGCCTTGCAAGACGGCCCGATCATCTTAGACGCCATCGAGGAAGTCATCGGCGTCGACCTTTACAATCTCAGCAGCGAGCGCTTAGAACAAGAAGGCATAGTTATGCGTTGCGGCCTAACACCGACTGATTTTATGCATATTAAGGGTGAATACACGGCATACGACACTGAGGCCTCTATGTTGGCTGCCCGCTACATCCTCAATTGTTTCTGGATGCCTGCGACGACTGAAAACATCCAGGCTCTGGCAGACCGTGCTTACGAGCTTGTACAAGGGCGGATGTATGAGAACTTGGTGCGTATCATTATCGCCCAGCAACATGGGCGCAAATTCGCAAAGCTCGACCCACAAACCGAGTATCTCATCAAGAACAGCTGGGAGACTCGCAACAACGATGATGCCGACCTGTTCAGGTATAAATTCGACACTAAAGCCACACTAGTCGGCATTGGCGCTCCCACACACATCTTCTTGCCCGAGGTTGCCCGTGCTCTAGGCACTGACTATGCATACCCTGAGCATGCCGAGGTAGCAAACGCCCTAGGTGCGCTGCGGGCTGACATTCATGCCATTGTGCGGGTCGAAGTCTCCAAGATCATCTCATGGAACGCTGGCATGTACTATGTCGTCCATGCCCCTAGCGGCGCTGTCCGTTACGACGAGCTGGACGATGCCTTAGAAGCTGCTAAAGCTGCATCGATCATTGCTGCCCAATTAGAGGCGCGTGCCCGTGGGGCCCTAGGCGAGCTTGCTGTCGAAACCACTGTCGGAGCCAGCTCTGTGTCTAGCAAAGAAGGCGGATCTGTGGCATTGAGCTATGCCGCCGAGTCAATAGTCACTGTACGCTTCGATTTATAAGCAGCTTCACGCCAGACTGTTGATTTATAGTTTTAAACTTATTAAAACCGGCCGCCTTTAAAAGGGGCCGGTTTTTTAACTTTATAGTCTTTTTACGAGCTTCCCTCGCCTATTGGCCTAGATGCTTAGTATTTCCCTTGCTTTTTGCAATGCTTCGTCTAAGCCGCTGGCAAGGCTGCCTCCAGCTTGGGCCATCGAGGGACGCCCACCGCCTCCCCCTTGGATCAGGGGTGCGATCTCTTTAATCAGCTGGTTGGCATTAAAACCTGCGCTAACGGCTGCTTCGGTCCCTGCTGCTATCAACAAAGGGCTTCCCTCGTCAGTGCTGCCGCCAATAACCAAGACAGCCTTGCCCTGGTTATAGCTATCCAGCATTAATTGGTCGCGGATACGGTCCCAAAGACTACGCATCTCGCCTGCTTCTAGTCCGTCCGTCCGGGTAACGATTGTTGCATAAGGCGAATTCACAAGCCGGTCTCTCATAAGCCCGGCAACGCTAGCCGCAAGCTCTTCTTTGCGCCCGGCTCTTTTTTGTACCTCTAACTCTTTTACCCGCTCCTGCAAAGCCTCGATCCGCTCTACCAAATCATCAGGCCGAGCCTTTAAAGCAAGCGAGGCTGCCCGCAGCTGCCGTTCTGTTTGCATGACCTGCGCCAAGGCATCATAGCTGGTCACCGCTTCAATGCGGCGTAGGGCAGAGCCGACCGAAGCCTCATAGACGATTTTCAAAAACCCGATCTGCGCAGTATGTTTGACATGTGTCCCACCGCATAGCTCATGGGACTCTTCTCCTGCTGAAAGCACACGGACATCGTCTTCGTACTTCTCCCCAAAAAGCGCTATCACACCTGCAGCACGGGCCTCCTCAAGGCTGGTATATGAAGCACTCACATCGCTGTCCGCCATGATCAGCTGGTTAGCCAAAGTCTCCGTAGCATCCAGTTGGTCAGTGCTAAGCTGCTCAAAATGGGTGAAATCAAAGCGTAGCCGGTCGGGAGCAACCAGGGAGCCGGCTTGCTTGACATGGTCGCCCACTACTTGGCGAAGGGCGTAATGGAGGAGATGGGTGGCAGTGTGGTTGCGCTCGATTCGCTGGCGGCGCTTAAGGTCGATTGCTGCATGCACCTGGTCACCGACCTTTATCCTGGCCAGAGCCCTTCCAATGTGGGCGTGAATATGCTCATGCGTTTGAGTGTCGCTTACTATAAAGGCCTCTGTGCCATTGACGGCCAGGCTTCCCGTGTCGCCCACCTGTCCGCCCATTTCGGCATAGAAGGGACTGCGGTCAAGGATGATTTGCGCATCTTGATGCGCCTCGGCTTGGTCAACCAAAAAGACAGAGCCGCCCTCTTCAATAATTATTGCTAGTACTATAGCGTCTATCTCGGAATAGTCGTAACCGACGAACTCGGTGGGGCCGAACTGCTGGGCCAGGTCGCTAAAAATACCTCCCACGCTCGCCCAGGCCTCGTCTTTTACAGCTCCACGGGCCCGCTGGCGCTGGTCTTCCATATATTCATCGAAGGTCTGACGGTCCACTGAGACACCCTGCTCTGTGGCAATCTCAATCGTTAGATCGATAGGAAAGCCATAACGGTCGTGCAATTCGAAAGCTACCTTGCCATCAAGCGTGTCGTTTGCCGAAAGCAACTGCAGCTGTTCGTCAAGGTAGGTCTGACCGAGTCGGAGGGTCTGCATAAAACGTTCTTCCTCGGCTAGCACAACACGCTCGATCAAGGTTTGGTTCTCTTTGACCTCCGGGTAGACATCCCCCATCTTACTGACGATTAAGGGCACCGCCTTATGCAAAAAAGGCGGCTCGATGCCGATCAGGTGCCCATAACGCACAGCCCGGCGAAGCAGGCGTCGAAGCACGTACGAACGCCCTTCGTTACCAGGCAAAACCCCGTCGCCAACCAAAAAAGCACAGGAACGGACATGGTCTGCGATAATCCTCATGGCTATATCGTCTTGCTCGTTTGTCCCATAGGCCAAACCTGACAACTGTTCACAGTAGGCTATCAGCTCGCGTAGCACATCTGACTCAAAGACGCTTTTTAAGCCATTGACAACGACCAAGGTGCGTTCAAGCCCCATCCCCGTATCGATGTTCTTCTTGGGGAGAGGGACAAGCGTTCCGTCTTCTTGGCTGTCATATTGGGTGAAAACCAAGTTCCAGAATTCTATATACCGGTCACAGTCACAGCCAGGGGCACAATCTGGCGACCCACAACCGAGCTCTTCGCCCAAATCGTAGTAAAGCTCGCTACAAGGGCCACATGGCCCTGTCGGGCCTGCCCGCCAAAAGTTATCGTCCTCCCCAAGCCGCGAGATGTGGCTTTCGGGGACACCGAGTGACTGCCAAATAGCAAATGTCTCATCGTCATCGGTAAAGACAGTGAAGTAAATACGCTCAAAGTCAAAGCCTAAGACATCAAGGCTGAACTCCAAGGCCCAAGAGCACATCTCCTCTTTGAAATAAGCCCCGAATGAGAAATTACCGAGCATTTCGAAGAACGATAGATGCCTTGCATCAGTGCCAATGACATCGATGTCTGTAGTACGCACGCATTTCTGTGCGGTAGTAGTGCCGATGTAGGCCTCGTCCAGCTGCTTTTGCTGTAAGAACCACGGTTTGAACTGGACCATCCCTGCGCTGGTTAAGAGCATTGACGGGTCATCGGGGACCAGCGAGCTGGAAGGCCAGCGCTGGCAGCCTTTCGATTCGAAGAAAGCCAGGTACTTTTCTCTGAGTTCAGCACTGTTCATGAGTCACTCTTTTCGTCTAATGAAGTGTCTGGGAAAACTGTATTTGACATTGTAGGTTTTTTCGTGGGCTTCTCCCCATTTTTTTGGGCTTTTCTAAAGAAAGCACCCTCCTTGTGGCTGATTCTTCGGTCGCTGTTCTTTTCAAAAAAGTAGACAAAGATGCTCTTAGTTGCTGCTAGCAGAGGAATTGCCACTATTAGTCCGGGTACGCCAGCTAGCGCTCCCCCGGCCAGTACACCCACCAGGATAATAGCTGGATGCAGCTC
>WRNE01000056.1 GCA_009776725.1 Coriobacteriia bacterium
AAGACTCTACAAAGCCCTTCTCGTTCCCCGCAAAGCAGTTCGTGACATTTATGGAGAACCCATAGTAGACGCTCATCTTGACCAGACCGTCATTCAGCTCGCGCCCGTTCCTGCCAATGAAGCGCGCATGTCCGATCTTAGGACATAGGTAAGTTCATCTCAACACATAGGTAAGTCCTGGCAGTAGGATTTATAGAAACATATCTTCGGAAAGAAGGTTTCTGTATGCCGTGGAAGGAAGCCAGCGTGATTGATCAAAGAGAGAAGTTTATCTACGAATACATGAACGGTCCCGGCTCGTTTAAGTCTCTGTGTATCAGGTATGGGTTCTCAGAGAAAACAGGCCATAAATGGAAAAACCGATTCATGCAAAGCGGCATGTCAGGGCTTTTGGATCTAAGCAAGGCTCCACGCAGATCACCGAACAGGCTGGATGAGGATGCAGTGATTGGGATTATCAAAATAAAGGAAGCTCACCCAAGCTGGGGAGCGAAAAAGATCGCCGTGCTTTTCCAGAAAGCCTATCCCAGATCAAATCAACCTTCTATCAGCAGCATCAACAGGGTGTTGGATGAGGCAGACCTTGTCACAAGGCGAAAGGTAAGAACAGCCGATGGCGGCTCTTCGCTGACGCGCAACCAGATACCGGCAAATGAGCTCAATGATGTTTGGGCAACCGATTTCAAGGGCTGGTGGTATTTAGACAAGCAGAAGTGCTTGCCCTTTACAGAAAGAGACCTGTTCAGCAGAAACATCCTTTGATGTCCGCCTGATGGAGCAAACTACGGCTGAAACCGTAAAAGAGGAGTCCAAGGCCCTGTTTTACCTGTTTGGCCTTCCGCTGGCAACAAGAAGCGACAACGGCTCGCCTTTCGCGGCAAGCAAAGGGCTTTTGGGCCTTACGTCGTTTAGCGCATGGTTCATGTATCTGGGGATAGTGCCAGACAGGATAAGCCCTGGGAGCCCGTACCAAAACGGATCCCACGAACGTATGCACGGAGACATAAAACGAGAGATCCAAGGAAAGACACCCGGAGGCACATCTGCAAACCAGGCTGCCCTTGATTTGTGGGTCGAAGAGTACAACACCGTGCGCCCTCATGAGGCTTTAGGCATGAGGGCTCCATCTGAGATATATACACCTTCTTCAAGAACCTATGAAGGAGATGACTTTGAGTGGGCTTACCCACTGGGCTTCGAGACCAGAAGGGTCAGCAACAGAGGATGCATCAAATTGTCGAAGAAAAGACACTTTCTTTCAACTGCACTGCGTGGCCTAACAGTTGGAGTACAACAGATCGAAGAAACCGAATACACAATATGGCTGGGCGAGTTTTCGATCGCCGTATTGGAGACCAGATTGGAGAGTGTCAAGCCCACAGATGCTATACAATTGATGAAGTAAAGACTTACCCGTAAGTGTCAGCGACTTACCTATGTCCTGAGATAAAACACTTACCTATGTTTTGGTTGCACAAGAGGATAAAGCAGACCATCCTCCCTGTCCCCCCTGATTCCATATACGGAAAGATGACTGCCCATTAAAGCAGTAGCCCCGACTAGGCCGCGCTGGCCCCTGTCAGCTGGCCCAAGAATCCTCGAGGATTTTTGGGCCACTGGACGATGATCGAACAAGATCTGCCTGTTTAGTCATTACGAAGCAGTATCAAAAACGTCACTTCTGTTCGTGGGCTTAGTATTAACCTGCGTGGTTTGTATATGTGGATAAACCGAGGCATGCTCTTCTCGGAGACAACAATGCCAGTTGGCAGCGTGTGCTGAAGCAATTAGAAGAATTGAGCATATTGAGCCCAAGCGCATACCCTTGGAGTGTGCTGTTAAGTTATCGGATGAGAAATGCCAGACTCGCCATTGCGACACTGTTATTGATGCGACTATGTTACAATGTAAATGCGTATTTGGCGCAAACCATTGGTTATAGATTGGAGCCTGGCAATGGACTACATAACTAGAAGCATCGAGCCAGTTGTGCTTGGGGCGGCACAAGCGTTCAAAGCGCTGTTGCTCACAGGCTCTCGGCAAGTCGGCAAATCGACGCTGCTCGGTCATCTCTTCAGCGATTACAGCTATGTCACATTCGATGATCCGCTGATGCTCGCTCAGGCAAAAACCGAACCTGGGCTTTTCATGGCAGACAACCGGCCACCGCTGTTGATTGATGAGATCCAGTATGCGCCCGATCTTCTCCCCTATATTAAAATGGCCTGCGACTCTAGCGACGCCAGAGGGCAGTACTTGCTAGCCGGCTCCCAGCAATTCAATCTGATGAAAGACGTGTCCGAGTCGCTAGCTGGCCGCATTGGCATACTTGAGCTGTCGCCGCTCTCTTTGAGGGAGATCCAAGGCGTCGATTACAACATGCATTTCGTTCCCACTGGGCGCTACATCCAGGAACGGGAGGAGCAGGCACGCTTCAGCGAGGACATCTGGACAGTCATTCATCGCGGCGGATACCCCCAGATGCGAAACGACGGCATGGACTGGAGCCAGTTTTACTCATCTTATGTCAGGACTTATCTTGAGCGTGACGTCAACCAGTTAGCCATGGTCAAGGACCAAATGAAGTTCACTCAGTTTTTAACAGTGCTGGCAGCGAGAACCGCGCAGCTGCTGAACTATCAAAACATCGCCAACGAGCTGGAGATCAGCTTAGGCACCGTCAAAAGCTGGGTTTCGATCATGGAGGCGACGGGGCTTGTGTTTATCTTGCAGCCATTTACTAACTCCGCGTTGAACAGGGCAATTCGCACGCCCAAACTGTATTTTAGAGACACCGGGCTGGCTTGCTACCTGACCCGATGGAGCAGTCCAGAAGTGGCTAGAAGCGGTGCCATGGCCGGCAGCCTGTTTGAGACCTTTGTTGTGAGCGAGATCCTGAAGTCTTTCGCCAACGAGGGGCTGGACTATCGCATGCACGTCACTTGGTACAGGGGCAAAGACCGGCTGCGGCGTAAAAATAACGGCGAAGCCTCTAGCATCGAAGCCGAGATTGATCTGATTATTGAGGAGAATGGCCTGTATCATCCCATAGAGATAAAGATGACCGCAAACCCCAAGCAAGGCATGGCGACGGCTTTTGACGTGCTGGACAAGGTCGGGACTGGAGCTAGGGGGGAGGGTGCGATTATCTGCATGTATGACAAACCCCTGACCCTGCGCGAAGGTGTGAGAGCGATTCCGGTCAGCTACATCTAAGCATGTTTGTTTGAAGTTTGTTTGAAATTAGCGCCAAATCAAATAGCCCAGACGGGAAATGCCCAGGTTTGTTCGCCTATCGGGTAAGTGTCGCCAGCCATGCAGACGACACAGCTGGTTCCGATCTCTCTTTTCAATGACCTAAGTTCGTCTGGCACGTTGTCGGTAGAAACAGGGCCTAGCGCTGTGAAGCTCTTAGTATCACGGGGCATTGGTGATGCTGTCTTTTTGATCTCTATCGGAAAGACGGCTCCGTTTTGCTCCAGTAATAAATCTATCTTTTCTTTATCGTTAGTTCGAAAGCAGTATAAAAAGGGTCTGCGACCGGAGTTGACGTGGCTTTTATATATCTCGCCAAATGCATAAGTCTCGAATAGCTGTCCGCTCATCGCTCCCAGTTCAATAGCCTCGACGCTGCTCCAGCCAGCAAGATGCGCGCAAAGCCCAGTGTCGGCAAAATGCATTACTGGCTGTTTGCTCAGCCGCTTCAGCAAGTTGTTGGAGTAGGGCTGCACGATTTTTACTAAAGATGGAAGGGCTGCGCAATTCCTCTATCTCTCAAAAGCGGAATTATATTCCGCTTTTGAGTAGTAAGCACAAGCTCCCGAACCCCTACAGACGTCTTTGACACCATCGGGACTTTCATCGGTACCGGCCGCAGCAGTCTGGAGCAGACTAGGCGTCATCTAACATAGAGCCATTTGGATAAGCCCGGCACC
This sequence comes from Coriobacteriia bacterium, assembly GCA_009776725.1. Taxonomy (GTDB): domain Bacteria; phylum Actinomycetota; class Coriobacteriia; order Coriobacteriales; family UBA8131; genus WQXZ01. The sequence goes on from WRNE01000056.1 coordinate 3,936, forward strand.
AGGGCAAATGACAGCCGCAAGCCGGCTGCAGCCCAGCCTTATCCATATTTAAAACTCGTGCCCAGATCATAGGCGGACTGCAAGTGCAACACAGCCATGCGCTCGCGCTGCTCTGGTGTATTGCGCTCGGTCCCGCCCAGCAAGACCAGCTCCTTTACCGCCGCCCGGTCATAGATGCGGTCCTCTAGCATGACGGTTCGCATAGCTGTAAGCCTTCCTTGCTCCTCCAGGGTCTCGGCGGTATTGCCGGCAATGACAATGAACAGCGCCCGGTCGAGCCGTTTCATGGGTACGACATTCAGCCCGAGCTTTTCGGCTTGCCCGGGCGAGAGCCTTGTCGTCAGTTCCAGCAGCTCGTCTTGGCCGTAGGCGAAGCCATAGCTCCAGACCCGGTCAAACCAGCCGACCAGCTTGGCTGGCGCCTCCGTCCAGAATAGCGGGTAGATGAAGACGAGGGAGTCGGCGGCGTTGATCAGGGCTTGCTCGCGGATTACGTCGTCAGCCAGCGGCGGCATCAGGTTGTAGTAGGCGTCGCGCAGATACTCCCGCTCGGTCATATCGGTGCTGAAGCCCTGCTTGTACAGATCGCTGATGGTGTGGCTCACACCGGCGGCATCCAGGCCCCGAATGAACGCGTCGCGCACCTGTGCAGTCAGCGAGTCTTCGCTGGGATGGCAATAGACTATGTGTACGAGCATCACGCCTCCTTGAAATCGCCTTAGCCGCATTGTACCTAAGTCTATGGGGATGAGGACGCGTTTTTTGGTTGCGCTCCGCCCGGCGATTCCCGGCAGCTGGCCTGGCCCAGTCGCGCAAGTTGGTTCGAATCACTGGGAGATCGATTTTATCCCTATAAAAGGAACACGGCGACAAGTACGGCGTGCTGGTCGTGAAAGCCAGCACCACCAGCGGGTTGGTCGCCCACATCGAGATACAGATCGACCCGCCGCCCTGATCGTACCAGCGTAGTATGTTGCATAATATCTGTTCTAATTCCATTAAAACTGCATAGGTATGCAAAATTCCATCGGGCGGCGCTGCGTGGGCTGCTAGGGGCGCGGGTGCGGCTTGACTTGCGTTCATACTCGCCCGGTTTTCAGCAAGCATCTTGGCCGTGGTGATCATGTGGAACGTAAAACGTGTGGATATGAAAATTGGAATTTTTTAATAGATGATAAAATCCTCTAGTTTACAATGTACATACTCTATGTACATTGTATTGGGAGGAAATAATATGCCCTCAGCCACTATCAGACTCACTGAAGAGGAACTTCAGCTAATAAAGAGCCATGCGAAAGCGCAACGCCGCTCAGTATCGGATGTGATACGTCTGGCTATCCTCGACTTGATTGAGGAGGAGTACGATCTTGCTTTGTTTAAACAGGCGAAAGAGGAGTATTTATCAGACCCGGTTACGTTCTCGCATGATGAAATGATGCATAGATACAGCGATGACAATGAAAGCCTATAAAGTCGTCTACACAAAACGAGCAGACAAGACAATCCAAAAGCTTGACCCTTTTAGCCGTAGGCTAATCCTATCATGGATTGGGAAAAACCTGGAGGGCTGCGCTGATCCGCGTAGCCATGAAAAAGGTCTAACTGGCGATCGTGCCGGCGAGTGGCGTTATCGGGTCGGGGATTATCGTATCATCTGTGAAATCGACGACGACAGGATACTAGTACTAGTGTTGGCTATAGGTCACCGAAGAGATATCTACGAATTGGAATAAGTCAAAATGTATAGAAGACCATTGCTTTGACATATCAAGCAGTTCTTTGTTCAAACTAACATACTAGGCGAAGAACTGTATTGATTGGTATGCACTCAGATTTCAAATACAGCTCCTATATACTCGAGCACTTTCGACATAGTCTCCTGCTTAATATAAACGTCGAGGGTCTTGGCATTTCTACGCGCCATATCGACCGACCTCAGTTGTTCGACACAGACGAAGCCATCGACCTTCTCATCCTCAGTGAGACGTATATGAAGTGGATGCTTGTTGTCAGTAGAGGTGATCGGGCATACAACCGTTAAGCTTGATATGACAGAGTTGAGCCTGCTCGAACTAACTACTAAAGCTGGGCGGCGCTTTATTGGTTCGTGGCCAACAGAGGGGTTGAAATCCAACTCGACAAACTCGCCTTGCTCAAATATCATGCTCACTCGACTACCTCGGCTCCGATGTCGTCTCCCCAAGGATCATCCGATGTGAAGTCGCTGTTTTGGTTCTTGAGCAGATCGTCTATTGTGCTTTTCTTACGCCGCTGGTACTTTGTCTTTGGAAAGACAAGAATCAGAGTATTATCATGATCGACTCTGATATCAACTGCATCGCCAATCGATGCACCGATCTGCTCGCAGATGGCTTTTGGTATTCGGATGCCTTGTCCGTTGCCCCACTTAGAAAGAGTGCTAATGGTATTCATCTCGTTCTCCCTATCTTGATTTCGATGTCTATACGGCAGTATATACTATTTTAGTCAGAGCTTGTGCTCACTCCGCTTTTTTTTCATCTATTTACCTACTCTGGGTAATAACAGGCTTCATTAAGCATATTGCTATACTAATAGAAACAAAACGCACAACCCAACCACCTATTGCGATCACCAGTGATTCGTTCTGAACCACTGGTGATGTACTATAATGCTTATTTAATCTATAGCAAAGAGACCTAGTCGTGACTGGGAATTTTCCACTCGCTTATACTTTGTTTGAACATTTTAGGGAGGATGTTATCGTGAACTCTCTGTTCAGCCATCTGCGTAGCGTGCTGCTCACCAAAGGAGTAGTTCCGAGCTATTCATTGAAAGGAATACTAGCTACACAGTTTATAGTTATAACGTTATAACCAATGCACGCTTGTATTCAACGTCGAAGCTTTACAAATACCAGCTGTAGAAATCTCGATATCGAAAAAGCAGTTAATTTCAGCCAAACTGTCTAATTCGTTTGATATGCTTCGCTACTGTTAATAAGCTGTTGTTTTCTTTGGCTTGACGGTCGTAACCATAGAATTTCATCTTGCGTTGTTCGTCACTAAATTCATATGCTCTTTGGTAGTTCCGGTTTGTATAGGAATGACATCGAAATGTGTCATGTCAAAACCTCACCATAAATAGTGAGGTTTGACAAAAGCTAGTCTCAAAAACACTTTGTTATACCTTCTTAAGTCTTTTCTTGAAGCTCAATGTGTGTAACCTAACGCTCACTTGGCTGGTAGATTCAAAGATTTCAGATTACAGACTCAGCCATAAAGCAGGACGGACACCGAGCTGGCCGGCTACGTTGCCGTCCCCGCCGACGTAGCCGTCGATGTCGACGGTCGCCGCGTAGTTGGCGTCGTTGCCAGGCAAGCGAAGCCACCACCAAGCGACCGATCCATGAAAGGTAGCGATGCGGTCGTAGTCGCTTGCGAAGTATTCGTGTGCTTCGTCGGTTGACAGCAAGAATACCTTGTCCCATGTTGGTCTGCCGCCTGTAACGCTCCACCGTGAGTCCGGGTTCTGGTTCTCGACTTCGATTACCCGCCGCTTTATTGCTTCCGGAAGGATGCTGTTGAAGAACTCTCCGTTCAGCCAGCTGCGCAGAGTGCAATCCTCCCAGGTGATATATTCCATCTCTTCATGGTAGGGCATCATAGCCACACAGTCGCGGGCGATCACTAAAACGCGTTGCTGGGTTTTATCCACGTATAATTCACGCCATTCGATGTCGGCAGGTTTGTCAACTGGCCGAATTGGAGCTACCAGCGGTTCGACACGCAAAACCCGATTTGCCTTGGCACGTTGTTCTTCTGCCAATCTCTCTTTGACCCGCATATCATATACATCTAGCTGTGTCTTAAGACCGGTATCACCAAATTGCTGAGCCATTTTGTAATTTACGTATGCAGAAAGCTCGATGGGAGCTTTTTGGACGATGTCCTCTTCTAAGCTGCACTCCAACTCTATCATCAGGTTTATTAGGTAAGCTTCCGCATTACCGGGATCGCCATCTATTACCTGGTCGATGCGTGTCTTGGCTGATGCAAAATCCCCGGATTCGCAGAACAACCGGGCATGAGTTATGCGGGTGGTTGATTGTGATTGTGGTGTTGCAGTGGCAGGGTTAGCCTTTTCTCCAGTTATATCGCACACCCTACCGATGAGTTTATCCAGCCAACCATTATTAGACATATCCACAGTTTGAAGGTCCTGCTCTCTGAACTCACCAGGCAGTTTAGAATTACGCATACCCTCAAAAACCGGTATCAGTGTCTTAGCGGCGGAGTCTTGCCTGCGCATATCCAGATAGTTTTTCCATTCATATCTAACCCAGAAGGAGTTATAGTTTTCGCTCGATGTCCCAATCGCAATCAACACCTTGGCTGAAGCCAAGGCAGCATCAATCCTGTACTTCCAACTACCTCCTGGCCACTCCTCAAGAGTTGATGGGGAGAAGAACACCCTCAATCCCGTGTCCGTTAATGCTTCAAAGATCTTCTCCGCGTGTAGATAGTCTGGAGTGCTGACACCTTTGTCGTCTCTTCGCTTGAAGCTGATGAACACATCGAAGGGCTCCTGCTCGCTGGTGTCTGTGCGAGCACTCTCTTGGATGAGTTCTACCTCGTCGGCTTCTGCGAGATAGATTTCTCGAGCAGCGCTTGCAGCATTGTCACAGCAGTATCTAAAGTGATCGTCGTCATAGATGGAACCGCTGATTAGACGGTTGCATGTAAGCACCCACTTGTAAGTCGATGGTTCGTCCTGCTCGATCTTGCGGTACATTACCCCATATTTGCTGAGCAGGATACGCCAGTGCAGCTCTGGGTCGGATTCACCTGATCTAAGCACCCTCTCATAGATGGCGATTGCCTGACTGTACCCGTAGTCCAGCCGATGCTGCTCGGCTTGTTCGAAACGCCTTGACTGCGTTTGTGCATAGATTCTAGGCAATGTCTGCTCAGTGTCGCAGTTGGGGCAAATACCAGTTGCAGCACTTTCAGCTGCCTCCAGCTTACTTCCACATATCTTGCATTGATAAACTGCCACTATATTGCCTTTCGAAATACCGACATCAGTTTTCCACGGACAGTGTGTCCTGGTTTGTGATTACAACTAGCTCGATCTCGTTTGGTTGTAAATCAAAACCTTTTGTCATTTTGTTCTTCTTAATCAGATTCAGAGATTTCAGATTACAGATTCAGCCATAAAGCAGGACGGATGCCATACGAGTAGTCGACGATGAGGCCGTCCTCAATGACGTGGCCGTCGTCGTCGATGAACGCCGCGAGGTTGGCGTAGTCGCCGGGCGAGCGAAGCCACCACCAAGCGGTTTTGTCTTCAAAAGTGGCGACACGGTCGGTGCCGCTTACGAAGTACTCGCGTGCTTCATCGACCGACAGTAACGATACCTTATCATGGCTAGGGATGTCCCACGCAACTACCCGCTGCTTGATCGCTTCAGGAAGGATGCTATTGTAGAACTCGCCGTTCAACCACTCACGCAGGGTGCAGCCATCCCATATGATACTACCGCCTAGTTCATGGTAAGGCATCTTGGCCACGCATTCCTGTGATATGACCAATGCACGTTTTTTCTCGTCAACGAGACTTAATACCCTCCAACCTGTTGAGATTTGGTCATCGCCAAAACCGACGATAATCTCATCCAGACTATCTTCAAGTCGTTTGGCACGCACTTCAAAAGGCAAGTTGTAATTCTCTTTGGCTTGCCGGTCATATTCGTCAAGTTTAGCTTTAAGTTGCTCATCGCCAAACTCATGGGCTCGATGGTAGTTACGGTTTTCAGTTAGATTGTTTAAAGCAAGCTTGTTCAAGTCTTCTTGATATTTACACTCGTAATCGATCATGAGCCTCACCAAATAAGCATCTGCGTTCTCAGCATCGATCAAGGCTAGAACATCATCAACGAGCTTCTTTGCCTCTACGAACTCCCCATCTTCGCACATTTGAAACGCTCGAATGATTTGGGGAATCTTGATAGGAGCCACAGTTGCCGCATCTTCATGCAAAGTGAATGTAACAGATGCATCTTTCGCAGTGTCATCAGTAGAAGCAGCTAATAGGGGATCGCTGTCTGGTGCTACTCCAATGAGGTTTCGCACGTTTCTGACCAGGCTATATATGTAGTTGGCATCAGCCATATCCACTGCTTGGAACTTAGCAAACTCGTCAGGCAGCTCAGAGGCCCTAATATCTTCATATGCCGGGATAAACCGCTTGTGGGGGTCTAACTCGGCTTGCTCTAGAAACCTGCTCCATTCGTACTTTACCCACTTGGCATAATAGTTTTCACTGCTGGTTCCGACTGCAACCATGACCTTGGCTGAATCCAGGGCAGCATCAATGAAGCTTGGATAATCTAGACTCAGTCTATCTTCAAGCGTTACCTTGGAAAAGAACACCCTGTAGCCCTTGTCTGTAAGGGCATTGTAGATCTGTTCGGCACGTAGACAGTCCTTTGTGATCCTACCCTGATCGTCTTTTTGTTTGAAACCTACGAAGACATCGAAATTCCCTCGCCCGTCAATGATAGCTAGCTCCTCCGTCTGGATGCGGTCGATCTCGGCAGCTTCATGCTCATAGAAACGCCTGGCATAATCGGTGGCATTAGCCAAGCACTTATCGTAATCGTCATCTTCCATGATGGATTTTCGGATTGGCGTATTGCATTGGATAACCCTAGTATTGGTGATTGGGTCGTCTGCATACTCGACCTCGTATTTACATAGCAAGATCAGCCAATGCGTCTCAGGGTCGGTGTTGTCGTCCTTTAACGCTTCTTGGTACAAGCGAAGAGCCTCGCTGTATTCTTTGTTTAGGCGAAGCCTCGCTGCGCGCTCGAATAAATCCTGCCGATCAGCAGTACCCAGTCTGGGCAATGTCTGCTCGTAACTGCATTTGGTACATGTACACGTTATAGATGAGTCGGCGGCTGTCATAGTGCTTCCGCATTTTTTACAAATGTAGACTGCCATTGCGTTTTATCCCTCTCCCTCTGTAGTTGTGTATTCTCCCACGAAAACTTCATAGGTATGTTATCACCAACATAGTCTATGATGCTTCATTACCTTACATTTTTGTTAGTACGAGCATAGTATT
>WRNE01000057.1 GCA_009776725.1 Coriobacteriia bacterium
AACTCGCTGCTTGTTGACTGGGCTGTGGAGGAGGCATGCGGGTTCTATCAAAAGAGCAGGATAAAACATTACTGCATAGTCACGCGCGAAGATGTTATTGACATCCTTGCTGAGTTCGAGCCTGTGGTTACCATTGGGACTGTTTAAAGCCTGTTAGAATCGATTANCATACTATCAGTAATCATCAATATCGATGCATGCGGTTTAGTCAAAATTTTAACTACACGTCAGCTCTACAAATGAGTGAGTAAGAATGTGACTTACTGAGATGCATGCTTGTGAATTAGATTGTTTTTATATGTATGAAACCTGAGCAACAAGGCAAATATGATTGCTACAGTGATGCGATAAATAAGTTGATAACTTTGATGACATTATGCTATAAATGTACTATGTAGCTCCAGACAACAACTCAATTAAGAATGGTTGCATTCCCGTGCTGATTATATTCAGAATAATTGTTGAAAAATCTATTAAGCTGTACTGACTATTGGACATACCATCGATTAATATGCTCATATGCTGTCGAAAGAGGAGTTTATGGGGATAGTCGATGCATGTAAAATATGCGCTCTTGATATAGAGACAACAGGTCTAGCTAAGCCAACGACCAATCAGTCTGTTGCAGACGAGATTGTCCAGCTGGCAATTGTTGCGGAGGATCATTCAGTTTCGTACAACCAGTTCTTCCAGCCTTTGCGAATCGACAGTTTGCCCAAAACACTGGCAGTGAATAACATACCTACTTCAAGCCTCAGAGAAGAACCACTCTTTCATGAGCAAAAACAAAAAATCCAAACAATCCTCAACCAATATAGCTTAATTGTTGCTTATAACGTAGCTTTCGATATAGCATTTCTAACCCATCAGGGGATAGACCTAAAAAACAAAGCCCTGTTTTGCATGATGCAAGCTTTCTCTCGTTATCGTTTCGTGCTTAACCCGAATAGACGTATACAGCGAAGGTACACTCTCAGGCAGTGTGCTGATTATTTCGGGATAAAACCATGGGGAGAAGAACATGACGCTCTAGCTGATGCACACACAGTATTATCTTGCTATCAAGCATTATGCAATGTGTTGTCTAATAGTCTAGAAGAGGAGGTTTGAGTTGTCTACTCATGAAAGCATGTTAGTTTCTGATGAAACTTACTACTTGGAAAAAGTACTGAACTTGTCACAACATGCCAGTCTGCTTTGGGGGAAAACAGACCCCGAAGACAAGGATATTTGGCTACCCTTGCATGTCCATCTGTCAGACACAGTAGCTATTGCTGAGCTGATGTGGGATAGATGGGTGCCTATGAGCACGAAACAGGTCATTGCCCGATCGGTTACTGAGAGCAATAGCGAATACCAAAGCCAGGATCCTATATGTGATGCTAAAAAGATCTTCTTAGCCTGTGCGTCTGTTCATGATATTGGCAAAGCTACGCCCGCCTTTCAGATAAAAGCTGAGTTCAACAACAAGCAAGTGCTTAGTTACATAAAAGAATCAGGCCTTGCATTCCGTTCAATGGTAGAGCCTGAAAAAACAAAGCATGCCTTAGCCTCTCAAGCAATTATGGAAGGATATGGGTGGGATCCTAGCCTAACCATAACGTTTAGCGGGCATCATGGGAAACCGCCCTCTCTAGGCCAAGTTATGAGCATAAGCCGCAAAGACAGGAATATGGGTTTTGACGACGAAGCTTGGTTAAATGTGCAAACAGAACTGACTGCATTCGCTTTGGGCTTGATAGGTTTGAAATCAGAAGACCCACTCTTTAAGCTCAAGCTTAAAACAACTTCTCAAGTAGCATTGACAGGCTTGATAATTATTGCCGATTGGCTTGCTAGCGACCAAAACAGCTTTACATACCTGCATATACCTATATCTATGAGTCAGCTCGAAAGCCCTCTTCAGCGGTCTGAAAGAAGCTGGTTGGACTTAAAATGGCCAAGCCCATGGCAACCAATTGCCAAGACTTGGTCAACAGAGCTTTTTGAGGAGCAGTTTACTTTCGCTCCCCGTCCAGTGCAGGAAGCAATATTTAAAGAGCTGTCAAAAGCAGATAAGCCGGGTTTGGTTATAATCGAAGCTGCAATGGGTGAGGGGAAGACAGAGGCTGCATTGGCAGCAGCCGAGATTCTCGCTGAGAAAACAGGCAGCAGCGGCCTCTTTTTTGCTTTACCTACTCAAGCTACCAGCAACAGTATGTTTCCGAGGATAGTCAGGTGGATGGACTCGCTTAAGCAACCAAACGCTAACTCTGTTTTTCTTGCACATGGCAAAGCCCAGTTCATAAAGGATGATGAACACCAATCTCTAATAAGACCCAGCCAAATCGGTATTGACAGCGAGGAGAACGAGCAACAAACCGCAGCAATAATAAACGACTGGTTCCAAGGTAGGAAAAAGGGGGTTCTTGCGAATTTCGTCGTAGGGACAATCGACCAAGTCCTAATGGGCGGCTTGAAGCAAAGGCATCTAGCCCTCAGGCACATAGCCTTGGTAAATAAGGTTGTCGTCATAGACGAATGCCATGCTTATGATGCATATATGAGCTCGTATCTATACAAGGTCGTCAAATGGTTGGGAGCTTACAATGTGCCAACTGTCGTTCTGTCTGCAACCTTGCCAAACAGCAAACGCGAGCTGCTAATCAACTCTTATTTAGGGAAGGACTCCAGGCGAAGCAAGGCTGCACTGCCTTGGCTAGGCATTGATGAAGCGAACGAGCCAGAACCAAACAGGGCAAACACAAAAGCCTATCCTTTGATCACATATACCGACGGAGAGGCTGAACACCAAAGCCTCCCTAATAAGTCATCACGGACCCTAGAGGTTTCAATCCACCGGATCGACGACGAGTCTTTTATCCCCATTTTAGAAACGTTGCTGCCCGAAGGCGGGTGTGTTGGGGTTATCGCAAACACAGTCGCGCGCGCCCAGTCACTGGCAGAGCTTTGTCGAGACCACTTTGGCAGCGAGAACGTTGTGCTCCACCATGCGCAGTTCATCGCAGAGGATCGTATTAATAGGGAGAAGGACTTGCTCGAGCAGCTTGGCTCACCAGCAGACAACCCTCATCGACCACGTTTGATGATTACTGTTGGGACGCAGGTATTCGAACAGTCTTTAGATATCGACTTCGATGTCCTGTTTACAGATGTCTGCCCTATGGATCTTCTTATCCAAAGGATAGGGAGAATGCACCGGCATGCGGGGAGAATCCGTCCAACTGCCTTTGACGCAGCCCATTGTTATGTGATGGGGATTCTTGGAGACGGGCAGTATGAGAACGGGTCTGAGTCTGTCTACGGTAAATACTTGCTCATGAACACCGACCTTCTCTTACCCGAAACAATGTCGCTGCCTGACGACATATCGGGATTGGTGCAAAAAGCATATGCGGATGAAGGTTTGGATGTAGAAGGCCCGACAGCTGGGCAGTATAGGAAGGCAAAAGATGAATTCGACCAGAGTATAAACGACCAACAGGTAAAAGCGTTGTCTTACCAAATATCCTCTCCTTTTGAGGGCTCAGAGACACTGGTGGGGTGGTTGGATGCAGATGTGGACGATGACTCGTCAGGCAAGCGTGGCGAGGCAACGGTGAGGAATGCTGGTGAGTCTATCGAGGTGCTGGTTGTCCAACAACTGGCTAACGGCATTCTCAGGCTGTTGCCATGGGTAGAACCAGACGGTGGGACAGTGTTGCCTACAGACTATGCTCCGCCTTCGCCTCTAGCAAAGTCGGTATCCCGTTGCTCAGTCAGATTGCCGTCGCGCTTGTGCATGCCATGGAATATCGACAAGACTATCGCCGAGTTGGAGCAAACCTATATAGATCGACTGCCCGAGTGTTGGCAAGAGTCCAAATGGTTAAACGGCGAGCTGTTTCTAGTACTAGACGAGGACTACAACACAGTCCTAGCTGACCAGACCCTGCACTATAGTTACGATAACGGTTTATCGATCGAAAGGAGGCAAGATGGGAGCAATTGAACAAGATAGGAGGTTTTTCAACCTGTTGGACGAACCATGGATACTGGTTCGCAATCAATTAGGCGAGACAGAAGAACTATCAGTATTCGAGGTTTTCGAAAAGGCACATACATTGGCACGACTAGACGGGGAGTTACCTACCCAAGATGTTGCAATACTACGGTTTTTGCTAGCAATAGTGTTAGCAGTATTTACCCGTGTTGATGAAAGGGGGAGTCGCTCTGTATTAAACGAGTTACCAGAAGAAGAGCAACGCTTAGAGGCAATCCGTCGCTGGAAAGCGTTATGGGATGCTGAGAAGCTTCCCATGCATGTTGTTCGTCAGTATCTTGAGTATTACCAAGACCGCTTTTGGCTGGTGCATCCAACAATGCCTTTTTATCAAGTTGCTGACCTACAAACGAGAAATGGCGAGTACAAGGATGCTTCGCAGATGGTAACCGACATACCATCTCGCATCGAGAGACGTTATTTTACGTTACGAACAGGCAAATCAGCTACTGAATTGGCCTGTTCTGAAGCTGCTCGTTGGTTGATAGCCCTGCAAGCTTGGGATTATGCCGGCAAAAAAGCTATCGTTATTGACAGCTACGGCAACCGCGGCTCAGAAAATGGCGGCGGTACTGGTTGGTTAGGCAAGCTAGGGGTTTTATATCTTCAAGATGAGAGCCTGCTAAAGACAATACTGTTAAACATGGTGTTGTTACATCAAAACGAGGTATTACTACCCACTGGCGTACCAATATGGGAGGAGGAGCCGAGGACAGCAATAAAGATAACACGACAGCCTGCTGGTTATATCGAGCTTCTTACTCACCAGTCAAGGAGGGTGTTCTTAAGGTTACAAGAAGAGAAGGTTGTAGGAGTTACCGTCTCATATGGCGATGTTTTTGACAAGGAGAACACCTTTATCGAGCAGATGAGCTCCTGGCATCAGACCAGTAAACCAGGGTCACAATATGAAATGATCCCAACGACCCATAAAGCTAGTAGAAGTCTGTGGCGTGATCTAACTTCCCTGCTACCCTTAGCGCAAGATGAAAGCACTGGTAGAGCCTTGCAAGTTGCCGGCCTGATCAATTGGGCACAGATGCTTCAGTATAACCAGATGTCTAAAAACGATATGTATCGGATCGTATCTGTTGGGATTGAGTACGGAACCATGCAAGCTGTCATAAACGAAGTCATCAATGATAGCATCTCTATCAATGCAAGCATGCTAGCTGACCTAAATGAAAAGTGGAGAATGGAAGTCATCAACTCCTTGAAAGCAACAGACGAATGTATCAGACAGCTCGGGACTCTTGCTCAAAGAATTGCTGTAGCCTCAGGAAGCGATGGTGGTGCAGCCGAGAAGACCACGGCTCAAAATTACGCCTACTATTCATTTGACCAGGTCTTTCGAAATTGGTTGGCATCGCTTGACCCTGAGCAAGACGACCTGGAGACCAAAGTGATCGAATGGCAAGGCTCTGTGTATAAGCTAATAACCGAACTAGCCGATGATCTATACGCGACAGCGAGTAGCAAATCAATTGTTGGGAGAGCCGGTTCAGGCGACAGACAAATCATTCCTGCACCAGTAGCATATATCAGGTTTAAAGGAGCTATACGCAAAATCTTGAGTAATACGAAAGGGGACGAGTAGGTTGAGTAAAGCAGATCAAGTATATAACTATGTTTCAAACAAGGTTTTTTATCTAAGCCAAAGCGGATCAAAGCAGTCAGCGAACCTTGCCAAGTTACGTCGTGGGCTTGGGAAAACACCTGGAGCAAGCCCTGAAATCTGGGAGGTCACACTTGCTGACTTACCAGGTGATTTAGCTGGCTATGATGGTGACCCAAGTTATGCTGAGTGGGCGATTCATGTCGCCCTGACACTGTTTGCTGCCCATCAACAAGGAAAGGCTGAGACAGTTAACGCTTCAGGTGTGCTTTTTGGAGGAGCTGTATCACAGCTGATTGACCCAGACCGAAGCAACGAGGACGGCATCAAGCGCCGTTTTGATGCTGCTTTGACTTCAGACGGGCTTAATGAGTTCGCTCATCACGCAAGAGGCTTGGTCCAGCTGATGAGAGCAAGAGATGTGAAGATGGATTATCCACTATTTGCTAGAAACATATACGATTACCAGTTCGTGGAGAGTAAAGACAGGGTTCGGTTGCGTTGGGGAGAATCATATTACAGAATCGACAGCCAGTCAGAAACAGATCAAGAAGGAGCACAAAATGAATAAAAAATTATATCTAGACATACATGTAATCCAGACAGTACCACCCAGTTGCTTGAACCGTGATGACACAGGAAGCCCAAAAACTGCAGTTTATGGAGGCGTCCGCAGAGCACGCGTCTCGTCGCAAAGCTGGAAAAAGGCAGTCCGTGATATGTTCAGGATGAATCTCGATGAGGCCGAGGTGGGTACCCGTACAAAAAAGATAGTTGATATGGTTGCCGAAAAAATCATCTTATTGGCTAATATGCCCTACGACGAGTCGATGGTACTAGCTGAAAGCATAATCAATGCGGCTGGTGTGACCACTAAAGACAAAGAAGCCAGGGCGTTGTTTTTCATGAGCGATAAACAAGCAGAGAATCTGGCAGAACTGGCTCTACTTGAAGAAACCCCAGACAAAAAGACCCTGCAAGCTGCTTTAAACCAAAACACTGGTATCGACATTGCTTTGTTTGGGCGTATGGTGGCTGACGACCCAAACTTGAATACTGATGCCTCAGCACAGGTTGCTCATGCCATCTCGACTCATCGGGTAGACAATGAGTTTGACTATTTCACTGCGGTAGACGACCGGTCCCCTGAAGACCATGCTGGAGCAGGTATGATCGGCACAATAGAGTTCAATTCAGCAACCATGTACAGATATGCAACTGTAGCAGTACACGAGCTATACAACCAGTTGGCTAGTGATCAAGAGGCAACTGCACGGGCGGTTGTAGAGTTTGTTAAAGCTTTTATCACATCAATGCCAACCGGGAAGCAGAACACATTTGCCAACCGTACTCCAGCAGATGCTGTTCTCGTATGTCTGAGGGACGACCAGCCAGTCAATCTTGTTGGTGCATTTGAGGAGGCTGTAAGGCTAAAGCCAGACCAGTCAGGCTATGTGAGACAATCAATCGATAACCTTTCTGAGTACCATCAAACCATCACCAGCACATTTGTCGAACCACCTATTATGAACTGGGGCCTTGGGTCTGACTTTAATAGCTCAACTGCTCCAACTGACCTCTTATCATTAATATTATCTTTAGATGAGAATATCAAGTCGACATACAATGACAATAGTTTATCTGGAGACTGAGATGAGCACTTTGTTATTGCGCTTTGCAGCACCAATGCAGTCATGGGGGTCAAGCAGCCGCTTTCAGACACGGGATACGAGCAGAGAGCCGACCAAAAGCGCAGTTATCGGTATGCTAGGCGCAGCTCTTGGTAAGCGACGGAACGAGCCGATCGATGATTGTGCCAGGTTTAACTTTGGGGTACGGATCGACCAACCAGGCAGGCTTCTTAATGATTTTCAGACTGCCCGTACTTTGGACAACAGGCAGACCTTTGTATCAAACCGCCGATACTTGTCTGACGCAGTCTTCGTTGTTGGAATAGAAGACGATATCGAAAAACTTATTGAATATGAGAACGCTATTAAGCACCCAATATTCCCACTTTTCCTAGGACGTCGGTCTTGCCCGCCTGCGCAGCCATTGGTCTTAGGTATCCGTGAGAATACCTCCCTGTTGGAAGCATTGCAAAACGAGCCATGGCAGGCTTCTGCCTTATATCAAAAAAAGCAGCATAGCCAACAGCAAGTATCACTTGAGATCGTTATTGACACACAATTTGGCGTGCCTAGCTCCTATACGCAAGACGACTTGCCGCTATCATTTGACCAGAATCATCGAATCTATAAGTCGCGGTCTGTGATGAGGATATTGGCAGGGGCAACAATAGACAATCAGGAAGCCACTGAAGCGATTAACACCACTACCAGCCATGACGCAATAACTGCTTTAGAAGGGAAATAGCCATGTATCTGTCACGCATCGAGCTAGACAAAACGTCACGCAATGTACGCCTAGCACTGGCAAGCCCACAAAGGATGCATGCAATCATTGCAGGATGCTTTGATGATTTGGAGGTAAAACAAAGGTCGCTTTGGCGTATAGATACGATAGACGAGAACACATACTTGCTCGTTTTTAGCATGGATATACCCGATTTCAATAGTCTTGCAGACCAATTCGCAATAAATGACGACAGTAAAATCATCACCAAAGCCTACGATTCGTTCTTGAACGGTTTTGAATGTGGAGAAACCCTTCGTTTCAGGATTACCGCCAATCCGTCTATCAGCAAGAAAAATAACACAGACCCAAATAACCGAGGCAGGGTGCTTGGCCATATTACTGTTGACCAGCAAAAGAAATGGCTAGAAGAACGCTCTCTGAAAAACGGGTTCGAATTGCTATCATTCGACATTGTGAGTAGGGGTGAAAGGGAATTCGAGCGGGGGAGCGGAATTGTAACATTTACAGTAGCCTCATATGAGGGCCTCATAAAAATCACAGATATAAAACTCTTTACTTACGCATTGGCTCATGGCATTGGAAGAGAGAAAGCATATGGCTGTGGCTTAATGACAGTAGCAAGATTATGAGCAATAACGTACCTGGGGCAGAAAAGCCCCTGATTCAAGAACTGCCAAGGATCTCAGAGAGAATGTCTTTCTTATATCTTGAACGTTGTTTGGTGAGTAGGCAGGACAGTGCTATTACAGTGACTGACGAACGAGGCAGCGTGCATGTACCGGCAGCATCACTTGGTGTGTTGTTGCTTGGTCCAGGGACGAACATCTCCCACCGGGCGATTGAGTTGATCGGTGACACTGGAGCAAGTATAGTCTGGGTTGGCGAGCAGGGTGTCAGGTTCTATGCACATGGACGACCTCTTACAACATCGTCGAAACTGCTTGAAAGACAAGCTGCGTTAGTCTCTAACAAGCGGTCACGTCTAAAAGTAGCTCGAATGATGTACCAATTACGTTTTCCTGGGGAGGACGTGTCAAAGCTTACTATGCAACAGCTGCGTGGTCGAGAAGGATCCAGGATCCGTTCAGTCTATAGAAGGCTTTCGAAGGAAACAGGTGTTGCATGGTCAGGCAGGGATTATTCGCCAGATGACTTTTATGCCAGCGATCCAATCAATATGGCTTTGTCAGCTGCACATACTTGTCTGTATGGGATTGCACATAGCGTTATTGTAGCGTTAGGATGCTCGCCTGGCCTAGGTTTTATCCACACAGGCCATGAACGGTCTTTTGTATACGACATAGCGGATTTGTATAAAGCTGAGCTGACCATACCAATTGCTTTTAAGGTGACTGCAGATAATCCAGAAGACATTGGGCCAGCAACTCGGCGTGCCGTACGCGATGCTGTTGCAGGCAGCCATTTGCTTTCACGAGTGGTTTCCGATATTCGACAACTACTAGGTAGCGGTTTGAGTGAAATCCCTATAGACGAGAGCATTGACAATTTGGAGCAGGATGTATTGCATCTTTGGGATGATAAAACAGGTACTGTTGATAGTGGTGTTTTGTACCAATCAGAAAGCGGTCGCTTGAGCCCAGCTGACGTCGACATGATTTTACAAGCAGGATACGGTGTGATATTGGAGGATGGTTTTGATTGTAATAACAGTGAGTGATTGTCCCATTGCGCTTCGAGGAGATCTGACTAAATGGCTTTTCGAGATCAATACTGGAGTCTATGTAGGACGAGTCAGCGCACGAGTCCGGGAAAATATCTGGGATCGTGTAAAGGACTCAATCAAACAAGGTAGGGCTACAATGGTATATTCTGCTCAAAATGAACAGGGCATGAACTTTCGCGTTCACAACTGTGAATGGGAGCCGATCGATTTCGATGGAGTCAAGTTGATGCTCAGGCCTAGTTCAGCACGTGTAAAAAAGCTTGGTGCACTACGCCTTGGGTTTAGCAACGCAAGCAGACGCCGTAAATGGAAATAACTCTGTGTTTCATGGTACTAAAAATAACATTTGGGAATTATTCAATGAACTTTGATAACCGAATAGAAACTGGTGTATATTATCTACAACAAGTCTGTGATCAGGGAGTCTTTAGTGTTTTCCCCGCACATGCGGGGGTGATCCCTAGAAGACATAAAAGAAGGGAGTAGGCATGGAGTTTTCCCCGCACATGCGGGGGTGATCCCGGAGTCGATTTCGGCTGGTTCCCAGACCCTGGGTTTTCCCCGCACATGCGGGGGTGATCCCGCCCCCCTGGTGATCCCGGTGGCGATCGAGGCGTTTTCCCCGCACATGCGGGGGTGATCCTCCAGTTTGCCTCTAAAGGCACGGTTGAGGACAGTTTTCCCCGCACATGCGGGGGTGATCCTCTGCCTGCTCTTCATCCTGCGTTAAACCTTGGGTTTTCCCCGCACATGCGGGGGTGATCCCAGCGAAATTCCGCGCAAAAGAAGTCAAATACAGTTTTCCCCGCACATGCGGGGGTGATCCTTGGGCATGGGAGGGATATAGCTCATCTTACAAGTTTTCCCCGCACATGCGGGGGTGATCCCTGCTGGCTTAGACGTGCCACGTCCTTGATCGAGTTTTCCCCGCACATGCGGGGGTGATCCCCTCCTCAATCAGGATCACCAGCACCCCGTTGGGGTTTTCCCCGCACATGCGGGGGTGATCCCCGTGATCAAAGGGCAGCCGACTAGCCAGGAGGGTTTTCCCCGCACATGCGGGGGTGATCCGCTGTGCCTGAACTGCTGCTGATATAGGTCGGGTGTTTTCCCCGCACATGCGGGGGTGATCCTTCCAAGCAGGTTGCCTCCAAGGCCCTGCCTATGTTTTCCCCGCACATGCGGGGGTGATCCTAGGGCTGCTCGGTCAAATCGACGGTAAAGCAAGTTTTCCCCGCACATGCGGGGGNGATCCTTACGGGGGGG
>WRNE01000058.1 GCA_009776725.1 Coriobacteriia bacterium
GCGGTCCATCCACAACAACCGCCTGCAGGTGATCAACCAGTACGAGCAGGCCGGCGGCGCTCACGAGACGCGCTACGACGTGACCATCCTGGTCAACGGCCTGCCGCTGGTGCATGTCGAGCTGAAGCGGCGCGGGGTGGCCATCCGCGAGGCCTTCAACCAGATCAGGCGCTACGACCGCGACAGCTTCTGGGCAGGCAGCGGGCTTTATGGGTTTATCCAGATATTCGTCATATCCAACGGCACGCACACCAAGTACTACTCCAACACCACGCGCGAGTCGCATGTCAGAGAGCAACGCGAGAGCGAGCGGCGGCGGTCGAGGAAGACCTCCAACAGCTTCGAGTTCACGTCGTTTTGGGCCGATGCTAGCAACAAGACCATCCCCGACCTGGTCGACTTCACGCGGACGTTCTTCGCCAGGCACTCGCTGCTCAGCGTGCTCACCCGCTATTGCGTCTTCACCAGCGAGCAGCAGCTCCTGGTGATGCGCCCCTACCAGATCGTGGCGACCGAACGCCTGCTGCGGCGCATCGTCGTCTCTACCAACTACCGCCAGACCGGCACCACCGACGCCGGCGGATACATCTGGCACACCACCGGTTCCGGCAAGACGCTCACCAGCTTCAAAGCCGCCCAGCTGGCCACGTCTTTAGATACTGTGGATAAGGTCCTGTTCGTGGTCGACCGTAAGGACCTCGATTACCAGACGATGGCCGAGTACGACAAGTTCGAGAAGGGCGCAGCCAACTCCAATACCTCCACAGCTGTGCTTCAACGCCAGCTGGAAGACCCCGAGGCGCGCATCATCATCACCACCATCCAAAAGCTGGACGTCTTCGTCAGCCGCAACCGCGAGCACCCCATCTACCGGCAGCATGTCGTGATCATCTTCGACGAGTGCCACCGCTCCCAGTTCGGCGAGATGCACCGCAAAATCACCCGGGCTTTCAAGAATTACCACCTCTTCGGCTTCACCGGCACGCCGATCTTCGCGGTCAACGCCGTGAGCGGCGGCAACCCCCTGATGCGTACCACCGAGCAGGCCTTCGGCGAGCAGCTACATTCCTACACCATTGTTGATGCGATCACAGACGAGAACGTGCTGCCCTTTCGCATCGACTACGTCGACTCGGTCCAAGCCGGGGCGGAGATCATAGACAAGCCAGTCCGTGCCATTGATGTGGAGAAGGCCCTGGCTGCACCGGAGCGCATCAGCGCCGTGGTCGCCTACATCCTGGAGCATTTCGCCCAGAAGACCAAACGCGGGCACCGCTACGAGCTAAAAGGGCGGCGGCTGGACGGCTTCAACTCGATATTCGCCGTGTCATCTATTCCCATGGCCAAGCTCTACTACGAGGAGCTGCGTGCCCAGTTGGCCCAGGGGCTGGCTGACGGCAGCATCCCTTCCGACCGCCAGCTGAGTGTTGCCCTGATCTACAGCTACTCTGCCAACGAGGACGACCCCGAAGACGCCCTGCCCGACGAGGACTTCGACAACAGTCGGCTGGATGCCAGCTCCCGTGACTTCCTGGAAGCCGCCATCGCCGACTACAATGAGAGGTTCTCAACGAACTTCTCCACAGCCTCTGACAGCTTCCAGAACTATTACAAGGATGTCTCGGCCCGGGTCAAGAACCGCGAAATCGACCTCCTGGTCGTGGTCAACATGTTCCTGACCGGCTTCGACGCCACCACTTTAAACACTCTTTGGGTGGATAAGAACCTGCGCCTGCACGGCTTGATCCAGGCCTTCTCCCGCACCAACCGCATCCTGAACCGGGTCAAGACCTTCGGCAACATCGTCAGCTTCCGGAACCTGGAGCAGGCCACCAATGAGGCACTGGCCCTGTTCGGCGACCGCGATGCCGCCGGTATCGTGCTGCTGCGGTCATTCCGTGACTACTACGAGGGCTACTCAGATGGCGGGGTTTGGGTGCCTGGCTATGTGAATCTGATCGCTCAGCTGGTCGAGGGTTTCCCGCTCGGCGAGCCGATTGTCGGCGAGGAGGCCGAGAAGGAGTTCATCCGCCTGTTCGGGATGATACTTCGACTGCGCAACATACTGACTGCCTTCGACGAGTTCGCTGAGCTGGACATCTTAAGCCTGCGCGACCTGCAGGACTACCAGGGCGTCTACCTGGACCTGCGGGACAAGCTGCGCGACAAGTCAGACAGCGACAAGGAGAATATCAACGACGACCTGGTCTTCGAGCTGGAGCTGATCAAGCAGATCGAGGTGAATATCGACTACATACTGATGCTGGTCGAACAGTACCATGCCACGAACTGCCAGGACAAAGCCTTGTTGACTGCGATCGACAAGGCCGTGGGCTCGAGCATCGAGCTGCGCAGCAAGAAGCAGCTGATCGAGCTTTTCGTGGCATCGGTGTCTGCCGCCACCGTGGTCGAGCGGGACTGGCAGCGCTTCGTGACCGAGCGCAAGGAGGAGGAGCTTGCCTCGTTGATTGCATCGAGGGGCTTGCGAGACGCCGAGACCAGACGTTTTGTGGAGATAGCCTTCCGTGACGGGGTGCTTAAGACCTCCGGGGTAGAATTCGATGGGCTGCTACCGCCGCTCTCGCGCTTTGGCGGTGAAGGCGGTGGGAGTGCAGATCGGGTGGTTTTGAAGCAAGCGCTTGCTGAGTTGCTCAGCGACTTCTTCGAGAAGTACTTCGGGCTGGTGTGAGGGAATAATAGATGGAAACCGACGAGCTGGCTGATTCTACATCGTCAGATTTACCAAGCAAAAAGGATAAAGCTGACGAAACTGTTTTGAATCGAATAAAAGAGCTATATGGCTCAATGGAGAGCACAACGATGTCTTCCGAATCCTTCTCGCTGTCTAAGCTTGAGGATATGGAGCTTGAGTGAATATAGCTTCAATCTGATTCGGCATGCACTGTGTATGAAATATTCCTATTTATCTCATAAAATAGTGTATAAATAGTTCATAGATATTCATTGATGTAGGCTCAGCTGGTAGTTGAGTCTTTGCTTGTGGAACCGGTCGTGTAGACTATTTTCTGAAAATTACTCCTTAAGGTCTTTACCTTTATCCAATCATCCTCTCCTCTTCAACTGTGTATGCTCCGATTTGGCTGGCTTTGCTGTACAGCAAGCTCATATCTAAGCAGCGTCTCCCAATGAGCCATTCATCGCTCTGCCCGATGCAAAGGGAGCCGATAAGGCGTAAGGCCGACTCTCTGTCATAGAAGGTCCTAACGACACGGGTGCACGCTAAATCTCCTCGTTGAAGCGCTCAAGACCGTTAGTCGCCTGACATGTTTTTGATGCCCGGCTGGTAAGGTCCTGCCAGGTATCATCTTCTAGCATCAAGACTACCGAAGACACCTTGTCTTCTCATAGGCCAGCTACTTCTCTTGCCTACAAGGGTTGTGTCGATAGTTTTGCGCAAATCTGATAAGCTTGCCGTTTCTCTCGGTTATCTTACAAGCTAATGCGGAAGTGCATGCTAGCTTACTGCCTGTAAGCCTAGCTCCTCCTCACTTTCTGCCTCCTCCAATCTCGATATATCCAGATACCAACTTTGACCCCAATTACTTTCAGCTACATGCCTGCAGCGAGCAGCGACTGACATCGATGCAGGCTCGCCGTCAGGGAATACGCCCCCTGCCTTGACCCGTTGCTTGGTCTCACGGTTTAGGCGCTCTAAGTCATTGTCGGTGCAGGCCCTCACCCAGTGCCCAAAGGGAAAAGACCTGTCCATGTAGGCAGGTTTCCCTTTGATGCCTGGCTCGGCAGCACTGGCTGCCTACGCAGCCTAGCCGGCGTTTTGGCAAGGACGTGTCGGCAGAAGCGGGCTACACACCACCGGTGCTTGGCCTTAGGGAAAGGCCTCTTCTGCTGCCCCATTCATGCCAAGCGGCTTGTCTGCGACGATTAGCCTGGCACCGGCAAGGCCGCGCCCCTTCAATCCGCAGAAGGACTTAAACCCAAGGCCCCTTGTATTCCCTAAGGCCTGTCCTACAGCTTATGGCTTTTACGGTACCCGTCCTTGTCTACGCCAATCGAGACGAGCACTGGGACGTTTCCTTCCTCATCAGCCCAGGAACGTTTGACGGCAGTCCCGTCCACTCAGGCATATGGATACCCGCCGCGAGGCCTCCTTGTCCGCCATACCCAGGCCCTTGGACAGGCCTGCTTATTCAACCTGGGTATTGCAAACGCCTATACCTCGGTGTCTCAAGGCATTCTTTTGGTATCGGCTGTCCTCTGGCAGGCACGCCGGCAAGACACGTTCCGACAGGCGCCTCTTTTACTGGACCCTCTCGGCGGCGTCAGCGACCGATGGCTGCTGCCTGGAAGGCTGTCCCTTTTAGCTTGGGCATTTTCAACTCTACATCGCTGGCCCTAGCGGCGGCTGTCCTGGCGCAGTGGCCGGCGTGGTACCCGTCTCGCTCATAGCGTCCTGCGTTCAAAAGCTGGGTTGCCTCCTCGTCAAGCAAGGCGTCGAAGGCCTCCTCGACGGCTCAGCGGACAAGCCCTGGCAACTCTGGCTATGTCGCAGCCTCGTCAAACTGTATGGTTCTTTTCGGACATAGTCTTTCCTTTTCCCTGATTATTCGTTTTCATGTCAAAGACGATTGTAACCAATAAAAGCCGCAGGCTATGTCCTTTCCCTGTTCAGGATTTTCAAAGTGCGCAAAACACGTTACACCATCCTTATAACAAATAAACCACAGTACAAAGGTTATGGTATATCTTAACTATTGTAAAATGAGCATTTCAGCATTATGATTCATCTTGTTTTACGATACCCACTCTATAGCAATACCACATAATTGTAATGTAACATAGACGAATATTACTATTATGTCAAATAGGTACAAGTAATCATGGGATCCCAAGCTTTGGATCATTCGTGACCAACAAATCATATAAATGAGAATATTAGTTGACTGAGTATCAGCTTTAGATCTGCTCAATGCATACCTTAGTATTACCTTGCTCAAATAGTCAACTGTAAAACCACCAAATATTATTAATATAAAAATAGTACCAAATTTTAATAATATATTTGCATATATCATTATGGTATTTATCTTAAATATTATAGAATCCGAATAAAAGCATGCAAGTGAATAGTTCGCTGCTAATGTAATCCCAAAACAGAATAATTTATTAGCCTTTATTCTCGACCAAATATCAATATTTATTATATTCCCATTTGTTTGAACTGTTTCAATTATTCTGTCTCTAAGTCTGAATACCTTTCCTACAAACTTATTCTCTGTTTTTATCGACCTAAGTATATTATTCTTCTCCTCTAAGGTGTTGAAAATCAAATTTTTCATAAGTTTAAGCTTTATATATGGTTCTTGAATATAAGAGTACTCAAAAAAACCATCCCTCATTTGGCTATGAAACTGTCCTGCTTCAGTTGCCGTTAAACCGAGATAAAACACTACTTGTAATGTACCTCTACCATCAGCTTGACGTGTAGTTATCGCATCTAAGTACCATTTGGGAATATTTCTTGCGCTAACAAAATTAAGATCCTTTTCAGCAAATACTGGTAAAACAGGTAGATTGTTCGACCCCGAACCAACATACATCAGCTCGGCTTTATCCCTAGTAGAAAAGTAAATTATAATAACTGTTGAATCTTCATTAGTACGTTCTTCTATAACTTTTTGAAGTTTCCAGTCATCACAAATTAATTCAGAATATCTTCCAATTACCAGGATAAGCAAATCGTATGTTTTTTCGTTAATAATAATGAATACCCAATACTATACAGCAAACTGACCAAACTTTAGATAGTTTCATTTAAAGCTTTATCAGCATTTTAAATTGTATGCTTCAACAAACACCCTGAACAGTTCTAATGCTGTTGGTCGTGCAGCAGAATCGCTAAGGCTTCCCTTTATCAAGTTTGCAAAATCTAGGCCTATTTCGTTTTCTAACCGGTTCATTGCGTTACTGGATCTGTAGATGAGAGACCGACGAGGACCTATGTGGTATAACCTGAGTATAACTAGTCCTATTTTATAAACATCGGATTCTTTATTTTGAACAAAAGATTGTACTAAATATTTTTGTCCGTCATATCTACTTTTGTTAGTTTCCATAACCCTTTCATATGCCCGTAGAGCATATATAGACTCAGGTGGTCGATAGCTTGGTGATTGTGGTTGCTCAATTGATTCTAAAACTTTTCTAAACGAGTCAACATCAATGAACAAAGCTCTATTTCTTCTTTGATTTTCTGGATCAATGTATATGATTATGTTTGTTGAGCTTATGTCACCAATAACATAGTTATATTCATGAAGAGTTTTTATAATAAGTAGCAAGTCATATACAATCTTCGCTCTCCCCACATCATTAATTATAGGCAAGTTTAAATGTCTTCTCATATCATCATCATTTATAATAAATTCAAATTGCGAGAGTGTCCTTACCATACTGTTATAACCTTCATAATAGGCGTAGAATGCGTCAGGTATTAGACTCATTGCAAAACCACACATTTTCCCGTTCTCGGAAACTAAATATCTAGGCCATGTTGTATGCCGGTCTATTATTCTTTTTATGTCAGGTATTGCATCATCTCTGTCTCGTATGAGTGACCTGATATGATTCTCTATTGCACCAGCTTTTCCTGCAAGTATAGATTCGTTATACTTCTTTATTGCGATTTTTACTTGCACACTCTCTATGAACATTCCTTCCGGTATTTCGTATACGTCACCTTGCGTACCCTTACCAATCTTCTCAACTTCATTAAAACGTCCAAATTCGATCATATCATTCATTATTTGCGTATCCTTTTATTAGTATTCCTGTTTTATCATCTGAACCTTGATAAACTGAAACATCAATTATTCTCACATAGTCTATTAGACTAGTGCACCTAAGCAATTCATACTGCAAAAAACCACCTAGCTGGTTCTTACCTCGACCAATCCTTTTTCCTAAACCATCTGTTGTTAGAAAAATGCTTTGGTTTGTTTCAAGCATTCCATTTACAACTTGTGGATCTCCCGGTTTCCCTGGAAGAGCCACTACATCGTTTGAAGCCATAGATTCCTGATTAGTATTTGTTGCTTTTATTGAAAACCAACCTTTTACAGGATCTATTATATATATGGCACCATCACCAGCTATTGTTACACTTATATATGACCTATCTTCGAAAGAGTTCGCTTCGACAATGACTAGCTCAAGTGTTGAGGCCCATCTTTTGAGGTAGTCTTGCACTTTCCATCCACTCGGAGCTCTACTTTTACAAAACCTTAATGCTTCGTCGACTAATGTATTTGCTATTTTGGTCCAGTCAATTAACTTAAAATCATCCTTATTCCTTCCTTCTAGTTCAGATTTAAGCTTTTCAACCGTATTCCTTGATAGGAATTTTGATAATTGATGCGAATCGCTAGCTTCAGATACACCGTCAGCAATAACTGCTATTACCCATTTTGTATCATCGGTGCCAAATTGCTCACCAATTGCATAGTTATCTTGTCTTACACGAGCTTCTGAATAAAACGATGCCCCTCGTAATGATGCGCCTAGCACCAATTGATTACCAATAACAGCAATATCAGCTGATAGATCCTCTTGATGCTGGATCGAGTCAGTTTGTAACGCTGTTCTTGGAACAGTCTCATATGACCCGGGCATATCCCCGTTCGGTTTCGGTATAACAAACCTACCATGACATAAGAGTGCTTTATATTCTGTACCTTTTGACCATTTATTCTCATCGTTTACTCGATCGGTGCAACTTGCAATTTCTTCGTTTACTAGATCATAATCACTGCTAAATGTATTACCAATTCCACCGGCATAATTCTCTTTTGGATATTGTGGTTGTTGTATGATACCGACATTCTGTGTATCAGTTTTTTGTTCTAAGCTGTCTGCTTTGTTTTTTGTTTGTTTAAAAAAATCGCTTGGGTAAGAAATCTTCTCTTGTCCTAATGTGCTTGTATTTATACTGTCTGGAGACGTTACCCTAATTGTCACAGTTATTGGTGATGTATTGACTGGCGAATTATAAAAATAGCTTTTCTTAGTTTCTAATACAACAGCCTCCACACTTTTAAAATCGAAATTGTCATCTTCATCAAATTGTACAGTGATAGCCTGGCAACCTTTAATCGATGCTTCTTTAAGTATTTTGTATACTACATCTCTTAAACTACCAGAATCATATGTTCTAGATGAATAAGATTCATCTGATTTACTACCATGAAGTGTTATATAAAAGGTAGTTGAGCCAACTTGCCGATTGAACCTCGCGTTTAAGACGCTTTGTTTTTTACTAATATTAAAGGTGTAGGTTTCACTGTTCAGACCGCGTAACATTGTCTACCTTTCGATACTGATAATTTAACTTATTCAGGAAAATTCGTCTCCTAGACTAGCAGAAGATGCTGCTTTTGCTTTAGTTAAGCACAGATCATTAAATGACGGTTAAGTATTTACTTGTACGTAACCGTCGGAGCAAGTCACCAATCTACATCAAGGCTACCAAATGAATCTCTTAACTCCTCTCCATCATCGGTATTTGTTGCATTTGTTGCATCATATGCTGCACTTACAATAGATTTAAGTAAAGCTGGGATAATTGCTTCAAGTGCCTTTTTTGGTAAGACTTTATCGGCGGGTACAATTACCAAATCCGGATTATTAACAATATAGTCACCTGAGGATGACTTATAACGACCCGCACTATATTTCCTTAATTCATCTCTAGTCGCATCCCCAACTCCTACACAGATAATATTCGGACGCTCTTTGAAAGAAGCATCAGTCAGTCGTTGAAAAGCTATGTTACGTGATTCAGTATCGTCATTTGGATTTGCATCAGTAATAAAGAAGACTACTGGCCTGAGCGATTCATAGTTAACGCCTTCATAGCTATCGGCTATTATTTGCTGAACACCAATTTTAATTCTTTCAAACAGTTTTTCAAAAGCTTTTCCGTAATATGTATATCTACCCTCAGGAATAATCGGTTTAGTTTTTTTTACTTCTAACCATGAATTTAATGCATTTCGATCACCTAGCGGTAACACTTCTTCTGCAGTAGCATCGAAGGTAATCAGTTCGATAAGTACTACCTCAGCGACAGTAGGACTCTCAATCATTATCTCAAGTAGTTTGGGCAAGAATGAAAACGCTGTTTCAAATGCTTCGTTATCTTGCATTGAGCTTGATGTATCTAGGACTAAATATACTGGGAGCCTCTGGTATGGTTCTTGATTCAACTCGATACTTGTACCATTTGATGAAACTTCTAGTGAGCACACAAGGATTCCTCCAAACAATTAATAATGTACGATAATTTAACTACGCTTTAAAACATTTTCTTTAATACATAAATAAAGTCATGCAGATTACCCTCCCATTTCAACTTTACAATCTAGTCTCGCATTAAATGTCAAATTGGATTATTCACAACATACAAAATGACACTATTCTTTACACGTTTCTTAAGTGAATCCATATTTACCTCGTATAGTAGCTTTTTATTAATATGAGCCACATAAGCTACGAAGTACTTTTTTCTTTAACTGGAGATACCTGGAAGACTGAGACCCAGACGAGCCACTCATCTTGAGGAAAGGCATCCACCGATAGTCGCCAAACCACGAGATGAGTGATCATCTTAATCACTTTGAACACCTCAGGCAGATGCCCTTCTGCAAAAGTGTTCAAAGTGTTATGACTATATAATTACAAGTTAATCACCCGTGGTTTGGCAATTGGATTTTAACACAACAATTTACATTGTGTTGGAATACATTATGGTTGTGTACGATTAGTTCTGTAAATTCATTTTTAGCCATCCAGTAGAAAAGATGGCCAAAGTCCTTCAAGATGTTTAACGCAAAACTTTCTAAGGAGGAACAATGGCCAAGAAGAAGAGTACGACCAAAGACGGCGCAAATCAAGCCCTGGCAATGATCGACGACATGGAATTCTTGCAAGAAATAGTAAAAGGGGCCCTCCAGCTGATGTTGGAGGCCGAGACGGCCGGGCACATCTAAGCGGAGCGATACGAGAGGACAGGGGGGCGCTTTGGGCAGAGGAACGGCTATAAGCCCCGCCGGCCGGACCTAAGGGTCGGGACGATCGAGCTCGCTGTCCCCCAAGCAAGGGACGGCAGCTTTTGTAACCGGGCTACCCGCCCGCTGCCAGAGAAGCGGAAAGGCCTTGGCCTTGGCCATGACGGGGATGTGCCTGGACGGGGTGTCCACAAGGAAGGCGGCTTAAGGTCACCGAAGCATTATGCGGCACGTCCTTTTTAAGCTGCGACTGTGCCTGGGCTTTGTAAAGGCCTTGACCGTCAGACACGCTCCCGGAAGGCACGGCGGCCCGGTCGGCACCTATATCCGTACCTGGTCGTTGATGCCACCTATGTCGATGTGAGGGTGTCTGGAACGGTCGTGTCACAGGGCGTTTTGATCGTGGTCGCTATCCTGGAAGACGGGAAACGCGAGGTCATCGACTTGATGTTGGCCGACACTGAAAGCGAGCCCACATACCCAGAGTCGTCCAAAGGCTTAAAGAACCGAGGGCTGTCGGGCGGTTGAGGCCAGTCATATCAGACGACCAGGAAGGCATCAAGGCAGCTGTCAGGCGCTACTTTTAAGGGTGCTTCCTGGTAACGCTGCCAGGCGTGTTACTGTCAACCTAAAAGGGAACCACATAACCAGCCGAATCGGGTACCACTACTTTCCTTGCATTGACATCGTTTCCTTGAACCTGTAACTATCCCCGCTCATGTCCAATATAT
>WRNE01000059.1 GCA_009776725.1 Coriobacteriia bacterium
GGCGGGAGCCGGGGCTGCGGCGGGCTTGGTGGTTGCGAGCCTGGCGGTAGGAGCCGGAAGGGTGCGGGTTGGAGGGGTGATTATCAGGCTTGGTGCTGGCGCATGTTCTGGGTATGCCATGAGTACGGGCGATGCGGCTGGTACGGGGCTTGCTAAAATATCGGGTACCGTGGCCTTTTTTATGTCAGCGTCAACAGCTGCAAAAGCCGTGGTTTGGGCTTGGTGGGCAGCATAGGCAGCTAGTTTTGCCGTAGCTATCGGTGCCGGCGCGGGCTCGTCTTCGACGAAGATCGGTGCCGGCGCGGGCTCGTCTTCGACGAAGATCGGTGCCGGCGCGGGCTCGTCTTCGACGAAGACAACTTCGCTGTTTAAAGGAGTGCCTTCGCTGACATCCTGCCGAGCCTCGTCATTAAAGCCAATCTGGGCCGTGATGTCTGGTCTTTGGGTCTCTGCTTGGGAAGGGCCCGCCTCGACATCGGCTAGTTCGACTCCAGGAAAGACCAGTATCTGGCTGTCTTCCGGTTCGTTGAGATCCTCGAAGTGCGGTTCTTTGAACCGCGTTCCGCCACGGATCTTGCCTGACGAGTGCCGGCCGATCGGCTCGGCGTCCTGTTCGCTAGACGTGTCAGGCGGCGCAGCAAAGTGCCTGCCTGGTTGTTCTTCTCCAGCTGGATCGTCTGATGATTTGTAATGTGGCATTAAAATGATAGCTCCAAACTAATTGGACAGTGGTCTGATCCTTCGACCTCTGGCCAGATTGCGGCTTCGATGATGGAACCTGCTAGATCCTCGGAAACTAAAAAGTAGTCGATGCGCCACCCGCTGTTGCTGGCGCGCCCCCTGGTGCGATAGCTCCACCAGGTATAGATGTCGCGCTCGTCGGGGTGCAGGTAGCGGAAGGTGTCGATGAACCCGGCGTCAAGCAGGCTTTGGAAGTCAGCCCGCTCCTCGTCGGAGAACCCGGCGCTGCCTTGGTTCGATTTAGGGCTTGCCAGGTCGATCTCGTTATGCGCCACGTTTAGGTCGCCGCAGATGACAACCGACTTTTGGTCAGCCAGCCCTGCTGCGAAACGCGTGAATGCCTTGCCCCAAGCCAGGCGGAAGTCGATTCGCGCCAGCTCGTCTTGAGCGTTGGGAGTGTAGCAGTTGAGAAGCCAAAAGTCCTCGAACTCCAGAGCGCACAAGCGTCCTTCTGCGTCCAGTGTCGCAGGGTCGGACTGGCCGTAGACCGTTTTGTCGCTCAAGCCCAAGCCTAGTGTATGCACGACTTGACTTGGGACCTCACGGCTAAAGACCGCCGTTCCGGAGTAGCCCTTCTTTTCGGCAGAGCTCCATACTTGGTGATAGTCTGAGGAGATGGACAGCTCAGCCTGCGAAGGTCGCATTTTCGTTTCTTGTAAAGCAAAGATATCGGCGTTGAACGTGTCAAAGGTCGAATAGAAGAGCTCCTTTTTGATAACAGCCCTCAAGCCATTGACATTCCATGAAACCAAACGCATCGAATCGCAACTCCCCTATTGTTGCCGGTTTTTTTATTATTGGTAGATCGCCTTGTTGACTTACTCAATCGGCATTCATTTGCCGTGTAATATTTGTCTTGTGGAGAATAACACAGAAGGGGTCGGAATGCATGCTAAACAGCATATTGGCTGTGCTGGATCAGTTAATTCTAAGACAGTTGTCTGCACGGTTGCGCCAGCCAGCAAAAAGCCTCCCACGATCGTCATTCAAGAACCGCCCGCCGGCCCTTCTGAGGCCTCCTGTCCAAAAATCGGTAACATTGTAGTATTATCCGCCTAATGAAATAGTCAGTATTTGGATGAGTCATCCAAATACTGGTGTAATAACATGCAGAAAAGAGGAAGCATGTTTATCCGCAAAGCACAAAGACAACTCGAGGCCTGGAAGCAAGATGCGACTGACACAGCACTCTTGGTCAACGGGGCCCGCAACGTCGGAAAAACCACCCTGGTCCGCAATTTCGCTTCGAGCCAATACGAGAGCTGTGTCGAATTGAACTTTCGTACAAACGCCGAAGCCTGCGCTGCTCTGATGGCAGCTACCAATGTAGAAGACCTCTTGCAAGCAATAGCCCAGAATATAGAAACGCCGATGCAAGCAGGCAAAACGCTTATCTTCTTCGATGAGGCCCAGGAGTGCCCAAACATCCTCCCCCTGGTCAGGATGCTGCTTGACGACCACCGGTACGACATTGTCCTTGCCAGTGAGCGCTTTGACGCCGGGCAGATTGCCAGCTGGTCGGAGGCGGAAGGCTACCTCACTTTGCTGAGCGTCTACCCGCTTGACTTTGAGGAGTTCTGCCTGGCAGGCGGTGTTAGCGAGGAAGAGTTTGCTATCGCCCGGCAGAGCTATGCCAAGAAGGCGCCTGTGCCTGACAGCCTGCACCAACGCCTGACCGACCTTTTTCACCGTTACATCCTAGTCGGCGGGATCCCCTATGTAGCCGCAGCCTACCTTGGCACCAACTCGGTCGACCAGGCACGCAAGGCGCAAAGCGAGGTCACAGCCTCCTATATACACGACATCAGCAGGTACGGGCCCAAGGAGCAAAAGGCGATGATCAAGAGCATCTACGAGCTTGTCCCGGCTGAGATGACCAACCAGAACGGCGAGTACCGCTTCGGCATCCTCAAAGGCGTAAACGAGTACTCCCAAGTCCAAGATGAGCTGCAGTGGCTGCTTCTCACGCACATGGCCCTGCAAGCCAACATGGCCAAGGCGCTCGACCCGCCGCTGCTTGAGGCCAGCCAAGCCGACCAGTTCAAGCTGGCGTACAACGACGTGGGGCTACTGGCCCGCGTCTACCCCAAGCAGACCCTGCTTGGCCTCCTTGACGGCAAGCCGACCCGCAACCTGTACGGGTTCTACGCCAACTTCGTCATCCAAGAGCTTACCGCCCACGGCTTGAAGCCCTACTATCATCTAGACGAGGCTGCTGGCGAGGTCGACTTCGTCTTGGAGCAAGGCCAAAGACTGCTAGCCTGCCTGCTTAGGACGAATGCAGCCGATAAGCCCGACGAGGCCCTTTTAAGCACACTTATGGAGAAACCCGGGCTTTTTGTCGAGACGCTGGTTTTTACTGAGTCCAATGTGGTGGTCGAAGGAGATGTTACTTACTTACCGGTCTATATGGCAGCAATGCTGGAAGACGGGTATGAATGGGGCTTCAGTTTGAGTGATACCGAGGCATCATGAGTACTTTAGGCTTAGACAGTTTTATCGACCAAGCCCCTGCCTTAAGCATCATCACCGGGCATTACGGGGTCGGGAAGACCAACCTGGCGCTGAACCTTGTCAAGCGCTGGCTGCCAAAGAGCCCTAACCTGCGCCTGATCGACCTAGACATCGTAAACCCCTACTTTCGTTCTTCGGACTCTATAGAGTGGCTGACTGCAAACTCGGTCGGCCTGCTCGGACCCTCTTTGGCCGGCACCACTTTGGACGCCCCGGCGCTAGCCCATGGGATCGACGAGGCATTGCGGCAGGCAAGCACCGACTACCCTGTCCTCGTTGACGTCGGGGGCGACCCTGACGGTGCCAGAGCATTAGCTAGATACTCTGCAAGCATCTTAACCCATGACTACCTGCTGGTCTATGTGGCAAACTTCAACCGCCCTGAGGTGGCGACCCCGCAAAGCGCACTGGAACTGATGCGCGCCATCGAAGCGCAGTCGAAGCTGCAGACGAAGGCGATAATCGGCAACACCCATCTCAAGCAGCTGACTACTGTCGAGCAGGTTTCCTCCACCCTGCCTGCCCTGCTCGAGCTTTCCGAGCTAAGCGGCTTGCCGCTGATATGTGTCACTATCTCAGAAGAGCTGGCCTTGGGCCTGGAGGCGGCTATCGGCGGGCAGCACAGCCTACAGGTGCTGCCAATGGTTCAAATGGTAAAGACCCCCTGGGAGGAATAGGCTAACAACATGGGCTTCTCCACATAAAACAATTGGGTTTGTGCATGCATTTCGGCTTTAATTGAATAATACTTTTCATCCGACCGTTCACAGACTGACAAAATGCGTCACAATGTAATGCGTGCTAATCTGATGTCACATCAGAAAGAGTGGGAGGATGCTTGGTCGATTGGCCTGGTTCGGCAGATTCCCTTTAACCTACTGGAAAGGAAGTTTTATGCTTACTGCGAAAGAAAACATGCGTCAAACGATCTTTGGGGGCAGTCCAGACCGCTTCGTTAACCAATACGAGGCTATTTCAATGGTATTCACACCCTCGCTGTCGACTGGCGGCCCGCGCCTGGTCCCGGGCGGAGAGCCAGTCGTCAATGCCTGGGGAGTAACCAATTCTTGGCCGGAGGGGGTTCCGGGCTCGTTTCCGGTGCACACCCCGGAGCTGATCGTGATCAAGGACATCGAGCGGTGGCAGGACTATGTGAAGGCCCCTTCGCTGGACTTTCCCCAGGAAGCCTGGGACATGTCCAAGTCGATGATGGATGCCGTTGACGGCAATCTAAGCTATAAAGCTATTTTTGTAGCTCCTGGTTTGTTCGAGCAGACACACCATCTGAGCGAGATAAAGAACGCCTTGATATATTACGCATTGAACCCAAAGGAAATGCACGAGCTGCTGAAGTACCTTACCGAGTACGAGCTAGAACTTGCGGAGAAGGTCTGTGCGAACCTGCATCCAGACGCCATGTTCCATCATGACGACTGGGGCTCCGAGGCAAGCACCTTCATGAGCCCGGACATGTTTGCAGACTTCTTCGTCGAGCCCTACAAGCAGATATACGGCTACTACCATGAGCACGGCTGCGAGCTCGTGATCCACCATTCTGATAGTTATGCTGCAACATTAGTGCCCTATATGATCGAGATGGGCATCGATGTCTGGCAAGGGGTCATGCAGTCCAACGACACGCCGGCCCTGTTGGAGAAGTACAGAGGTCAGATCACCTTCATGGGCGACATCGACAACAAGGCAGTCGATTTTGTCGGTTGGACCCAAGAGGATGCCCGCAAGGCTGTGCATCGTGCCTGCAAGGATACCAATACCCGGTCGTTTATCCCCTGTATCACCCAAGGCGGGGCTGGCTCGGTCTATCCAGGCACTTACGCTGCCCTGTCTGAGGAAATCGACGCCCGAAGCGTCGAGCTCTTCGGTGCCAACCTAGAAGAGATCCAAGCAAACCGTGTGCCACAGACGACATTGTTTGGCTAGGATTTGCATTTGCCATAGAGGCGCCATAAGGCACAGGTGCTGATGAGGCTCTCTATAACTAGCCGGGCACCCGCTTATGCATAAACCAAAGAGGCCTACCTGATGTGTAGGCCTCTTTGCTTGCTGGGTGTGTGCGCCGGTTGCCGGATGGGTGCCAGCTACTTGCCGGGCGCCAATGCCCAAGCGCCGATTGCTGCTTCACCTAAAACCATAGAGTGCCTGTTTGATGGGCAGCACACTAATCAGTTAAGATATGCCCGTCTTTAAACAAGAGAGGTTATTTGTAAAAAAATGGAAAAATTCGCAAAGCTTTTGGACAAGATCGCAGCAGCGTTGGTGGTTTTTCGGGTCGCTCTCGTATTCATACCCGTCATGCTGATCTTCCTAACAGTGTTTGCCAGCTTTTATCCGACAACGACCTTTGTCATGCTTATCGTATTGCTGACAACGGCTATAGCTGTCCCCCTGCTAGTCTATCTGACGAACAAAAGCAAGGATGCCTCTGACTATCAAACGCTGCTAATCGAGAAGCAGGCCCTTCAAGCCAACAACATGCTTGCACCGATCGTCCCCTCCATCGACTTGGTGATTGACGATGTTTTCTATTTCGAACGGCCTGACACCGTATTGAAACTAGACATAATACCAAGGCCTGGAAGCATTCCGCGGGCCAGCCAAACCGAGAAGACAGGAACCCTGCTTCTAACCGACAAGCGCATCATCTTTGCCTCCGACACCTTGTCGGTCATTCCTTTCGAACTACTCGGCGGCATAGCCTACGAGCCCTACAAAAAAGCTAAAAGCCAAGTAGTCTTAAAGCTTACCTCGTTGGCTAACACCGACAAGCTAGAGCTGCTCGTGCCAATCGCTGACGAAGAGCTTTTACGTACCTACCTCTCGATACTGATAAACGACTTCCGCCTGCACCAACAAATGCTCAGTGTCGGGCTCCCATATACCAACACCTGCCCCCGCTGCGCAGCACCTCTAAAAGACGGCCATTGCGAGTACTGTGGCTGGTCTCCTCCCCTAGTTGTCAGGTAGACCCGCCTTCTGTCTTACAAACCTGGCTTAGTGCAATGCTCTAAAAAAGGCTTGACCCCCTTCATCCTCTGCACCATAATCGTCTACCAGAGGATTTGATACTCGAGGAGGTGTTCAAATGCCATTCATCCACATTCGTTCATACAGTGGCCGCGACCAAGAGGGCAAGCAAAAAGCAGCCTTGGCGATCATTAAGGCAGCCAGTGAGGCGATGGGCGCACCAGAGTCAGCTTTTACTGTTGTCTACGAAGACATCGAGCGCGAGTCTTGGGAGGCTGAAATTGCCCAGAAGGTAATTGAGCCGCTGCGCGACAAGATCATCGTCGACCATGGAGAGCTAGTCTAGCAACTGCAGACTTCTAGCACCTGCAGACTTAGCCGTCCCCGCACCGCTGTCCCCCCACCGCTGTCAACTGGTAGTTTGACAGCGTCATAATCTAACGATAGTAGCCTTGAGACAAGAGGTGCTGTTCTGTTGTTTTGCGTGCCTTTATGCGCAGGCGCCTTTGACCCTTAGGATTCAAGCCTCCTATCATCAGGCATACTGCACAAACTAGGGCGGCACACCGATCGCCTTGGCCTTTGCTGGCTTATGATGCATATGAGTTACTGCGACTTTTTGAAGAGGTAATATTATGCAAATTGCTATATACGGCAAGGGAGGCATCGGCAAGTCGACTATCGCTACGAACCTCTCGGCTGCCTTGGCGTCTGAAGGACGCCGTGTCTTGCAGGTAGGCTGTGACCCGAAGCATGACTCCACACGGCTGCTCTTAGGCGGCAAGACCCCGCCGACGGTGCTCGACTACATCCGCGAGACCCCTCCGGACAGTTTTCGTATCGAGGACATCATCCAGACCGGCGAGTTCGGGGTCGACTGCTCAGAGGCTGGCGGCCCAGAGCCAGGCATAGGCTGTGCCGGCCGCGGGATACTTACCACCTTCGACCTCCTCGACAGGCTTGGCGTGCGTGACCGCGGCTACGATGCGATTATCTACGACGTCTTAGGCGACGTGGTCTGTGGCGGTTTTGCTGTCCCCATACGCAACGAGTATGCCGACAAGGTCTTTATCATCACCTCTGGCGAGTTCATGTCGATATATGCCGCCAACAACATCTTACGGGGACTCGCCAACTACGAGACCGACAGGCCGCGGGTCGCTGGGATCATCTTCAACGACCGAGGCGGTGATTATGAGGAGAAGCGCGTGCGTCGCTTCGCTCTCGCAGTGAATCTGCCGATCGTCATGACTATCCCCCGCGACGACAGCTTTGCCCAAAGCGAGCGTGCTTTTCGTTGTCTGGTCGCCTTGTTTCCGGACTCCGAGCTGGCACAGGGCTTTCATCGGCTGGCAGACGAGGCCCTGTACGGGCCGATGTATAGCGCACTTCCGTTAAGCGACGAGGACCTAGAGCAGAAGATACTCGAAGGCGAGGGCGAAGGAGATGCAGGCTATAGCAGGCCAGCTGCCTTGGCCGATGCCCCCGCTGCTATGATAGCCGACCTGCCTACCGATGCTGCTGGCCCTGCTATTGACGATGCGCCTGCACCAACCTCGCTGCTTTCCAAAGCCCTGCGCTACCGGGAGGCCTTGCATGGCTGTGCCTTTAATGGTGCGATCTCCATCACCACCCAGCTTACTGACTGTGTCAGCCTCGCCCATGGGCCTAGAAGCTGCACGCATATCTCTTTTCAAGCCATCACTTCCATCTCCCGCCGCCTGCTTTTGGAGAGGGGAACGGTTTTAGCAATGCAGACCGCTCCGCCGATCGTCTCCACAGACATGAACGAGTCGGTAATGATATTTGGCGGGGCCGAGGTCTTGGCGACGCGTATCCGCGAACTGCAAGAGTCGCCTGACCCTCCTCCTGTGATCTTCGTGCTCTCGACTTGCCCCAGCGGTATCATCGGCGAGGACATTGAGGCCACACGGGCCCTCTCGACTGCCGAAACGCGGGTCATTCCCATAGCTACCGACGGCAACCTCACAGGAGACCACCAGCAAGGGGTGTTCATGGGCTACGAGCGTGTCGCAGCCGAGCTGATCGACCGCAATGTGGCCCCAGAGCCTGACTTGGTCAATATCGTTGCCGAAAAAACCATAGCCGAGACCACCCCGAACAACCTCGAGTTCATAAAAAGCATCCTGGCTCCTTTGGGCCTGCGCGTTAACAGCCGTTTTATCTGCGAGAGCTCGTACGAACAAATACGCGACTTCATGAAGGCCCCGCTGAACCTTTTGGCATACAACGACTACATGGGCGCGACGCTGCGCGACTTTTTGGAGCAGGACTATGGGGCCAGGTTCTTTGACGACCCCTTCCCCTTGGGCTTTGCCGATACTGCCCGGTGGATCAGGAGCCTGGCTGCCCTCTACGGCCGCGAGGCGATAGCTGAGACGATGATCGCAGCCTACCGCGACCAGTACGAGGCCGAAGTAAGCCGCTTGCGCCCCATCCTTGAAGGACGCCGTCTGATGCTGGTCACTTTTAGCCATCAGGTCGACTGGATCTTATCCACAGCCTTAGACCTAGGCATGGAGATCGGCTTTGTGGGAATACTGGAGTACTCCCAGGACTATAGTTTTGAGACTGCCTTTGCCGACCAGATCGGCGAGCTGCAGACCAACCTCGACTACAACGCCATGCGGCGGATGGACGACGTCATGCGCATCGCTCCGGACGTGTTGATCGGCAACTACCTGCCGAGCGGGAACCTGCATGTCCCGGTGACAGACACTATTCAGCTCTGCCCTGACGTCGGATTCATGACTGGTATCAACATGGCCTCGCGTTGGTCGGAGCTGTTTCGGCTAAAACTCGGCGAAGGATGGAGGAATGATGCAGATATATACCGCAAGCACCGTGGCTGACTCTTTTTCGGGGGCAATATTCGCCATCGAGGGGATCGCCGATGCCGCAGTCGTCCTAAACGGGCCGACTGGCTGTAAGTTCTACCATAGTGCTACCTCGGACTCACAATTCCCCCGCAGCGTCGACTACGACCCGCTGAACTATGCCGAACGCTGCTTTTTCGGCCAGCCCCGCGTTCCTGCCACCTACCTGGACAGCGACGACTACATCTTTGGCTCCGAGATGAAGCTGGCCGAGGTTTTAGAGATCGTCGCTGCCAGGGACTACAGCCTGATTGTCGTTGTCAACTCACCCGGAGCCGCCCTCATCGGGGACGACCTGAACCGCATGCTTGCCCAGACTGTCCGTCAGACGCCTTGCTTCTCCCTCGAAAGCAGCGGCTTCTCGGGAAGTTTTGGGGAGGGCTTCCAGACTGCCCTGAACAAGATGATCGACCTGCTCGACCTCCCCGCCACCGAGCCTGACCCGATGACTGTGAACCTTTTGGGCATCAGCCTCAACCAACGCTATTTCGACCACAATTACGCCACGATCCGCGAGCTCTTGGCCCTAAGCGGCGTGCAGGTCGCCACAGCTTTCGGCGCCACCGACCCCCTGCAAAAGATCGCCACCGCCCGCCAGGCTGCCTTAAACATTGTGGTCTGCCCAGAAAACGGTCTGCAAACTGCCAAGAAGCTGCAAGACGACTGGGGCACTCCCTATATAGTCCTTGACGAAGGACAGCCGGTCGGCTTTAGCGCCACAGAAGCTATGATCGCCCAAGTCTCTGCGGCTCTGGGCACCGATCCCGATGCTGCATATCAAAATGTGGAGAAGGCCAGAGCCGTGGCCTACCTGCAGCTCTCCCGCTACTCCTCATTGCTAGGCCTCCCCAAAGGCGCCCTGTACTCGATTCGTGCCCAGCCCTCGTTTGCCTACCCCCTTGCCCGCTGGTTGAGCGAGTACCTCGGTATGATCCCTTCGGCTATCGAGCTTGTACCTGGAGAGGACGGGGGGTTCGTAACAAGGCTGAATGACTTTTTAAGCTCGATTTCCTGCTCCCACGTTCTTGGCAAGCCTGTAGCCGAGACGCCAAGCGAGGTGATATTCGCTGATGCGGACACTATAACGACCAGCCGCCTGACTGGCATTACAGCTGCTTGCATCGAAATCGGCTACCCGGTCTTATCCTACCTCGACATCACCCGCAAGCAGCTCTTCGGGTCAGAAGGGGCGCTTTTCTTGCTGGAGCAGATCATGAACGGCCTCCGGTTTATCTAAGCAAGGAAGGTTTTTCTTTGTTTGCTTGTCACGATGAGGCGAGTTGCTCCAGATTGACGATAGGGTACAGTTTTCCGGGGGTAAATTCGCAAACTCATCGCACCACATAACAAAAATATGGCATATCCAGGGTAAACGCACCAGACATCGTCTGCAAAACCGGCGGAAATGCACGAAAA
>WRNE01000060.1 GCA_009776725.1 Coriobacteriia bacterium
AAACTGGAGGCCTTGGGGCTCGTGCCGGGAAGCGAGTTCTTGGTGGTCTCGAATTCGCTCGCGGGGCTCATCCTCAAGGTCAAAGAATCGCGCCTGGCAATCGGCTACTCTCTGGCCAAAGAGGTCGCCGTTGTCCCGATCGACAACTACCTAGCCGATAACGCCTTGCCTCCCGAAGCCGTCGACACGCCGGTCGAGAGCCAGCCGCAAAGCACCAGCGCAGACGAAGGCGGCTTATGAGAATCGCACTCATCGGCAACCCGAACTCGGGAAAGACCGCCCTCTTCAACGAGCTTACCGGGGCCAGCCAGCATGTCGGCAATTGGCCCGGTGTCACAGTCGAGCAAAAACGCGGCCAGATCCGGCCCCAGTACGGGTCTGGCGAGCTGATCGACTTGCCGGGAATATACTCGCTTTCCCCATACAGCATGGAAGAGATCGTCTCCCGCGACTTTCTGCTCAACTCGCAGCCGGACGTGGTTATCAACATCATCGACGCCACCAACCTCGAGCGCAATTTCTACTTGAGCATCCAGCTCATCGAGCTAAACGTCCCCATGGTCATGGCTTTGAACATGATCGACGAGGTCACCGCGGAAGGCTACCGGATTGATACCGAGCAGTTGTCAATCGACCTTGGCATACCTGTTGTGGCAATCTCTGCAACCCAGCGCATCGGCATTGACGACCTCATGACAGCCTTGGCCAAGGCCCATCAGCCAAGCCGCCATGAACTGCCCGATACCCGACTTGAACAATTAATCAACGAGGTAGAAGCCCTGTTTAGTGAAAGCCTTGAACAGTCAGACAAGCCCGATGACGCAGAGATATTTGACTATCCCCTGCACTGGGCGGTGATAAAGCTGCTCGAGGGAGACGAGCTGATCCTCCAGCAGATGCAGATCAACGAGCAGACCCAGTCCGAGGTCAACCGCTTGGTGGCCGACTTCGAGTCGACGAACGGACTGCTCAGCACCGCCATCGCCAATGCCCGCTACCAGCTGATCCACGACCTCATCTACCAGGTGGTTACCGTTTGGGACGACGACAGCCAGTCTGGCCACCACCATCATGTGCTGCATGCCCCCGAAGGATATCTGCACGAGCCTCACCATACTACCGACATGTTCTCCAACGCCCATTATGGGGAGAAACCCGAGCCTCGCCCACCCGAAGCCGCCACTGCCTATATCAGCCGTTCGGACGCGATCGACCGTGTCTTGACCAACCGCTTTTTGGCGCTGCCGGTCTTTTTGCTGGTAATGTTCTTCGTCTTCCACCTGACTTTCTCCTCCACGCTTTTCGGCCTACCAAGTGTCCCCAGCCCCGGGGTTTTTCTCCAGAGTATTGTGAAGTACGGCATCAACATGTTCCAAGTGGCGTTAGGGCCGCTGCTCCAAGAATACCCCTGGCTACAGAGCCTCGTCATCGAAGGGCTCATCGGGGGTGTCGGCACCGTCCTGACCTTCATACCCCAAATACTGCTGCTCTTCTTCTTTTTGACAATCCTGGAGGATTGTGGGTATATGGCCCGGGCGGCCTTCATCATGGACCGTTTTCTGCGCTACTTCGGACTGTCCGGCAAAAGCTTCCTGCCGATGATGATGGGATTTGGCTGCTCGGTCCCCGCTATCATGGCGGCTCGCACAATGGAAAACCAAAACGACCGACGCCTGACCCTGATGCTGGTCCCCTTCATGAGCTGTGGGGCCCGCACCCCCATCTACCTCGTCATGGCTGGGGCGTTCTTCCCGCAAACCGCAGACCTGGTAGTCTTCAGCCTTTACCTGGTGGGCATTGTAGTGGCGGTGCTTAGCGGCATCGTCCTTCGCAAGGTCGTTTTCAAGAGCGAGCCTAGCCCCTTTATGATCGAGCTCCCCCGCTACCGCATGCCGCACATGCATTCGTTGATGTTGAGCCTGGGGGAGAAGTTCAAAGACTTCATCACCCGAGCCGGCACGGTTATTGCGTTGATGTGCCTGGTGGTCTGGTTTTTATCCAACTTCGGCTTTTTAAACGGCCGCTTTCAGATGACAGAGGCCGAAGGCTCGCTGCTGGTAGCTTTTGGCAAGATCATCGCCCCGCTTTTTGCCCCTCTAGGATTTGGCTTTTGGATTGCTGCCGTCTCTATCTTAAGCGGCTTCGTGGCCAAAGAAAGCGTGATCTCCACGATGGGGGCGCTGCTTGGCGCAGGGTCGGTACATGCCCTGGCCAGTGACAGCTTGTCGGCAGCCAACCTCACAGCGATCGGATTCAACGCGCCCAGCGCCCTCTCCTTTATGGTATTTTGTCTTTTGTACCTGCCCTGTGTAGCGGCTCTGGTAACTCTAAAACGCGAGTTTGCCTCTTGGCGCTGGGCCCTTTCGCAGGCTGCATACAGCATCGCTGTCGCTTATTTCTGCTCGTTTGTGGTCTACCAGGTAGGAATGCTGCTAGTCAGTTAAACTAGATATAGACAAAGACTTGTTGCCACTGTCGGCTTTTGTTCTGCTGATTATGGCCGATTAACCATGGAACCTGATAATTAAAAAAACAGGAGGGCTTGATGAACGAGCATATCAAACGTAGCGCTGGAACACCCCGGCTAAGCAATACCGGTGAGATCAGCGATGCCACCGGGACTCCCCGCCTGAGCTCGACCAACGAAGACTACCTAGAGGCGATCTATACCCTAGGCGGACAGCAAGGCCTGGTGCGCAGCGTCGACCTCGCCTCCCACCTGGGGGTATCCAAGGCCAGTGTCAACAATGCGGTCAACACCCTAAAGCAAGCCGGTTTGGTTGAACAGCCGCATTACGGCAACCTCTCTTTGACCTTGGCGGGAGCCGAGTATGCGTCCAGTGTCCTGCACCGGCATTTGGTGCTGTTTCGCTTCCTGTCTGAAATACTAGGCGTCGACCCCGAGGTTGCCTCCGACGAGGCCTGCCTGATGGAGCATGCCATTAGCAGCGAGACCCTTCAGCGTTTTGTCAGTTTCATCGATGTCTACTCGCAAGAGGCGTAGGACAAGAAACCTCCCAAATTAACTGAACATGCGGGGGTGTTTTATCTTTTTTCATAGCTTTAAACTGAGCAGTAAAGGTTGGTCTATGAAGATAAGGTTGTTGCTTTCATTTCATCCTAGCCGATGCCCATTATTCTATCAGCTAGTATTCTATTAATCTTTGCCTAACACGTTATTTAAGGCTAAGTGCTGCAGATTGACGATAGGGTACACTTTTTTCTCCGCTTCAAAAAAGCTGTTTTTCAAAAGTCCTAGTCAGAAATTTGCTTACTTGGAGTAACATAATT
Organism: Coriobacteriia bacterium; assembly: GCA_009776725.1. Lineage (GTDB taxonomy): Bacteria > Actinomycetota > Coriobacteriia > Coriobacteriales > UBA8131 > WQXZ01. The sequence continues at coordinate 3,292 of WRNE01000060.1, forward strand.
TTTCACCCGAATTTTCCCCGTAAAAGTGTACCCTACCGTCAATCTGCAGCAATCCAGGCGAAACTTCCCGTCCGCACCCCCATCGGTCAGCACCGAGCGCCTGCCCAACTGCCCTTAGATGTGCCCAAGCCCTAGGTTTTCTCCACATGAAGACGAGAAACTCCACCCAAACGTGCTAATATCTGCCCAAGTGGGATAAAGCATGTAAGTTAATTACAGCTTGACTTGGAGGAGACATGGACTTAAGAAAAGAAATCACCGAAAAAGAGAATATGCAGCTTGTGATAGAGGGAAAGACCCCGGCTTGGCTNCCNTCGTTTTTTGACGCCTGTGCNTTCGTGGGGCATATNAAATTGGGCAGGGTCCGCCTGGACAACGGCAACACGAAGGACATTTTCGGGGTCGAGTACACCATGACCGAGGACGGGCCGATGCCGATCAACACGACCACCCGCAACTTCGAGCTGGCCGATATCACCAAGTGGCGCGATATTATGCCAGATATCGATCTTAATAGCATCAACTGGGAGGAAGAGGCCCAGACGATCAAGGCCAATCAGATCAAAGACGGGCAGATGGTCAATTTTTCAGCTGGTTGCGTTTGGGAGCAGCTGCATTACATGATGGGCTTTGAAGGCGCTTTGCTGGCTTTGCTGGACAACCCCGAAGCCGCCTATGACTGTATGAATGCGATTGCCGACCTGCTGATCGATGCCATGCGCCGCATTTATCCGTACCTGCAGCCCGAGCTGATCATGTTCATGGAGCATGTCGCCACCGCCAAGGGCCTGCTGATGTCCCTAGACACTTACCGGCAGGTGATCAAGCCCGTGCACAAGAAAATGTATGACGCGATCATCGATTTGGGCGCCATCCCCGAAATGCATGTCGACGGGTACATCGAAGACATTATGGACGACTACATCGAGCTTGGCATCAAGGCGATCCAGCCTTTCCAGGTCTTTAACGACATTAACTATTATAAGGAGAAGTACGGCCTGCTCTGCATCGGCGGATGGGACGCTATCGGTAGAGGCAACCAAGCCGACTCTACTGAAGAGGAGGTCCGCGCCTCGGTTCGGTTGGCGATGGACACCTACGGGCCCGGTTCTAGGTATGTCTTCTTCCCCAGCGGGACTACTCCCCGTTTTGCCCATGTGGGCGGGATCGTAAACGACGAGGCCCTAAACTACGGTTTGCAGTTCTATAAGAAGTAGTAAGAAGTAGCAGCAGCTAGCCCTTGCTGTCCAAAAAATAACCAAGCAGCTCAAAGCCTGGGTCGATGCGTAGGCCGCTGGCTGCTCCCTCCGCCTCGGTCAGGCGGCTGCCCGGGTTCGCTTCGATCCCCGGGCCGGCCATCACAAAGGGCACCGGGTCGGCGGTGTGCCGCTTGCCGATCACCGGGGTCGGATGGTCAGGCAGTGCCAGGATGCGCAAGGGGTTTGACTTGGCGTAGGCCCTTATCCGCGAAATGATCTCCCGGTCAATGGCCTCGATCGCTGACTTCTTGCCTTCGATGTTGCCGTCGTGTCCTTCCGCGTCGGGTGATTCGACATGCACAAAGACCACGTCATAATCAGCGAGCATGCTTAGAGCGCCTTCGCCTTGGGCCGCGTAGTCGTTGTCAGGGCCGTCTGTCACACCCGGGATGTCGTATCTGTGGATGCCCGTCAACGCGGCAATCCCCGCCAGCAGGTCGACGCCTGAGTTGAGTGCCGCTTGGACTTTGTACACGTCGGCAAAGGCAGGCATGCCGCTGGGACGCTGGCCAGGCCAAAAGCACATCAGGTTGGTGGCCGGCATCTTGCCCTCGGCAATTCTTGTGGCGTTTGTCGCTGACTCGGCTAAAGCCTTGTTGGCGCGTCTCATATAGTCGCTGATGAATTCGGCCTCAGGCCCGGTCGGGGGGAAATCGGCAATATTTAGGTCGGTGATGTTATGCGCTGCGGCCATCTCCGTCCCCATCAGGCCAGGGTGGCCTTTGACTACCAGGTATTGCCTGAACCCGGTTCCCTTGTATAGGGTGCACTGGTCGTCGTCAAGTGCGGCCTTCAGCTCCTCTGCCAAGGCATGGCCGTCCGAATTCGATATGTTGTCGCATGAATAGCTGACCATGATGCCCTCTGGCGAGACATGGCAGAGGTTGGCCCTTAGCGCCACCTCGTCGTCGGCAAGCTCGACTCCCAGGGCAGAAAGCTCTAAGGCCCCCCGTCCGATCGGGTAGTCCGAGGGGTCGAAGCCCACTATCGAGGTACAGGCCACATTCGACGAGGGCTCCATTCCGGGCGGGACATGAAAAGCCAGCCCGACTCTTCCCTCTTGGGCCAAAGCGTCCAGGTGCGGAGTAAAGGCCGCCTCCAAGGTGGTAAGTCCCCCAAGCCCTGGCACAGGCTCGCCTGAGGCACCGTCCAATATGACGATAACGTGTTTCATAGACACCCTCTCTCGACAACACTCCATCACATACGACACAAGGCCAGGACTGTATGGCGCCGCTGCTTAGCGCTTAGCGCCTGCCTAGCGCCGGCCTGTCCAAATCGCCGGCCTTACTGCCCGTCCAAATCGCCGGCAGCAGGGCTACCACTAACATAATCTGCTTCTTGTTGGGCTAAAGCAAGCGCGAAGCAGCAATCCGAAAGCCGGTTCAGGAAGGGAATCACCAAGGAGCCTTCCATCAGGTCAGAGGCGATTGCCACCACATCGCGCTCCGCCCGCCTGACCACTGTGCGGGCCACATGCAGCGTGGCGACCTCGACCTTGCCTCCAGGCAAGATGAACTGCCGGGCCGACTCGGCAAGGCGCGCCTTGGCCTCTTCAGTCAGACGCTCCACCAGTGCTAGATGGCTGGCTGTGACTTTCGTGTCTTCCCTGACGCTTTTGGATGGGGATAAGGCCACCTCGTTTAGGACCTGACCCACCCCCTCCTGCAGGGCGGCTAGGGCCTTTGCTTCCAGGTCGTTGCCGGCCTGCTCGTTTAGGGCTTGGGCCAGGCCCAACCATGACGAGAGCTCGTCTAGGGAGCCTAAGGCCTGCATGTGCGGATGGTTCTTATCCACACGCCCTACCTTATACAAATCGGTTTGGCCCGAGTCCCCGCGNTTAGTAGTTATCCTGCTGATCGACATGCCGACCTCCTGACTTTTCCTGCCACAAGCTACATGCCAGGCNAAGCTTGNCTANCAGACAAGTCTAGCAAATTGGCTGCCATTAGTGACAGGTCTGCCAATACTTCGGCAGGCCTGTCATATATTAGTGCAATTGGTTTTAGTAGTTTTGTTTCCACTCTTCGAAATATGCTTGGTCTTTGCCACAGACCGGGCAGACAGCTGGGGCTTTTGGCCCGACATGCAGGTGCCCGCAGTTCTTGCAAATCCAGATGCTGACCTGCTCGCGCTGATAGACTTGGCCGTTCTCNACACGCTCGATCAGCAGATTGAAGCGCTCTTCGTGGGCCTTCTCCACAGCAGCAACACCGTCAAAGAGGGCGGCNATCGTGTTGAAGCCCTCTTCCCGTGCGGTTGCTGCAAACTCGGCATACATAGTCGTCCACTCGTAGTTCTCNCCTGCTGCGGCAGCGCCNAAGTTGTCAATCGTGTCAGCGATCTTACCTTTNGTGTCGCCGTCGCTCTCGATGATTTTGAACCAAAGCTTGGCATGCTCCCGCTCGTTTCGCGAAGTCTCCGCGAAAATATCGCCGATTTGTTCGAATCCCTCTGATCGGGCTTGGTTCTCAAAGTAGCTGTACTTGTTAGTTGCTTGAGACTCGCCGGCAAAAGCCGCTTCAAGGTTTGCTTTTGTTTTGGAATTGGCAAAATCAGTCATTGAATCCTCCATTTCAACTCAGGGCGAATTTATCATTTGGTAGAAGGTCCTGCCCCTTAAAACCCCCCTGATATCAATACAAACATGATAGACGAACCAAGCATTTTGCAGCTGGGAACTGATGAAATTTCGTTAATGTCACGCATCTGTTGATTTGTTCTTAATGTTATAGCAAAAGTAGTGTTGAGGTTGTGGCTGGTTTTGCTCGCCCTTAGTGCAGGCAAGGGCTACTGGCGCATTCGGCACTTTACTGGTATATGCAACGCGCCATGTGGGAATTGAGAGAAAGGGGCAGAACGCGGGAAGGCCAATCTGTGTTTTTCTCCACATGAAAAGCGATTTTTTGGGTTATCATGTGACTCATCTTCTTAAAAAAACCAGCCAGCTTTGGGGAGCGGATAAACAGGCTTTTACCAGCCAGTATGAAATGGAGTGCAATCATGTCAAGTAGTGGACCTATTGCAGACGGCACTGGGAATCAAAGCAAGCAAAACGCCAACGAGATGGACTTTGCCTATCTCGACTTCGACCGGGAAGAGCGGTGCGGCTTTCCCGAGGTCGTGTTCGGGCTTGGCAAAACGCCTGCGCAAGTAGCAGCGATCATGGCCGCACTGGCAGCCGAACACGAGGTCGTTTTGTGCACGAGGGCGACCAAGGCAGCCTCGGCAGCGACTCTGGCGAAGCTGCCGCGGGCAGTCTTCATCGAGTCTTGCGGCATCCTTTACTACGACAACCGCGAGGGCGACGTGCGCATCTCTGGGAAAACCGCATCTGAGATACTCGCCAATCCGGGTGGCAGCGGCAACGTCTTGATCTGCTGCGCCGGCACCTCCGACTTGAATGTTGCCGAAGAGGCAGCATTGACGGCGCGCATCATGGGCTCCCACGTCACGCTGATCACCGATATCGGCATCGCGGGAATCCATCGCGCCCTCTCGCAGATCGAGACCTTGCGCGCGGCCCATGCCATAGTTGCCGTCGCCGGCATGGAAGGCGCCCTGCCCTCTCTGATCGCCGGCATGGTCGATGTACCGGTTGTCGCTGTGCCGACGTCCATCGGCTACGGGGCCAATTTCGGCGGCCTGTCGGCACTCTTGGGCATGCTCAACTCCTGCGCCAACGGAGTGAGCGTGGTCAACATCGACAACGGCTTCGGCGCCGGAGTCATCGCCCACCGCATCAACTCGCCCTCCTGGCTAGACTCTGGTGAGAGCGATGCTTGAGGCACCAAGCCCGACACGTATCCTCCACTTCGACTTCAGCACCGGGGCATCTGGCGACAAGGTCCTCGGCGCCCTCCTCGAAGCCTGCGAGTCATTGGGCGTCGCTGGCTTGGCCGATCTACAAAAGCTCGCATCCGCCCTAGGGAGCAGTATCTCGATTCATCGGGAGAAGACCCTGCAGGGCGCAATCTCTGCTACATCCATCCGGGTCAGCGAGGCAGAGCCACCGCACCGTCATTGGTTCGATATCCAGAAGATGATTGCCGCGGCTGCCGCCAGCGGGGCGCTCAGCGAGTCAGCCAGCCGTTTGGCTATCTCGACTTTTGAGTCGATCGCCCTGGTGGAGGCTGCCGTTCACAACGAGGACCTCGACCATGTGCACTTTCACGAGGTGGGAGCGGCTGACTCGATCGTCGATATCGTCGGCAGCTGCTATTTGTTCGACCTGCTTCGACCCTGTGTGGTTTTTGCCAGCCCCTTGGTCTTGGGCTTTGGCACTTTCAAGTCATCGCATGGTGAAATGAGCGTCCCCGCCCCAGCAACCAGCCGCTTGATCCAAGGGCTGAGCGTCATGACCGGCCCTTATGAAGGCGAGATGACCACCCCCACCGGTGCAGCCCTGGCCAAGGCCTTCGTCGACCACTGGCAGCCCTTTGCTGCCATGCGCCCGACTGCCTTGGGCTATGGCGCCGGAACCAGAGAGGTCAAGGGAGCCTCCAACACAGTGCGTCTATTGGTCGGCGAAAGCCTTCCGGCTGTCGGGCCTGGCCCAGGTCTAAGCTCGTTGCCAGTCAGCGTCCCGCAAACGGGCTTCTCCCCCTTAGACACTTCACTTGAAACTGGTACTGACGGCACGGCCTTCTATCTAGAAAACGTAGTATTGATGGAAGCGAACATCGACCACCGGACGCCGGAGGCTTTGGCCTTTGCCGCCGAGGAGCTGCTTGCCCACGGGGCCCTTGACGTCTGGCAAGAGGCGGTCATGATGAAGAAGGGGCGACTAGCCACGAAGCTTTCGCTGCTTTGCGTGCCTGCCAAAAGCTCGGAGTCCTATGAGCTGATGCTGGGGCTGACTGGAAGCCTCGGCGTTCGGATGCGGATGGTCGAACGGGTCGTTGTTGGCCGGGAATCGATTAGCCTGGAGACAAAATGGGGGCCAGTGGGCTTCAAGCTTGGCCGTTTCGTCACTGACGGTGACCCCCCAAACGATACCCGCTGGATCCGTCCCGAGCATGACGACGTTGCCCGTATCGCCCGTGAGTTCGGGCTTGACTACCATGAAGTCTACGACGACCTATGCAGGATCGCAGACCTGCAGGCGCTTATCCACATAAACAAGCACCTCCCGGCATGACGGTTTGAGAGTATCTGCGGCTTGCAACCAGGGCTTCGGCGGCTTGCAGCCAGCAAGGCAAGCTTTTTTCTTTTGTCACATGAGGATTTCAAAGCGGAGAGGGAAGTGGGAGATACTTCCCTCTCCTGCTGCGCTCCCTAACCATCTAGGGGAAATGATCAGGTCAAAATAGGAGGGAAGAAACAACCGACCCAGTTCGATTTGTGATAAGCATATGAATCATCATTTTGAACTGGCCCCTTAAGTCGCTAGTGTTTGTAGGAATA
>WRNE01000061.1 GCA_009776725.1 Coriobacteriia bacterium
GGCTGTCGGCCTAGTTGTCACTTCCCGGGTCCTTAAAGTACCGCTTCTAAGCCTTGGCGACCTGGCGTCGGTCAGCACCCCGATCGGCCTTGGGCTTGTTCGCGTGGCAAACTTCATCAACGGCGAGCTATGGGGGTCTGCCACCGACTTGCCGTGGGGGGTCGTCTTTGAGGCTGCCGGCCCGCTGCCCCGGCATCCTAGCCAGCTTTACGAGGCTTTTCTCGAAGGAGCGGTTTTGTTGGCTGTGCTCTATGCCCTCGCCCGGCGCAAGCCTCCCCTCCCACAGGGTAGCTATTTCGGCGTCTACCTCATCGGCTACGGGGTCTTTCGCATTGCCGTGGAGTTCATCCGCCAGCCTGATGCGCAAATCGGGTACCTGCTGGGCACCACATGGCTCACGATGGGAATGCTCTTGACGCTCCCGATGGTCCTGGGCGGAATTGTTATGCTTTATGTGGCTTTAAAGCGAAACGAGCCGCAGCGTGGCCAGCTTGTCCAAGAGGACTAGTCCTTTTTCACCTTGAAGAACGCTACTGCTACAGCACCCGGGCCAATGTGGGTGCCAAGCACGCTGCCTATAATGCAGATATTCGGCTTGTGGGAGCCAAAGCGCTTCTTGCACTGCTCCTCAAAAGCAGCAAAAGGCTGGGGGTCGCCGGAGTAGCCGATCGCAAAGGGCTGGGTGAAATCAATGCCGCCGAGGGAGCGGATCGTCTTGAAAATCCGCGACTGCGCCTTTTTCATGCCTCGGCTTTTACCGGTCACATTGATGACGCCGTGCTCGACAAGCAGCATCGGCTTCACATTCAAAAGGGTCCCTGTAATTGCGGCTGTCTTTGACAAGCGCCCGCCTTTTAAGAGGTACTCCAAAGTATCGATGGCAGCCACAATGCAAATGGACTGCTTTTCGACCTCGAGTAGAGCGACAATCTCTTCGGCAGTCTTGCCTTCGTCGCGGAGTATCACCGCCCGTTGGACCAGGATGTTCAAGCCAAGTGTTACCGTGTCGCTGTCAATAATCCAGATATCACCCCCGCAAGCATCGCGGGCGGCTCGGGCGCTCTCCAGGTTCCCAGACATGGTCCCAGCTAGCAGGATCACAATAACCTCGTCCCCAGCAGCCTGAGCCACTTGGAACAGCTCTTCGAACTCGCGCGGAGTAGACTGGCTGGTCTTCGGCAGCTCCTCCGAGTTGGCTAGTTTCTCGAAGAACTCTTCAGGAGACAGGTCGATGCCGTCGAGATAGACCTCGTTTCCAAAGACCGATTTCAACGGAAGCACGTCGATATTCATTTCCCTGGCCTGGCTCTGGCTGAACTCAGTTGTTGAGTCAGTGATGATCCTGATACCCATTGTCGTCCTCTCGTCTACGTCGGTCAGGAATCGTCTTCTGGCATTAACTCTTCAGACACGATTCGCAGCATCCGCTCAAGCTGTTCGATCTCATCTGGAGAAAACCGCGTCATAGCCCTATCGACGACTTTGTCAATATAGTCTTGGTTGATCGAGTTATAGGTGCTGAACCTGCTGGTGGTATGGAGGTGGAACTCACGTTTGTCCGTGNTGGACTGGACTTTTTCGATGTAGCCCTTNCGTACCAGCGTNTTGATCTTATAAGTGGCATTCGGTAGTGATATGTGGAGAAAATCCGCAAACTTGCTGATAGTCGGGGCGTCCAAGGCATGGATGACATCCACAGCAATTGCCTCTGATGCGCTTAGGCTTGACTCGCGTTCTCGCAAACGCTCGAAGATGCCACGATAGAACCTCATTTTGAATTTCGAGTTGATCTCGTTTATCGCATCGATTAGCATCGTCCCTCCTTTCGAAATATCGATATCCACTAAAAAATGCGGAATATTTGCGTAAAGAATAACATTAAAAAGTTTTAATTAAAAGATTTTAAGTTAAAAATGAGGATAAATGAGGCTGTGACCCTGTCTCCTCCCATTTACAGCACTAGCATATAATATATATCGTATACAACGTTCTTTAAGGCTAAGTGCTCCAGAATTGCGATAGGGTGCAATTTTTCCATTGCTTAAAAAAGTGCCATTTTGCAAAATCCCTGGTCAGGAATTTGCGTACTCGGAGTAACATAAATTTTTACCCCGAATTTGCCCGCCAAAATTGTACCCTATCGTCAATCTGGAGCAGGCATAGCCGACTTCCCGCCCGCACGCCTAAACAGTGCATTAATCAAAAACCGTGCCTCATAGCCGTACTTGCAAGCAAGATCACAGTGTTTTGCTTTCTTTTGCTACAGCAGACGTGGGTCTATCAACTATAATCGTTGCTCAATACCATGCAGTTGGAAGGTGCAAGGCCATAATGCGAGCGTCATACGATGTAAGATGAACGAAGCCTGGTGACTCATCGAGGCTGGCGGCCTGCTGGCGGCCTGTCGGCGGCCTGTCGGAGGCTACTCGAAGGCCTGTCGGCGGCCTGTCGAAGACCTGCCGAAGACCTGAGCACCTACTGGTTGAAAGGCTAAAGGCTTCTAACGCCTCGGCCTTGCTTTGAAGGAAAGGATTTTGACCATGGCAGCAATCGTGGAAGTGGACTATATCTGGAAGAACGGCACTCTAGTGCCTTGGGCAGAGGCAACAACGCACGTACTGACCCATGCCCTGCATTACGGGACCGCGGTTTTCGAGGGAATCCGCTGCTATAAGGGAGACGAGGGCTCGGCGGTGTTCAGGCTGCGTGAGCATATGGAACGCCTCGTCCAAAGTGGGGCGATGATTATGATGGAGGTTCCCTACACCGTTGACCAGCTGGTCGAGGCCGCCCTGGAGACGGTCCGCGCCAACAAGCTAGAAGAGTGCTACATCCGCCCGCTTGCCTATCGGGGCTACGGGTCGATGGGAGTCAACCCGACGGCTGCCCCAGTCGATGTGATCATCGCCGTTTGGCCATGGGGAGACTACCTTGGCGACACGGCTTTAAAAGAAGGGGTCAGCGTAGCGATCAGCACATGGCGGCAGCGCAGCGCCAATGCCATGCCCGGTGCGGTCAAGTCGTCGGCATCGTACCTTAACTCAGGCCTTGCCAACATCGAGGCAGTCGGTAACGGCTATTCGGAGGCGATCCTCTTAAACGAGAACGGCATGGTTGCCGAAGGCTCGGGAGAGAACATCTTCATCGTGCGAAACGGCATCGTCTCGACCCCGCCCCTCTCAGATGGCATCTTAGAGGGCCTGACCCGCGACTCGATCATGCAGATTGCCCGCGACCTTGGCTACGAGGTACGCGAGCGCTCCTTGGTGCGGACAGAGCTCTACACTGCCGACGAGGTGTTCTTTACCGGCACAGCTGCCGAGGTTACCCCGATAAACGCAGTCGACGACCGCCAGATCGGGCTTCCTGGACAGGTCACACTGCAGCTGCAGGCCCGCTTCTTCGACATCGCCAAAGGCAGGGTCCCTGAATATGGACACTGGCTCACAAGGGTCTAACGGCCGCACAAGGCACGAGCTGCCGCCTCTAAGCCTTCTCGACACCACTTTGCGTGACGGGGAGCAGCGCGCCGGGGTGGCGCTCACCCTGGAAGACAAGGTCCGTATAGTCAAGCGCCTTGACGACTTCGGCATGAACTTCATCGAGGTCGGCTTCCCGGCGTCCAACGAGCGCGACCTCGCCTTGATGGAGCGCCTTGCCCACGAGCCTTTAAAGAACTCGGAGATAGTCGCTTTTGGCTCGACCCGGCATAAAAGCCTGNCTGCCGAAGCTGATCCCAGCCTGGTTGCCNTGGCCCANTGCTCTGCTGCCGTTGTTTCGATTGTCGGCAAAGCAGCGGTCGACCATGTGGAGAAGGTCTTGCTCACCACCCTTCCAGAAAACCTTTCAATGGTTGCAGATACCGTCGATTATCTGACCAAGCAGGGAAAGCGTGTTTTCTTTGACGCCGAGCACTACTTCGACGGCTACCGCAAGGATGCGGGCTATGCAGTCTCGGTGCTGCTGGAAGCGTTTCAAGCAGGCGCTGAGCTCTTGGTACTTTGTGACACGAACGGCGGCATGCTGCCAAACGAGATATACGAGATTTGCTCTGCAACCAGGGAGGCACTATCGGAAGCCAACCCTCAAGCGGCGGGCCGTTTGGGCATCCACACGCACAACGACAGCGGCGTGGCAATTGCCAACAGCCTGGAGGCCGTGCGTGCCGGCTGCGTCCATGTCCAAGGAACCGTCAACGGCTACGGCGAGCGCGTCGGCAATGCTGACATCTTGGTCACATTGGCGAACTTGCAGCTCAAGATGGGCTATGGCCTGGTCAATGCAAGCAAGCTGGCCGAGCTCACCGACCTGTCCCGCTATGTAGCGGCAATCATGAATATCACGACAGATGCCCACCATCCCTATACCGGGGCAAATGCCTTTGCCCATAAGGCCGGCCTGCATACTGCCTCGATCGTCCGTCATAAGCCGAGTTACGAGCATGTCGACCCGGCTGCTGTGGGCAACTTCTCGCACATCCTCATCAGCGAGCTGTCCGGCCGTTCGGCCTTGGCCCAAAAAGCCCAAGAGCTGGGGATCGCCTTGCCCGACTCGGACACCGAGCTGGCCAGGCTTTTGGAGGAAGTGAAGGCCCGTGAGGTAGACGGCTATTCTTACGAGGTGGCAGAGGCATCGCTTAAGATCTTCCTGGCTGATTTGACCGGACAGGGACAAAAGTGCTTCGAGCTGGAGTCGTTTCGGGTGATCACTGAGAAATACGAGGGCGGAAAAGCAGTAAGCGAGGCAACGATCAAGCTTTCTGTGGAAGGCGAAAGGGTGGTCACGACCGGCGAGGGGGCAGGCCCGGTCAACGCTTTGGACGCCGCACTCCGACAGGCGATAACGAGGTTTTATCCACAAGTAGAAGATTTAAAGCTAACAGACTTTAAAGTGCGCGTGCTCGATGAGAGCACAGGAACCGGGGCAGTCACCCGGGTGATAATCGACACTAGTGACGGGACAGACAGCTGGGGGACGATCGGTGTGAGCGAGAACATCATCGAAGCGTCCTGGGAGGCTTTGGTCGACTCGATAACGTATGGCTTGCTAAGGGCGGGCAACTGAGGATGCCCCTGCTATAGTGTGGCAGGCTGGATTTGTACTAGTTTTGGAGGGAGTAGCTATGTTTGAGGAATACGCCGACGAGTGGAAAGAGGTCGGGACTTATCCTGTTGGCAGGGGAGAGGGAGCGACCACGCCGAAACGCAACTTTCCGATCACCCCCAGGGAGAACTTCGAGCTGGCCTTGAACGGCAAGCAGCCGGTCTACATACCGTCGATGGCGGACATGACCGCCCTAAGCCCGCGCCTGGTCCCAGACAACGTGGTCAGGGCCTGGGTGATGGAGGCCGACCCGATACTGCCGGGTGCCGACATCCAAGGCGGGCCGGACATGTTCGGCGTCTACTGGGAGTATGTGAAGGTCACTGGCGGCTCGATGGTCCGTCCCGGCGCCCCGAAGGTCCCAGACATCAACCGTTTTGAGGACTACATCGACTTCCCCGACCTCGACGAGTGGGACTGGGAGGCCAGCGCCAAGGCCAACGAGTACCTTTACTCGCCGGACAGGTTTACCAGGGTCTGGCTGATGAACGGCCTAAACGAGCGCCTGATCTCGCTGATGGACTTTGCCAATGTGATGGTCGGCCTATGTCGACGACGACCAGAAAGCCGGCGTCCACCGCTTCTATGACCGGCTCTGCGACTTTTATGACGACCTGATCGACCGCTTCCACAAGTTCTACAAGGCCGATGTCTTGATGTTCAACGACGACTGGGGTACCCAGCGCGGCCCGCAGTTCTCCCCAGACACCGCCCGCGAGATGCTGGTCCCCTACATCAGGCGCATCGTCGACTCCTGCCACCAGCGCGGCATGTATTTCGAGCTGCACTGCTGCGGCAAGAACGACATTCTTGCCCCTGCCATCGCCGAGGCTTCCGTCGACATCTGTCTGCCTCAAGAGAACATCAACGACTTCGACCTGCTCTACAAGTTGATCGGGGACAAGGTCCTGCTGGGGATATACACAGAGACCAACCCCGAGATGAGCGACGAGCAGTGCCTGGATGTTGCCAGGCAGTTTATGGAGAAGTACGGGCAGGGCGGGCATGTCTTCCTAAGCGGCGGCTTCAATGCCCATCCCAGGCTGAACGAGTTTGCCTACTACCTTAGCCGGGAAGCCTATGCCGGCTAGGTAGGTTTGCTTAACGCGTGTCAGTTGAACGACGGCATCAAACGAACCGTGACAATAGTCGAAAGATAGACGCGTAACAAGTCGTAGGCAGTTTAGCCTGTTGCACAATACATAGGAGTTGTTACTGTCACATCCGCAGTAACGCATCCGGTTCCCCTCCATGTAGTAGAGGTCATGCTCGCTAATGCTGATTGTGAGGTAGTAGCCACCGCTGGTACTGTAAACCACGGCGCCTGTTGTTTTGCTATGTGAAAGCCCTATTCATAACTTGATCTGGGCCACTGCCCTGAAGTTGCCTTTGTAATAGTCGTCTTTGGCAAGCATGTAGAGCGGCGGGGCTGTATCGATATTCCTGTAGTCATCGGCAAAACTACCTAGAAAACAGCCATGAGTCTCCCCACAAATGCGGAAGGAGATGATCCTGGTGTCTGCAAAAAGGTCGACAGACTCACCTGTCTCCAAGTTGTAGCTATATATCATACCCGAGGCCTTTTCCATTTCATCTGTTTGCATGTCCCCGGTCTCTTGCCAGACCAGTAGCAAGCCGTCGTCAGTCACACTGTTCAAAGAGTTCGCGAAAATACTCCCGCCGCTTTCCATATTTACAAGCAGCTCCCGCTCGCCTGTGCGAGCATCGTATGAATAGATTCTGCTTCCGTTCCTCCAGCCTGATCGATTGTATGGCATTTCATAGATTATCTTGCCATTGTAATACCCAATGATTATATACACAGACTCTGTGCCAGCGTAGTCACCCAAGGCCTCGAAGTCTTTGAAGTACTCTCCTTCGGCAAAGACCTCACGCCGGCCGGTTGGGATGTCGAAGATGCTGATCTGATAGATAGCAGCGCTGTTACGGTTATGCCACCTCATGTAATAGTAATATGGGTAGCCTGGGAAACCATTAGGGTCAGGCTCCATCTCGTCTACCTCAGGGTACTCGCCACGCTCATAGGCCTCATTGAACTCCTGTTCCGAGAGCATCTGCGGGTCGTCCCATCTGGAGTTGTAAACAATGCTATCCTCTGTTACCTGCCTTATATCATACATGTATCCTTTTTCGAGGGGGATACCAGCGAGGTCTATCCGCGAGCCATCATACAAGTCGATGCCAATCAGGCATTCAGCTCTTATATCCTCCTCGTTGCTGCCGTTGCCCGCTTTCGTGTAGCTGGCTTTTATCCAAGCATGCCCCCCCGCATAGTAAACCATCGAGTCAATTGAATCGACATGCCATATGCCGGCTTTATAGCTCCCAATTCCTAAAGAGAAGACGACCCTCTCAACAGAACCTCTGAGGTCCATGCATACCAGGTCGTATGAGTTGCGGATGCTGTTCTTTTTGAAGGCATAGATACGGTCCCCATACTGGGCAAGGCCTTCGATGTCGCCTTTCCTTGTATACCAGGCGTTGCAGATGCTGCTGATGTGGGGGCAGTTCGGCCTGCCGCACAATACGAATGAGCGGCTCGATGCAAAGTCGAAGTACCGCATCAGGTTGTCTCTCATGTATAAGACCCCGTACTCGCTGACACAGTAAGTAGTGAAGTAACCCTCCGAACTTGAAGCACCTAGCGCAACGTGGCTAGGCTCTGAAGAGCTAGAGCTGATCATGTCATTTGGCAGAGTCCTTTGGCTGTTAACAACGAGGGCGACTATGACGATTAACACTAAGATAACAACAAGCACTCTAGTTCTACGTTTTTTTTCAACCATCTGGATCCCTCTCAACTATTCGTAAGCCTCTTTCTCTCATTGATAAAACCCTCTAAGCATGGCTTATAACAATGCCAACACTAGAGCGAATTAAAAACCTCACGTTCTAGTGTTGGCTATGTGCTTTTTTTAGCTCGGACGGCTATAACTAACTGTAGCTGGTTCCATTCCAGCTGCCACCGTTACAACTAACAGTATGGTATGTATATGCAGTGCTCATATAGATATACTCTTGTAGCGCCCCTACATTACCAGCAGCACCGTAACGGGTGCCTGAGCTTTTAAACGAAGCAGTACCTCCGTTTGTAAAAGTCACATATGACGTTGTATTGATATCTTTTGCATACCCGTTTACCCGATCTTTGTCAGGTTGTGTTCCACCGGAATAGTATGTAACACTAAATGTCGTATTCACAGTTATAGACGACCCGGTTGTCCAATTTAGCGCAATTGTCGTGCCAGTGCATGCGATCTTATCACCGTGGCTTGTCGTTAATGTGCCGGAAACCTGCCCTCGGGTTTCAACAGCCCCCGGTCTTTCTGTACTGTTCTTCGCGTCTACGTCGGCATAGGCGTTCATCGAAATCGACGAACCAATCACAATCAATAAAACAACACTTACTACTCTTTCGCATATATGCTTCTTCATACCTCTTTCCTCCTTTAATAATCACATTAGTACCATATGCTATATACAACATATAACGCTAATGCATATTAAACTATCAATGCCTGCAAGTCAAACTATTTTTCCAGCAATTTGATCAGCAGCTTTGATTTTGTTCGAAGAGGGTAAGCATTTCGATTTGTTTGAGACGTTTACTCACTCATCTGCCATACGAAAACATACCAATAAGAAAAAAGCGGTGCTCAAGTCTTTCAAAAGCAGATATAGTAGTTATTACCTGCATCATTCAAAGAGAGCAGTAAGCGGCGTATTGTTTGTGTAGAATTTCAAGGTTTTTGGTCTAAGCATACGGTCTCTGATACCTTTGTCCGAAAGCACCATTACAGAAAGGTCGATATCGAATAATACCGCTTGCCAATCGTCCAGAGGGCTTTGGTGGTAGATCCAGAAGTAGTTGTGATTAGTATATAGATCATTTATCAACCTGAGGTCGATTGCAACAGCTCAACATACATCACGAAAAATGCCCGTGAAACATCCCGCGTACATCACATGTCATGTCCGCGAACGGTTCAACGGCGCAGGCATATAGAAACAAGGGTAACCTGACATGTGATGAAAGATTGGACATGGGAGGTTACCCTTGGGATTCAGGATATCACTGATGGCNAGAAGAGANNTGACNAAATCAAGGGCCGAGGAGTATAGGAAGGCGCCGAAGGGGCGGAAGGGCCAGATCCTGGACGCGCTTTGCGAGGAGACCGGCTGGAGCCGCGACAACGCCAGGCGCCAGCTGAGATGTTACTGTCAACCCAAAAGGGAACCACATAACCAGCCGAATCGGGTACCACTACTTTCCTTGCATTGACATCGTTTCCTTGAACCTGTAACTATCCCCGCTCATGTCCAATATATGTGCTTTGTGAGTGAGCCGATCCACCAGTGCGCCGGTCAGGTTGGTGTCGTGGAAGACCTCCTCCCATCTATCAAACGCCAGGTTCGTAGTCACGATCATCGAGCCTGTGTCGTTTCGGTTGGAAAGCAGGTTCAAAGAGGATCTCGTTGCCCTCCTTGTCGAAGGAGACATAGCCAAGCTCGTCGACAATCACTAGCTCGAAGTTTGCGAACTTGCGCTTGTAGGCCGTGACCTCGCTCCTGCTCATGGCCTCTTTAAGCCCGGTCACCAGGTTCGGGACGTCGGCGGACGGGGCCCGCATGTCCTTTTGGCACGCGGCTACGCCAAGGCCTATCGCCAGGTGTGTCTTGCCCCTGCCGGGGTTGCCGGCAAGGATAACGTTCTCCTTGGCGCCGATGAGGCCGGGTCCCGAGAGGCCTCCTGTCTTATGGGCGATGTCACTGTCGTATTCTAAGAGCTTGAGGTCTTCAGAGGTACTTCCTGTATGGGAAGTGGGCCTCC
>WRNE01000062.1 GCA_009776725.1 Coriobacteriia bacterium
CGGATTACTTTATTCGTTATATCAGATAACTCAGTTTGATTGCATTATGCAATATCTGGCTTCCTGAGCGCAGTAAAGCCTGGATACTGGCTGATCGTCAATCTCTGGCACATAGTCTTATATTATACTTTCTTACTAGTGTCAATGCGGTAGATTGACTATTTCAGCGCCCCTTAGCTGTTCTTTAAGATGATCATGTCCAGGTCGTCGGCAATGACTTCGCAAAGGTCCACTGATTTTTCCATCTGAGCGAACAAGTTGCTCCAAATCATTACATAGAGCGGGTCGTCGGAGTGCTCTCTGTACAGGCTGTTCATCACTTGGGCATACAAGCGGTCTGCTTCTTCTTCGACATCATTGACCTCGACGATGTATTCCCGCACTTGGTTATGGGACTTTTTAAAGTTCTGGAACTCCGTCAGGGCTTTTTTCAAGGATTGGGTCGCAGCCAGTATCAGCTTGGTAAAGTCGATCGCAGCAGGATGGATCTCGGTGATGTTATACATGTGCAGCTGAAGCAATACTTCCTCAATGTTATCGACGATATCGTCCAGACGCTGGGCGGCAGAAAGAATATCCTCTCGGTCGATGGGGGTGATGAACTCAATGGCTAGATGGGTAAGGATCTGATGGATCTGGGAGTCTGCCTCGTTTTCTAGCACATGCATTTGCGTCAGCCACTCGGGCATTTTCAAAGGGTCGAAGCTTTCAAAGATATCTAGCAGCAGCTCAGCTTCCTGGACTGCAAAATCACCTTGCTTTTCAAGTGTCTCGAAATAGTTGAACTTCTTAGCCATCAGATTCCTTTCATTGGCTGCCTAGACGTTATGAGAAACGCCTAGGCAAAAATGTTTCGGACAATCACAGAGAATACAAAGCCAATCAAGCCGCATCCCGGAAAAGTCAAGACCCATGTCAACATCAGTTCTTTGACTGCGTCCAGGTTTAAGGACCGAAGGCTTTTGGATGCAGCCACTCCCATAATTGCGGTCCCACTGACTTGGGTAGTCGATACGGGGATACCGGTAAAGACCGCCAAGCCGATGCAGAGGGTAGAAGCCAGCGAAGCAGAGAAGCCTTCGTACTTCTCCAGAGACACCATCTCCATAGCTACTTTTTTGATGATCCGTTTACCGCCTAGGCTGGTACCAAAGCCCATAGTCAAAGAGCAGGTCAGGATGACCCAAAAGGGAAGCACCAAGGACTCGACATTCGTGCCTTGCAGCTGGGCAGCGCCAAGTGTCACGCCTAGCATCATGATGCTCATGAATTTTTGGCCGTCTTGCGCGCCATGCATGAAGGCAACCCCTGCTGCCCCGGCGACTTGGGCTGCGGTAAAGACCTTTTCNGCTGTCCTGCGTTGCACGTCGCGGAATATCCTGCGGATGGCTTTGACAGTCAGCCAGCCCACCCCTATCCCAAGCACTGAGGAGATCACCAGCCCGTAGATGACTTTGACCCATTCGCTGAAATTCACCGCTGCAAAGGAGCCTTGCAGGCCAAAAGCCGCCCCCGTCAGCCCAGCGATCAGGGCGTGGCTTTCAGAGGTCGGGATGCCAAACAGCCAGGCAACTCCTCCCCATAAGATAATACCGACCATTCCTGCAGCTACGCCCATTAGAGCAAGCGTGGGATCGTCTCCAAAATCCACCATCATGAATATGGTATTGGCGACTTTGGTAGTGACTAAGGTCATAAACAGCAAGCCGAGGAAGTTCATGGTCATTGCGAGGATTATCGACTTGTTGGGGCTTAAGCAACGAGTAGCCACGACAGTGGCTATGGCATTGGGAGCATCGGTTGCCCCATTGATAATGATGTTTCCAAGTACTAAAACGACGACTACCAATAGAATTGGATTAGTAGTTACCAGGGTAAGAAAATACTCAAAGCTGATCGTCATTGGATATTAGTGCCCTTTACTTTTCGTGATTACAAGTAGTAAATATGCACAAAGCTCTGTACAGATTTTTTAATACCAATAAGGGTATTATAGTGTTTTTGCAACCAGCTTTTAGCTGCATCGGCTGCAGCCCGACCATCGAGAAGCCGATTATGTAAAATCTATGCAAAGTATCATAATCACAGGTATTATCAGTGCGTTATTTTGCATCTTTTATTCAGCACTTCAAAACGGCAATGCTACTTCAGGCTCTCTTCCAGCAGCTCGCTGATCAGCTTGGGGTTTCCTTGGCCTTGCATCTCCCGCATGACTTGTCCGACAAAGAAGCCCAGCAAACCGATTTTTCCCCCGCGGTACTCTTCGACCTTGTCTGCGTTATTTGATAAAACATTATTAATATATATTAATATAGCATCCACGTCCGAGACTTGCTGCATGCCCCGTTCTGAGACTACCTCGCTGGGCTTTTTGCCACTGGCAGCCATTTCGGCAAAGACGTCCTTTACCTGTTTTGAGGATAAGGTCCCGTCCGCGCTCAAAGCAGCCAGCTCGGCAACGTCAGCTGCTTGGAAAGGGGCCTCTGCCAAGGTGCTGCCGGACTGCCTCAGCCAGGCACTGATGTCGTTCAGCAAAAGGTTGGCAAGGGTCTTAGCCAAATCGCCAATGGAAGCTTTCGCAGCGCCCTCCCCCAGGCTTGGCCCAGCCAAGGCGGCATCGAAGAACATAGCCAGGTCGGGGTCTTGCGCAAGGTTGGCAGCATCAGCTAAAGACAGCCCGTGTTTCTCCACATAACGTGCCTTACGCGCATCTGGGAGTTCCGGCAGACGGGCTTTCAGGCTGTCGATGAACTCGCTGCTCAGCACGAAACTGGTAAGGTCGGGGTCGGGAAAATAGCGGTAGTCGTCGGCTGCCTCCTTCGAGCGCATGGCAATGGTGCGCTTGGTCGCAGGCTCCCAATGACGGGTCTCTTGCAACACGGTGCCCCCGTTTTCCAAGACCTCCGCCTGGCGGCAGATCTCGTAGGCCAGGCCGTCGTGGAGGTTCTTGAAGCTGTTCATGTTCTTCAGCTCGGTCTTCGTCCCGTACTTGCTCTCGCCCCGCCGGCGGATGCTGATGTTGCCGTCGCAGCGCAGCGACCCCTCTTCCATCGAGACGTTGGAGATGTCCAAGGCCAGGTAGATCTGGCGAAGCTTCTGTAGGAACAAGCGCGCCTCCTCCGGGCTGCGCAGGTCGGGCTCGGTGACCAGCTCGATCAAAGGCGCCCCGCAACGGTTGTAGTCGACCAGCGAGTACAGGGAGTTCGTGATGCGCCCGTCGGTGCCCCCGATGTGCACCAGCTTGCCCGCGTCCTCCTCCATGTGGATGCGGGTAATGCCGATCGAGGTAGTGTAGCCATAACTTGTCCCGTTCTCGTCTATAAGGGGAGAAGTGCCTGCCTGATGGGTGCGCTGCTCGGCAGCGTGGCCGGTGACTTCCAGCTCCAGCTCGCCGTTCATGCAGAAGGCCACAGGTCCTTGGGTGATCTGGTAGTTCTTGGTCATGTCGGGATAGAAGTAGTGTTTTCGGTAAAAGGAGGTCTCCGGCATGATCTGGCAGTTCGTAGCNAGCCCAGCCAGGATAATGCTTTCGATCGCNGCCCGGTTGGGNACCGGCAGTGCCCCTGGGAGCCCTAGGCAGATCGGGCAGACCTGGGAGTTCTCGGCCTTCCCGAACTCGAAGGCACAGGAGCAGAACATCTTCGTGTTCAGGCTAGTGAGCTCGGTATGCACCTCAAGCCCGATGACGGCCTCCCAGTCTATCAGTACCTCTTCTAGAGTCTTCATTGTCACCCTCCTTTACTGCATAGCCATAGGGGCTAGGCTTGAAACCGGATAGCAGTCTTCTAAGGCACGGGCAAACCGAAAAATGTTCTCGTCACAAGACTCCGGCCCCACAATATGCACTCCGATGGGAAGCCCGCTGTCCTGGCCAAGTCCTACCGGCAGGCTCATGCCGCCGTTTCCGGCAATGTTCGTTGGTATGGTAAAGATGTCTGACATATACATGCTGACCGGGTCAGTGATCTCGTTGAANTGAAAAGCGCTGCGCAGGCTGACCGGGGTGACCAAGGCGTCACAGTGCTCAAAGGCCTTNTGGAAGTCCNCNTTGATCAAGCTGCGGATCTTTAGAGCTGGGTAGAAGTACTCGTCTATCACGCCGCTGGAAAGCAAGTANCAGCCAAGCAGGATCCGTCTTTTCACCTCAGGCCCAAAGCCCTCGGTGCGGCTATGGTCGTAAAGCTCGTTTAGGTTTGCCGCCTTAAGGTCGCGGAAGCCATAACGCACAGCATCGAAACGNCTNAGGTTGGAGAAGGCCTCGGCTGGGCCGATGACATAGTAGGCTGCCAAGGCNGCCTCGACATGCGGCAGCTCGATCGGCACCAACTCACAATGCTCGTCCTCTAGCGTCTGNAAGACGCCATGCACTGCTGCGAGCACCTCGTCATGAAGGCCTTCCATCTGCATNAAGGCAGGCACATAGGCTATGCGCATGCCTTTGATGCCTTTACCCAGCTGCTCGCTCATTCTTGTTTGCACCGGCCAGGTGGTGGTGTCCAGCGGGTCATAGCCAGCAATAGCGTCAGTCAAGGCTGCCACGTCTGCAACCGACCTTCCAATCGGCCCGACTTGGTCAAGCGACGAGGCAAAGGCTGCTACCCCATAACGCGAGACCATGCCATAGCTTGGCTTGTACCCGACGACACCGCAGTAGCTGGCAGGGATCCGGACGGATCCTCCGGTGTCCGAGCCAAGCGAGACTGTGGCCATGCCGGCAGCCACAGCAGCTGCCGACCCACCCGACGAGCCGCCTGGGACCCGTGTCAGGTCCCATGGGTTGTATGTCCTGCCAAAGGCAGAGGTCTCGGTCGACGAACCGAAGGCAAACTCGTCCATGTTCAGCTTGCCAAGGGGGATCGCCCCTGCTTGGAGCGTTCGCTCGACGCAGGTAGCGGTATAGGGCGATATNTAGTCCTTCAAGGTGAGCGAGGCGCAAGTCGTATGGGTGCCAAGCAGGTTCATGTTGTCCTTNTAGGCGATCGGCACCCCGGCTAGCGGGCCTGCCGCTGACAGCCTGTCGCTTACAGGTGCCTTGTCCAGGTTCTTATCCACATTATCAGCCGCAGCTAAGGCCATGTCCGCCGTCAGTTCGAGGAAGGCATGAATGGAAGAGTCAAGCCTCGCTACTGCCGCAAGCGCTGCCTCGGCCAGCTCGCGGGCAGTAAAGGAGCGGCTGGCCAGACCGGCCTGGATATCGGCAATGGAGAGCATTGCGTATTCGTCGGCCCTCATTGCCCGCTCCCTAGTTCGTCGAGGATTGGCGGGACTTTGAACTGCCCGTTCTCGGAAACCGCCGCATTGGCCAGGGCAGTCTCTTGGGGCAGGCTGGGCAAGGGCACGTCGTCGCGCATCACGTTAGTGTGGCCAGCGATGGGCTGGTAGGTCGGCGGGACGTCGCTCAGGTCGAACTCGTTGATCTTTTTGATCCTGTCTAGAATCAGGTTCAAGTCAGCAGTCATCTCGCTGAGCTCTGCATCGCTTAAGTGAATCCGGGCGTCGTTGGCAATGGCTCGTAGCCGGTCTTCTGTGAGATCCATGGGCTCTCCTCGTCTGGTGGGTCAAAGCTTTGTTGCACTGTTCGTCTGTCGAATGGCTCTAAACCCTCCTCGACTTGATCGAACCTAACTATTGTAGCGATATGCAGTGGCTTGCTGTGCCCTGGTTGAAAAGATGGCCTTTAGGCTTAGGCCTTATAGGCATTGCCGGATAGGCAGGCACGAATAGGGAGCCCGGATAGGGAGCCCGGACGTAGCACGGATGGCAAGACAAGCCCGGCTTGCTACAGATTGACGATTGGGTACAGTTTTGGCGGGGGTAAATTCGCAAACTCATCGCACCACATAACAAAAATATGGCATATCCAGGGTAAACGCACCAGAAAGAAGAGGCAGGACCGGTGGAAATGCACGAAAAAGGCACGAAAAGGGCCTTATTGCGTCTTGGTGCGGTGAGTTCGGACAGTGCTTGGCCCTGCCGGTGTCGGCGGTATCCGAACTTATCGCACCGGCTGCTGTGTTGCCCTATCCGTCTTTGTCCCGCCGCCTTTAGCCGGCCTAGCCGGCCTTTTCTTGCAATGCTAGAAACTTAAGCTGGCAAGGCCGCGCCTTGCCCTGGCCTCGTTGATCGCCCTAGGCTTCAGCGTCAGCTCGTCGCGGCCGGCCTCTGTCACCCCGAAACAGTCGAGCAGGAGGTCGGCCTCCGGGCCGAACAGCGCCCTGAGCACCTTTATCGGCGTGGAGCCCAACAAGGACTTCCGGGGTGTAGAATTGACCTGCGAGCACGCTACCGAGACGTCCCAGGCGTCCAGCGCGTCGAAGGACACGCTGTTCTTAGGAATGACCTGCCTAAGCTCGGAGTGGTGCTTCTCCGAGCCGGGCCTTTGCTGTGACTGCATCGGGTCGCAGTAAAAGACCCGGCACCTTTTCCTCCCAGGCTCGGTGGCCGACCTCTCCATGCCCTCGGCATCGGAGAACTCGACGCCGTTGTCAAGCAGGACCAGGCCGAACAGCCTGCAAAACGGCTCCAGCCCGATTGCCTCCTCGACCGCGTCGAAGGCCCTGACCACCTCCTTGGACGCCCTCCCATCAGCAGGTACAGCTGGAAGTGGGCAGGGCGTATGTAAAAGCTCAGGATGCAGTTGCTGTCCCCCTTGCGGCCGACCACGGTGTCTGCCTCCACGGCAGACAGCCGCTCGTCCTCGGGGAGGGCCTGGAACTCGGCGTACGAGCGGCCTGCGCCCCTGGCCACGGGCCTCCTTACGCGGGACCGCTTCCTCGGGGCGAAGCCGACCTTGCGCTCCAGGTCGATGTTCGCCAGGCCGCCGTAGCCCCTGTCCGTCCACCGGTAGATGGTGGAGACGGAGACGGTCACCTCGTCCGGGTAGCTGGCGGAGATCTCGTAGGGGGACATCCCCCGCGAGACGCCGTCGCTGATCACTGCGATCTCCCTTTCGAACTGGGGCTGGGCCATGTCCACCCCCCGCCTGGCGCTGCTCCGCCTGTCCTTGGAGAGCCTGTCGGCAATGGTCGCCTTGTACACGTAGCGCACGATGCCGGCGCACTTTGAGAGGAGGCCCCTGCACCCGTTGCAGACATGCCTCCTCCTCTCCAGGGCCTCGCAGGCCACTCCGGTTTCCAGGCCGGCGCACTTCTTCCTGCAGTCCACCAGCTCGCATTCGGGGCACAGCCCGGCAGGGTTGGTGCATACCCCGCACAGGCCTGTGACCGTGCAGCCGCCCTGCTTCGTGCAGCGCGCCTCACGCCTGCCGCCCTTGACCGACCTGTTGGCCCTGACCTCCCGGAGCACCGTCGTGTGGCTCCGCCCGACCAGCGACCCGATCTCCCGGTAGCTCAGGTTCGCGTCCATCCCCTCTTGGATCAGCCTTCTCTCCTTCAATGTCAGTTTCACCTTCTTGGCCATTTCCGGCCTCCCTTCCATACAGGCCGCCATACGGGGCAGGCAGAAGGCGGGCGGGACATAGGGCCATCCTCTCATAACATGATTGTCATTGGAAGGCCCCGTTGGCGGCCTGTCGGGAGTCCTGTCTGATCCCTTGTTCAGCCACCTGTCCATACTTAACGCACCATTGTGCGATTAGTCCGGATAGGTGCGATTAGTGGTGCAACAGGGTTGCGAATTTACAAGTTTTTGTTAGGGTTTGACAAGCAAAAAATTTTGTTACTCCGAGCAAGCAAATTTCTGACCAGGGCTTTTGCATTTTGCCATATTTGCATTCGGCGAAGAAACTGTACCCTATCGTCAATTTCTAGCAAGCCCGGTAAAGCCCATGGCAACTAGCCCATTCAAAACCGTCCAATAGGCAAAAGGACCCCAAGCGCAGGCAGCGCTTCGGGGCAGGCAGCGCTTCGGGGCCGTTTCAAGAATGGCTTTGCCGAAGTGTCATATGACCAGCCAGGCGAGTTTGGCTTGATGCCTTAGAGCGGGCAAAGGTATAATAACCAGTCAATGACTTAGCATCAATGAACTGGTAGCAGAACGGATGTACTAATGAATAAGAGCGACATACAGTTTTTAAAGGATCTATGCGAGACTCCGTCTCCCACCGGCTACGAGTGGCCGGCTGCAGAGGCTTTGCGCAAGAGGCTCGGTAAAACAGCAGACAATATTGCCACAACAGTGATGGGCAGTGTGCACGCGACCTTGAACGGCACGGCCCAAGGGTCGTCGGTCATGATAGCAGGCCATATTGACGAGGTCGGACTGATCGTGAAGTTCGTCGATGAGAACGGCTTCGTCTATTTCGACTCGCTCGGGGGAGTCGATGCCGCTATCTTGCCTGGTACCCGCATCAACCTCTATGCTACTGGCAAAGGCACGAACGGGCCTTCCGACCCGACCTTGTTGCGCGGGGTGATCGGGCGGAAGCCGATCCATTTGATCGAGCCAGACGAGCGTAAGAACGTCACGCCCCTAGAAAAGCTCTTTGCCGACTTCGGTTTTTCGGGGGAGAAGACCAAGGAGCTTGTCCGCGTTGGGGACTATATGACTTACGGGGTCGGTTTCGAGCAGTTCGGCGAGGGCCTGGCAGTGTCTCGGGCCTTTGACGACAAGATGGGGGCCTTTATTGCTGCCCGGGTCTTAGAAGAGGTCAAGAAAGCCGGCGGAGCTGCTGGCGACGTCATTGCCGTCGGCACCGTGCAGGAAGAGATCGGTATCCGTGGGGCAACGACCAGCACATACCTCCTTGACCCGGATATCTGCATATGTGTCGAGGTCGGCCATGCGATCGACTACCCGGGCGTCGAGAAGAGCAGGTACGGCAGCAAGGTAATCGGCAAGGGGCCGATAATTGCCCGCGGTCCTAATATCAACCCAGTGCTTTTTGAGCGCTTGATCGAGGCCGCCGACAAGGCCAAGGTGCCTTATCAGATCGATGCCGAGCCTCGCGGCACAGGAACAGACGCCAATGCCATGCAGATCTCGCGTGGCGGCAAGGCGACAGGCTTGGTCTCGATACCTTTGCGCTACATGCATACTCCCAACGAGGTCTTAAGCCTAGAAGACTTGGACAGTGCGATCAGCCTGGTCAAACAATTCGTCTTGGACCTAGACCCTTCAATCGATTGGGTCCCAGGCTGGCAGGGCTAGTTGGCAGGCGACAAGAAAAATAACAGTGGCAAGGGCAAAAGAACCCAGGCTCAGACCAGCGGCATCAAGACGATTGCCCGCAACCGTCGGGCAAGCTTCGACTACGAGCGATTGGAGGCTTTCGAGGCCGGCATCGCCCTGACCGGCACGGAGGTCCGTTCCCTGCGAGAGGGGGGTGGGCAGCTGACGGACAGCTATGCCCTGGTCCGAAACGGTGAGATCTGGTTGCTCGGCTTGCACATAAAACCGTACAGCCATGGTAACCGGGCCAACCCCGAGCCTGACCGGCGCAGGCGCTTGCTGATGCATAAGAAAGAGATCCGCTACCTTACGGAGAAGGTCAGCCAAGCCGGTTTGGCGCTGGTGCCTTTCTCCATATATTTTAAAGACAATAAGCTAGTGAAAGTCGAGCTGGTCTTGGCCCGAGGCAAAAAGAGCTATGACAAGCGCTCGGCGATCGCCGAGCGCGACAGCAAGCGTGAGATCGACCGGGCTTTAAAAAGCCAGGGTACATAGGTTTATGATAGACTGGACTGGCGTCTGTAAACATAGCGATCGGAGTGGTTTTATTGGAGCAATCGTCTATGGATAATGCCTCTGAAATGAACATAGACTCACTTGATGATTGGTCCGAGCCTGCCGACGATCCAGCGGAGGCGGTCAACGGCAGCCTGTCCGAGCCGAGCCTGGTCGTGATTACCGGCTT
>WRNE01000063.1 GCA_009776725.1 Coriobacteriia bacterium
AACAATTTCTAGACTATGCTACATTATGCTAAAGCGTATGTGGAACGCTGGACAAAGAGCAGAGGAGGAGAAATGTCAGAAAAGGAAAGAGTTGAAGAAAGGGGAAGCATCTCTCGAAGAAGCTTCCTAAAAAACGCTGGATTATTAGTTGGAGGTGCAACTGTCGGTACTGCGGCGCTGCTCGCAGCTTGCACAACAGATGACGGTAACGGAAGTGTCGCTATCGATGACATTGTATGGGACAAAGAAACTGATGTTATTGTTTGCGGTTCTGGCCACTGTGGCGGTCTACCAGCCGCCATTAGAGCAGCCCAAGCCGGTTCAGATGTTATCATCTTAGAAAGAAACAGCTGGATAGGTGGCCTTTCACGCATCGGTGCCGATAACTTCACGATGGGCGGAAACAACTGGTTGCAACGGCAAGAGGGAGTTACCGATGACGACGAAGACTGGTTCCTGGAAGAAATGTACAGCAATGAGTATCGCGGAGTGCCAGATCTGATCCGAACATTGATCAACAGAGGAAATGAGACCCTCGATTGGCTGCATGATATGGGCCTTGATTACGCACTCGTGCCCGGCAGCCTACGCCCACCAGTCCGACGCGGCTTCAACTTGATGGCATCACCAGATTATCCAGGAATGCAGAACCTACCGGATGAAGGNGGAAAACAAGAAGGCGGCCCTGCCGTCACGTACGTGATGATGAAAGAAGTCGACAAGCTCGANAACATCGAGATTCTGCTAGAGCACAGNATGCGGAGTATTTACCGTAAACCAGGNGGTCCGGTAATCGGTGTCAAAGTCGATACCCCGCAAGGATCGATCAACATTAAAGCCCGTAAAGCTGTCCATCTAGCTACCGGTACCTGGACAGATAACTATCGCATGGTCCAAGCCTGGGATCCCAGAGCAGTAGGGCCGGACTGTTACGGTGATGGCGGTACCCCATACAATGGCGAGTTACATGTGGATAGCTCTGGCGATGGCCATCTCGCTGCCGCAGCNATCGGTGCCAGNTTCGCTGATATGTCNTTCCCCTCGTATTACTACATCTTCTTCGGTACCAGGTCATATTGGGGTTGGGATCCACCAGATTTTTCAGATATCGCCGTCGAGCATAGCACGAGATCAATCCAGACCGGCTTGTTCAGCTCATTGGCACAGACGCAGTACGGTGTCCTTGTCAAAGGTGATGGAACCCGCTTCATCAATGAGGCGGAGGCTGGGCATCCGAGTGAACCAGGTCGCGGTTCCATGAGTGAGAATCCAGAATGGCCATTCCCTGCGACTTATCTTAGCCTGCCTCAACCACGCAATGTCTGGGTTGTCACCGACGCAGCTGGTGCAGAAGCTATGAATTGGCCGATTAACCACCTTGAGAATCCGAACCCTGCTCGTTATCCGATGCTTGATCCGGCTTGTGTAGCTATAGCTGATAGTCTAGCTGAGCTTGCTAACAAGATGAACATACCGGCTGATGCATTCAACTCGACAATCCAGAGGTATAACGGATTCGTCGATGCTGGTAAAGATGAGGACTTCGACAAACCGATGCCGATGTTCAAAGTAGCTGAGCCGCCATTCTATGCAGCAAAGGCTTCTCTTATCCGCCATACGCAACGCAATGGTCTACGCGTGAATACTAAATCACAGGTACTTGAACTGGCTGACCAGAGTGATGGCTACAGCGGCAAAGCGACAGACGGCAGTATCTCGATTGATGACGAAAGGGTCATTCCGCATCTTTATGCAGCTGGTGAAATCGGCAATATGATGGGTTGGCGCCGTATCCATAACAGCGTTGCACACTACATAACCGCAAGTCTTATTGCTGGTGAAAACGCTGCTAAAGAAACACCTTGGGAGTAGGAAAACGAAGTGGAGGAGTACACTCACGATCACGAAATCACGATTTCATTAGTGCAGGAACCTCCTGCCGAAGTCGCTGCTGGTGTTGACACAGTAATAAAAGTCCAGGTTGTTTGCTCCGAAGGATGTGACTTGCGGGGAAATACTGGCAGTGTTGTCACACACGAGCATGAGTTGATCAAGGAGTTCTATATTAACCAGTTCTTCGGAGTGAACCAAACAGACGCACTGTTAATAAGAGCACCGTTAGACCCTGGCGAATACACTTGGTCAATAGTCTATCCAGAGCAGGAGAAAGATGGAAACATCCATTCTGAAGCTTCTGTGTCTGCTACTTTTACTGTCATGGAGCAACACCAAACAAGCATCGCTGTTTGGGATGTTGACTCACCGGTTGTTTCTGGTGAACCTATGAAACTGAAGGTCGGAGTCAGGTGCTCTGCAAATTGCCAGCTAGCAGGCAAGGAAGTAGTAATACTGGATGTTCACAACACAATCATGGCTAGCGGGGTGCTTGGCGTAGATCTCTGGCCTAACACAACAGCCCTTTACTGGACTGAGATTGAGTTTCAACCTCCAGCCATCGAAGGTATTTACACATGGTCGGCAAACTTCCTTGAACAGAAACAGGAGGATTCACATTTTGGATCATCGACGACATTTGGGTTTGAGATCGTAAAAAAGCCCGACTGTGTGATTTCTCTCGAGGTTACCGAGCAAGAAACTGGGCTACCGATCAGCGGTGCGGATGTTGTTCTGCAACCCTACAGAGGTCGGACTGATGATCATGGTAATGCTCGCTTTGAGGTGGCAAATGGTTACTACCAGATCTATGTCACGAAGGTTAAGTTCGATACCTTCTCAATAGACGTTCTTGCCACAGAAAGTCAAACAGTTAAAGTAGCTCTCGCTACAACACCAGAGCAACCACCGGATTAACAGCTTTCATCGATTGATACATACTGCTCAGCTGAGTCAAAAGGCCTCGAGAATGATTAGATTCCCGAGGCCTTAGCTTTGTCTAATGCTCGCTAATGATTAACGACACATCATAATCTATCGTCGGCTCTTAATCACTGTGCCTAGTGGCACGTTCCGCATTCATAGTCTCCCGTATGATGGCAGTCCAAGCAAAATCTTTCGGCTGTGTTTCCGATAGCTTCGGTAGAGTGCATCTTGTGGCAGCTTGAACAGATTGCCGAACTATGGTTGCCATTAATATTTAGAGTAGTAGATACCTCATGTGGGTTAACGACAATTCCACTGTTATCAGTCAACTCCGTATTATCAGCGGTTGTTGATTTTAGCTCTTCTAGATCATGGCAAGCGAGGCATACACTCTCTGAGATCTCGCTCTTCTTCAGTCGAGTGCCATCACCAGCTGTATCAGATAACTTCACAGCAGCATGTGCGGCTTTGACACCAGTAGTGTCGTCATGGCATATCATGCAGGTATCATTGGGGGCATTGGCTTGAGCTGCTTCACACGAAAGCCTGGTTAGCGAGGTCACTGACCTTTCATGACAAGTACTGCAATTCGATTCCACACTCCAGTTGAAATCAGTGGTAGCAGATCCGTTTCCTTCGGTGTTTCCGTTACCTGCTGGGTCTGTTGTATCAGTCTTCGGTGCACAAGCGACTAACACTAAACACAAACCGAAAAAAACGATAAACGACAAGATTCGTAAATATTTCCGTTTGTTCAATTCACTGCCCTTCTCTCATTGCTAAGCCAGCTGCATATGTACAAAAAAGACTCTTACTTCTGCTCATAATGCTAATATTATCATCTACATTAAAAGATTTACACTGGAAATTCTAACAGGTGTGGTAACCAGCTTGTAAAACGGTAAACGGTAGACCGAAATTGAAAGGTATCTTTCCAAAGTAACCGTAACACCTCGGACGCATCGGGTGCTATCAGGGTAAACGCAACAGTATATGCCTTGGGTTTACGGAACAGAGGCTTTAATCCATGTGGGTCGGAAGGCTATCCGGTGTTGCGGTTAGTCTGGAGCCGTTGTTTGGCCGACCCTTACCGCCAGTCTTTCAAGTTAATCGCAATGGCAAACAAGACGGTCTATTCGGCTGTTGTCACCCGCCCGTGATCGCTAATTTTTCTCGATCGGCCCGAGGCCGATCCTCGCCCTCTCCTGGTCAAGATGGTAGGGCTTCAGCTTCAGTTCGTCCCTGCCGACCTCTACAATACCAAGCGCGTCCAACAGCCTTTCGGCCTCCTCGGTGCGGCACGCGATAGGTTGGGAGACCTCGACGCTGTCGCCTTAGACAGGGCGACTTGCAAAGGGGTCATCCCTCTCTTGAGCGCCGGCCTCACGACAGCGATGACCTTGGCGAACTCCTCGGGCGACATGTCGACGACCGCGCGGGGCTTAAACCTCCTATAAACCGCGTCGGTGTACGCGCTGGCCGCTCGATACCCGAAAGCCATGCCACATGCTGCTATGGGGCGAATTCTTTCACTGATCGAGGGGATGAGCTAAAACAATTTGAAATTGGTTGATATATATTATAATTATGATGAGGGAGGAACGAGCTAGTGGTAACATCGCCGGAAACAATAAACAAAATAGATGAGCAGATATCAAGAAGTGACACAGCTATCTGCCGCCACATCGCAAACCTCACTGGTTTGGAAAGAGGTGTCGTTTCGCAGAACATTTTGTCGAATTTGCGTACATTTGTTGAACATACGATGTTTAAAATATACGCACATAGTGTAAATACAACTTACGAGTATGCTGAGATTCAAAGAGCTATTAAGTATATCGGCACCAGAGGTCAATTCAAATTCCTTTCTCGTTTTCATTCATATCTTCAAATCGTGGCTTCACACTACACGCTTGACCCAGAGGATTCAGAGCGTGTGATGTTGAAGTATTATGAATTTTTATTGAAAATTAAACATCTATTAAAAACAATGTATGACTTTGAAGTACTAAAAAACCTTGACCAGTTTCCGTTGAATACAGATAAGAACCTGCAAGAGTACTATGAAAAGATAGCTAGCAAACTCATAAATCGAGATCAACCCATAGACATTGCTGGAGCTGAAAATTCTCGGTATTACATTCATAAAGTAAAACCTTTCTTTGTAAATCAAGGGGTGTACTATGAAGTGACATTTATCCCTGCAACAGATAGAGCTAGCAAATATGACCGTATTATCGCTTTTACTACGCTTGATATTTCAGATAATTACGCTGTGAAACTGTGGACTGTTGAAGATAATATTTCAATATTCGGCAAAACGATGCCTATTTTTATTATCGCTAAATGGGAAGTGGCAATACGACCTGTTGAAATTGAGCGCTTTTCAAATATATTCGGGAAGAGTTTACGAAACCACTCAGGCTCAGCAGAGGGACGTGGTTTAATGCAATTCCTAACGGAAACAGGTTTCAATCTTTTGGAATTGCTTAGCTTTGAAGACTCTACTTATCAACATATTCGACTGGAGATTCTATCACTCTTTAATGCGAGAACAAGTAATCTATTTGATCTATTTGATACATGTAGGGAGATAATAATCAACAATCGTCCAGCAAATAACATCCTAAGATATTTGATATACCACATGAACAACAGGATTATTTCTGACCAGATTGATATTCATAAAAACAGTCAGCTGTCTGGATTATTTCTAGCTTACGGATGTATACCTTTCGAAGAAATGCCATACTGTGCTTCACTTCTGCACCATAATCCACGTCTTGGTGATTTATTTGATTGTATTGACGCAAAAGATAGATCACACGAAATTCTTGCTAGATACGTGATCCATAATACAGAACGATTCGGTCAGCTTTACACGCCGAAATCTGAACTTGAACGATTCGGCGATATTGATGAACTTGTCAATGCATTTAATAGAAAGTTATACTTCAATGAACGTCATCAAGCACGTCGTATTGAGCAGCGCAATGGTCACTATTATATTAAAGGCAATGAAATAGATACAATAACAATTTTACGAAGACTTTTACAAGTATCTGATTATGGGATTCAGAATTATACAAATTTCTTTGATGGATGGATTACATCAGGCGTACATCAAGTTGATTGCGATGAGAAGAAAGATGTACTTCGTGAAATGTTCTCTCAATCGTCGGTTGCCCTGATATATGGTTCAGCAGGTACAGGTAAGACAACTCTTATAAACCATATTTCTAGTCTATTCAAATATCAAAGCAAGTTGTTCTTAGCTAATACCAATCCCGCAGTTGATAACATGAGACGCAGGGTGTCATCACAATCAACAGATACGGAATTTATGACGATAACAAAGTTCCTGACAAACCAAAATGCTAAGACAGCATACAACATCCTGTTCATCGACGAATGTAGCACTGTAAATAACCGAGACATGAAAGCTATTCTTGAAAAGGCAGAGTTTGACTTGCTTGTTTTAGTTGGCGATATTTATCAGATTGAAGCAATCGAGTTTGGTAACTGGTTTTGTGCGGCCCGAGGATTCCTTCCAGTGAATTCCATCTGCGAATTGCACAAACCATATCGTAGTAATAACGAAGAGTTACAGATATTATGGAACAGAGTTCGTAACATGGACGATAAAATACTTGAAACAATCACACGAAACCAATACTCGACTACCCTTGATTCCTCGATTTTTGTTCCATCCGAATCTGATGAGATAATTCTATGTTTAAATTATGATGGGTTATACGGGATAAACAATATCAATCGTTTCTTGCAAGAAGCTAATCCTAATTCTGCAGTATCTTGGGGGCTCCAACAATATAAAGTTGGTGATCCTGTTTTATTTAATGAATCTGATAGATTTAAACCTGTAATTTATAACAATGTCAAAGGATGTATATTGGATATTCAACTAATCGGTGACCAGATCCAATTTGACATTGATGTCGAGAGACCAATTAATGGACTTGAAGCTCGATATTGCGATTTCACGCTTATAGATAATGCAAATCCAGACCATTCGATAATCCGCTTTACCGTTGATGACCACCGAAAGGTAGATGAAAACCTTGTTGTACCAATTACAGCGGTTGTTCCATTTCAAGTTGCATATGCTGTATCAATACACAAAGCGCAAGGTTTGGAGTTTAATTCTGTCAAGGTAGTTATTACCGATGAGATTGAAGATCATATTACTCACAACATTTTCTATACAGCTATTACACGCGCTAGAGAAAAATTGAAAATCTACTGGACACCAGAAGTTGAAAAGAGAGTGCTTGGAAGAATCAAGCCAAGGGATAACAATAGAGATGTTGGCATTCTCCGTACATTAATCAATAAAAATTGAAACCCAACATTCAATACAGTCCATCAAAGCGGTCACATCGCCATAGGTAGCGGTAACTGCATCGTATATAAAGCAGGCTTTCGCGCCCTGCTTTTGAACGACATGGGGAAACACAGGCCGCTCATCTGTTCATGGAGCTTCGCTTTACGGTTCTGTTGGTATAGAGGCAGGTAAACTCGTCCATTTAGCTCTGCATGCAGATACGCATTCGTTACCCATGGAAGTTTATAGCATATTTTGTCAACTATAAGCTGTGGATGAGTGGTAATCGACTATCAGCGTGAGGTTGACATCGGAATCTAGGTAAAAACATAACATCAAGCCCATATTCTCCGTAATCGCAGGCAAACCGGATCCAGCTGATACATTTCGGCAGCCTTAAGATAACCAGCTAGCGCCGATCATCTCGTAGCTCCTACGCATCGCAACGAGCACTTAATGTATATCGAAATCGTCGGGGATGGGTGATCCGGCAATAGCTTTGATCGGGTGAGGTCTAAGTTTTATGGCTGACCCCGATTGTATAGCACAACCGGATGGTACTGTTAGTCCTCGGAAATGGTACCGCTGTTCCAGTTGATTGGTACCGGCGGCTGGGCCACCGGTACCAATCATTTTTGTTCATCGAATTA
This sequence comes from Coriobacteriia bacterium, assembly GCA_009776725.1. Taxonomy (GTDB): domain Bacteria; phylum Actinomycetota; class Coriobacteriia; order Coriobacteriales; family UBA8131; genus WQXZ01. Next base: position 7,813 of record WRNE01000063.1, read on the forward strand.
CGCTAAGCTCTGTTTGGAGGCCAGCTCCCGCATGTTGGGCCCCGTTATGTCGATGTAGTGGGCACGATGCACGATGCGGTCTATGATCGAGTCAGCCAAGGTTTCCGCCTTGATCATGAGATGCCATTGGTTCGGCTCGAACTGCGAGGCGACGACCATCGAGCCCCTGTCCACCCTTGCCTCGATGATCTCGAAGGTGTCGATGACGTTGGCCTCCGGTATCGAGGTCAGGGAGAAATCATCAAGCAAGAGCAGGTCGACGTCGATCAGCGACTGCATGAGGTCGTAGTATTCGCCGGTTTTCCTCGCTATGCCCAGCTCCTTGCATAGGTCTGGGTGCCTGATGTAGCGGACGCTCCTCTTCTGCCGGCAGGCGGCGTTGCCGAGCGCCTGGGCCAGGTAGCCCTTGCCGCAGCCGGTCTCCGAGATGATCACGACATGGTCGTGGCCGTCGATATAGCCGCCCGACGCCAGCCGCTCGATATAGCCCCTGTCGACCGATCGGCCCGGGAGGTAGATGATGTCCTCCATGCAGGCTCCCGGGTTCGCGAACCGGGCCTTGGAATGCAGCTTGGCGACCTTTCTGTCCGACCTGGCCTCCTCCTCCGCCTCTATCATCTCGATGACGCATTCGTCTATGGTCATCTCCCGGTATCTGCCCGAATCGATGATCTGGCGCAGCTGCTCGGCCGCCGCCCTCATCCTCAGGCTGGCCAGCCTGGCGAAGTGCTCGTCTGTAAGCGTCATCTCGCCTCCCTGTCCCTGCGATAGTAGCCGGCCCCGCGGGCGCGGCCGGCTCCGGCGCCCGGGGCGGGGCCCGCCCCGCCTTGGCCGTCCTCCTCCAAGCCGGGGCCCTCGCCTGCCCGCAGCCCATCCATTACGTTCTTGACCCGGGTATGAGTTCGAGTTAAATTAAACTTTCAACAACGATGTCGGTTGGCTAGCCAGCATGTGCGGTATAGATACAACTTGGGAGAATCTTTATGGTAGACCAGGAGCGAATTACGGATCGTTTTCCGAAAATGCCGCAGCTCAAGATCTCAAGGCTCATGGCTTTGAGTCATACTACTTAAAAACAGGTGCATCGGCGAACTTGATTTTATGATTGAGACCAAGCAGGGTAAGGTTAATAAACGGGGTGCTTGCAGAGGTGAACACTTCAATGCTCTGTCACTGATGAGTTTGTTGCTTTGGTTTTTTCATCTGATTCTTTATGAATTACTGCCGAGTTCAGATGAAGTACTAAAGCAAGTAGAACAAGTGCTGGGCCAAATGTCGGTATGAGGCCATTTAAGACTAGTACAATGCTATGCAAAATCAAGATTACTAATGTGACTGACGGTAAGCCTATCGATATCTGTGGTATATGGTAGTTACGCGCAGTGAAGAAGATTAGCATAACTATAATTGATATTATTATTGATGCGAACAGTATTGTTGTAAACGTATTAATAGCATTACTAAACAGAAGGCTTGTGTCAAAACCGTCTTCCGTTTTGTAGAATTCATTTATGAAGTAGATGCTCTTACTTGATTTTATATACCCTGGTTTTATACGTGCCAGTAAATCTTCTTTTGGTGTAAACCAAGGTAGTAACAAACCAAAAAAACTAAGAACAATAGCCCGCAACGACAGCATTGCCCACCATGGTTCTTTCAACATATCCATCAAGCACCTCTCAAGCTCGAAGTTATACAGTTTCCCTCAAGGTTATTCTAGCATGCCGAGGCAACCCGAACCCTCTTTGGTATTTGTAGAGGCATTATGAG
>WRNE01000064.1 GCA_009776725.1 Coriobacteriia bacterium
TGTTTTGCACCTTGCTCAAATAATCCGATTGGGCTTTGTTCAGCCTCACTTTTATAAGTAGCGGTGTTTTGCAGGTTGGGCATTCAAAACGCATCAATGCCAGGTTTGGGGCTAGCATAATTGCTGTTTCAAATGCTTCGAACTCCAATGCCCGAACCCCGCATCCCGGACAACTAAACTCAAACCTCATGGCTTGCTCCTCTTATGGAAAACCTCTCGACGATCCCCATTGCTCAAAACCGGACTGCTGCATATGCAAAGTAGATTTACACAAGCTATTGTGTCATAGTCAATGTTGAACCACAAGCCTTAGAGGCCAAGTGTCATTTAGCACTTCGCAGGCAAGCTTATAGGACCTTCTTGCTGGATGCCAGGCAGAGCGGCCCTGTGGCGCAAGAGTCATATGTCGTTTTACTATAGGCGAGGTGCGTTTTTGACAAAGTACTCGCAATACCAACAAAGCTCTTTTACTGCAGCCGATCGGTCAGCTGCAGCATCAAGCAAGGCCAGCCCGTATAGCTGACGGTGGTTTTGGCTTGAGCACCTAGAATAGACGCATTGTGCCGGGCATAGCCCGTCTGTCGAGGAAGTGGCATGCGGACAGCGTGAAACGAGCTCCTCGTCACACCCGCGAAGGCTCCAACACGGCTTGTTCTTATCCACATAAGCCTCGTCTTGGCTTGTAATATATCATATTTAGATAGTAAGTTGTTTTTCTAGCAAAGCTCAGGACACTCATGTTGATCAAAGGACTTAGGCTAACACACAAGCAGCTCATTTGACCAACATGGCAGTCCTGCTTTATGGAGCCAGCGTTTTACTGGCTTATGGCTTTACTCTGGCTCTGACTCGAACTGGACGACTGTGATTTCTTCAGAGACATGCTCTCTGAGCAGGGCTTCTACACTGTTTGCCAATGTAAGCGCGCTCATCGGGCAGCCCTTGCATGCGCCTTCCAGCTCGACTTCGACGATGCCGTCGTCACTGACGCTGATCAATGTGATATCGCCACCATCAGCTTGAAGCATGGGGCGAATCGAGTCCAATATATCCTTGACCTGTTGTTTGTCTACCATCTTTAATACCTCACAAATCATTGTTCCTGTCGATGGGTCCTTTTTTTAAGAACCATCTGTTCTATCGATACCGGTACGGACTGTCTGTTTGGCACTTGCCTCGCGGCAAATTATACAACCACACCACAGCCCAACACCACTTAGACGCCTTTGTCTTACGCCTTTGTCTTGGCACAAGCACGGATTACTAACGTGATAGTATAAACCTAGATGCCTTTCCAAACACACGTAAATCATGCCAATTAGACAACACATCGGATGGAATGGTGTGGCCCTTCGGTTGCTCCTTGCCTCAGCGGCTGATATGGGGCCGGGCCGGTTTGGGGCCGGGTCGGTCAGGCTTTCCAGCCCGGTCAGGCCCTTAGCCCGGTCAGGCCTTTATCCGCACATACTTATAATTGGCGTTGTTGGAGAAAGCTTCCTCCGGGAAGCTCTTGCCCTCGGCCAAGCCGGCTGCATCCGAGCCTCCCGCCCACCAGGTGTAGGAACCGGGAAGCGCCTCAAGGGAGCAGTTGATCGCCTGTGCCTCAGAGTTTGCGTTGCTGATCGCTGTTACGTCCCCACCGCTGATGGTGATCGACCCCCCGTCGGCATTGTAGCCGCCGCCTATGCCGGCGCTGCCAAAACCGCCGATGGCAGTCACCGTGCCGCCGCTGATGGTGACACTGCCGCCCTTGCCATGGGCTCCCCCGCCGATTCCTGCCCCGTTGGACTCATAGTCTGTGTTGCCGCCCAATGCAGTGATGTTTCCTTCGCGGACCACTATGGTACCTGCTGTTATGCCGCGTCCGCCACCGATGCCGGCAGCCCCAGAGCCTCCAGTGGCCTTCAGGTAGCCTGTGCCGCTAAATGTCAGGGTCGCCCCTTCTGGAACGCCGATCGCTGCACCGCAGCCAAGCTCTTCAGGGGCTTGGGCGTTCGTGACCTCGTTTACGCCTTGTAAGACCAACTGGTTCCCCCAGCTAGAGAACTGGATCGTCGAAGACGCCTGGTTGCCAGTCGAGGCTATCCTCAGGTTCTCGATGGTCAGCGAGTTCTCGCCAGGGCAGACAATGGCAAGGCCCAAGAACACCTCGTCTGGATTGCCGATGACAGTGCAGTTGAACGCCTGCGGGAACACCATCGTGCACTGCTCCGCCGGTGTCGTGAGCTTGGAAAGGTCGATTATGTCGTTGCTTTTGGCATTGTCGATAGTCGACTGCACATCCTCCCACTTTTTGACGGCGTAGGTCTTTACCGCAGTGCTTTTGCACCCCCCAAGGCTTGCCAAAGCCCCTGTCATGAGGCTCAAAGACACTAGCATGACAATGGACTTCCTGGTCAAGAGCCTAAGCATGGGTTTCTCCAGATGAATAGAATTGGTCATCAAATGCTCACCGCCTTTTTCGTCAGTCCCTTGGAGCATCCACAACTGTCACACTAGCTTCTCCATATTTATCACTGTAAGTAATAGATGTTGCTACTACTATAATGGTCTCAGCGCTCTCGTTCAAGGCGACCGTCAGGCTGCCTTCCGAGTCGATCATCGTTGCCGCGCTGTAGTTCCCAGTAATCGACCAGCGGACGCCGGTGTTTGCCCCGCCGGTGGCGACTACCTGTGCCTCGAAGGCCATGGTCCCGCCCCTGGCCACCTCGGTATTCTGCGGGCTAAGGGTCACCGAGACGATCTCGTGCGCCTCGATCACGACGTGCGAGAACGTCCCGCTACCCCGGTAAGGGTCGCCGTGCGACGCCCGCAAAGTGTCGGAGTCGCCGATCGGCTCGTCGCTGGCCAGCCAGAGGTAGACGACAGGAAGCTCGCTAAAGGCGCCATTGACCGCCGTCCCCGCCGCCGAGACATAGATCGAGCCGCCTTGCATTATAATGCTAGCTTCCTTGCCCCCATCGCCGCCGCCGAGGCAAGTGCCGCTACCGCGGTTCAGAGCGCTGACCCGCCCGCCGGTAATGGCGATCTCCCCGCCGTCCCCGCCATTGCCTCCGCCGATGCATGCCGCTCCGCCGTAGCTGACAAGGTGCAGCTGGCCGCCGCTGATGGTGGTCTTTCCGCCTGCGGACGCCGATCCGCCGCCGATCCCGGCACCATAGGCTGCAGGTGCCGCCTCGTTGCCCTCGTCGTTATTATTCATGTGGAGAAGCCCAAGGTCTTCTCCCTCTATATAAAAACTCCCAGCTTGGATGGTAATGTCGAGGGCCGAGGCTGCCGAACCGCCGCCGATGCCGGCTCCCCCGCCGGAGTACGAGATGTGGAAGTCGGTCAAAGGCGCGTCAATGCTTATCGAACCGTTGGGCTTGCCCTGGCCGCCGCCAATCGTGGCAGCACCATTGGCTCCAGCAGCGGTCAGGTAGCTGGGCTCAGAGCTGGTGATCATAAGATCGGTGCCTTTGGGGACGCCAATGGCGGCTCCGTAGCCAGGCTTTTCGGCAGCCTTGCTGTAAGTGATGCTGTTTGAGCCCTGAAGGATGAGCTGGTTTTGTTTACCGGCAAAATGCATGGCAGATTGGGCCTGGTTGTTGAGTGCTGTGATGCTGAGGTTGTCGATCGTGACCTTGTTGCGTCCAGCGCAGGTTATGGAGACCCCGATGAAGCTGACGAACTCGTGGCCGACCAGGACTACCTCTAGGCTGGATGGGATTTTTAGGTCTATTTGCTGATTCGGGGACCAAAGGCCGGACAGGTCGATGGTATCGCCGTTGTTTGCACTGTCTAGGGCAAGCTGCACGTCTTTCCAGCTGTTGATTATGTATGTAACAGCAAGTGGGGCATTCTTGTCACTGCAGGCTGTCAAGGTAAAAGGGCTTGATACTAACAGGACCATGCCAAGTAGCAAGCTAGTCAACAGTTTATGCATTTCGTGCTGTTGTTTTAAACTTGTTATATCCCTCACCGGATCACCTCGTCTGTCGTTTATGCTGCGATTATTGGTGTACTGCTTCTGCCCGACCTGCCCATATCGACCCACATGCTTAAAACCTTGTTGCTTACCAAAGAACCCTCTGCCTCCTTGTTGCAGCCGCCCTGCCTTAACACCAGCCTAGTCATCATGTGCGGTTAGTCAAACCAGGCTACTCAAAGGCATAGGCATTTGCAGTTTCAAAGTAAATTATACACTTCAGTTGCCTGTCTTTTGCTATTACGTTCTAGAGCAAATAATGCTTTTGGCAGGCACGCCCACCAGAGTTTTCGAGGCGGATGCTAGGAATTGACGGTAGGGTACAGTTTTTCGGGAAAATTCGGGGCAAAAAATTATGTTACTTAGATCAAGCAAATTCCTGGCCAGGGCTTTTACAAAACGGCTCTTTTTAAGCGGAGAAAAAAGTGTACCCTACCGTAAATCTGTAGCACTTAGCCTTAAACAACGTGTTATGTAAAGATCAATAGTACACTAGTTTATATGGCGATGCCTACTAAACAGCTGGTAGTAGCAGCTGCTCCCAGCTAAAGGGCAAGCACTGGCAGAATCGCTGCCGGCTTGCCCTTGTAACTAGTCCAAAGTGCCGCTAGCCGGGTTAGGTCGGATCATGCGCTAGCCGGGTGGCTGGGTCGGATTTTACGCTAGCCGAGCCGGGTTAGGTCGGATCATGCGCTAGCCGAGCCGGGGCTCGGGCTTAAGTCACCCATTGCCAGCTTACCGACGCTATCACCCCTATTTGTAGAAGTCCTTGCCGTACTCGTAGACTTCCTTCTGCATGACCTCGTTCCAGTGCGCGGTCAGAGGATCGTTCGTGCTTCTTGGGGTATAGGCAGCAGCAAACATAAACCCACCGTTCCGGGCGTATTTGTCTATCGCATCCCGCACAGACTGGCGGATCTCCTCGTCTGTGACGTCGAGCTCGGTGAGACGGCCTCTGCCTTCCCAGCCTCCGCCGATCACCAGATGACGGCCGAACCTCGCCTGTAGCTCCTCAATGTCGTTGGAAAGCTGCACTGGCTCCCAACTGCAAATGCCGATTCTGATGAGGTCGGGCAAGAACGCCTCGCCATGCCCACAAAGATGCATGTTCACAGGCAGGCCTCGCTCAATAGCCAGATAGGCATACTCCCAAAAGATCGGGATCAAGAACTCCCGGTACATCTCCGGCGAGATAAAGGGGCTGCGCTCTGATGCCGCATCGTCGCCTAGCGAAATGACATCGGGCTTGATAACGTCGATGACCTGCTTGGCGATGGGCATATAGAAGTCGAAGAAGAACTGGAAGAGCTCTTTGACATAGTCCGGTTCCTCTAGCATGGCTGCAAGGCCCTCGGTAAATCCCATCATGTTCATCAAGTTCATAAAAGTCCCGCCGCCTGGGCCATACCAAAGCGAAGTAGCCTCACGGCTAAAAGGCAGGTTCTTCAGCTCAGCCTCAGCAACTGCCTTCCAATCGACATCCTTTAGCCGGTCTGGGATTTTTATCACATCGCCCCACTTGGTGATGTCTTTTAGGATGAACTCGTTTGGCGTGGGAAGCGAAAACCCACCGACCTCCTCCACAGCAGTGTAGGGAACCCCCCAAAGGTCGCGCGGGTTTTCAGGGTCGGACCGGTCTCCCATGAGCGGTGACAAACGCATCCCCATGTTCGGCGGCGGCCCTTCCACCCCAGGTATCTGACCGTAGTACGAATAGGACGGAACCCACTCCGGCATCTGGCCGTGCAGTACCCGAAGCAGGTTCTCTTTCGGATTCAAAGTTGCCATTTCAACAATCCCTTCTGTAGTTTGATTTATAAAAAGACTCCGTCATGCCCAACCAATGGACTTTCACACATCCTATTGCGCCACCAGCCCTCCCGGCTTTGTCAGTGGACGCTCAGGCACGACGCCTCGACCCTCCATATAGGTCGACGCTTCACAAGCAGATTAGAATCGTCAAGGCGATTTCAGTCAACACGAAAGTGTCAACTAGTGAAAATAGAACGGTCGGAACGCTAGCAAATGTGCAAACTGCTTAGTATTTGCCAAACGATCCATTATATGTGGAGAAACCCGCGCCCAGGCGATCGACGCCCTCCTCTTGCCAGCGAGCCTTGCCTGCTAGACAACCCAAAAGCGGAGAGGCGCACTTAGGTCGCCTCTCCGCTTGGTTTTCTCCATATAAAAAAGCGCTATCTGGCTTTAGACGCTCTTCATGTTGGCGAAGTGCTTCCTCGAGTACTCGTAGAGCTCCTCGACAAAAGCCTCGTTTTGGGTCAGAGTGGTAAACCCTAAAAGGCTCGGCTTGCCTGGCTGGCAGAACCGGTCGACATGGTCGCGGGCTGCCTGGCGGTAGTCCTCGTCGGTTGCGCCTTCGGGCAGTCCTGGGGGGTTGATGGATATGATGATCTTGTCGCCGTACTTCTCATACAGGGTAGCGGTGTCGTTCATCGTCTGGGGCTGCCACTCGTCAAAGCCGGCCTCGATGAAAAGCTCGATACGGCTGGCATTATGGCCGCAGGAGTGCAGCGAGGTATAGCGGCCCTTGCTATGGATATGGGATGTGATCTCTTGCATAAAGGGCAAGAAGAGCGTGCGGGCGACCTCTTCGGAGAAGAAGGGGGCCTTCTGGGAGCCCCAGTCGTCATGCACGTTGATGCCGTCGATCGCCGGGAAGTACTCGCAAAGCTTGTCGATGATCTTGATGCCCATCTCAGTCATCGCCGCAAACAGCTCCAGCAAGGCCTCGGTCTGCTCCTCGTCGACCAGGGCGACTGCGGCGTTCTCGAAGTCCATCAGCGAGATCAGGCGCTCGAACCAAAAGCCGTTGACCAGCGAGGGCATCGGCGAGAACCGCCGGTCGATGGTCATCTCGGCCGCCGCGCCTGCCCAGTCCCAAGCGTCGACGTCAGGGATGGTCAGCTTGTCCTTCCACTCGTTGACATCGGTGAACAGCGGATTGCCACCATGCGTGATCGACCCGCCGGCCATCTCCACGAACTCCCAATAACGGTTGAAGCAGTCCGTGTTGTTCGGCGACCTGCCCAATTCCTTGTTGTACATATCCGGAAGCACAAACACAGTCTCCGAACCGCTGGCAAGCCAGTATTGGTGCCGATCGAAGTACATAGCTGCCACATTCTCGCGCGGGTTGACAGGTGTGTTGTACATCGGAATCGGCGGCCCACCGAAGAAACCGGGCCGCTCGTCAATAACGAGCCGCTCGATGGGGCTATAAGGTTTAACTGTCCTCATTTAACCGACCTCCTTAGTCTGGTCTTCTCTGTAAACTTATTGGCTTGATTATAATGGATATCAAAGCAGGCCGACATCGGATTGCCTAGGTTTTATGTGGAGAAGCCCTTTAGTCTTGGGCATGCCAAACAAAAACCGCCCTTTGGCTAGTCGGCTAAAGGGCGGTTTGTTTGTAGGGTCAAACTAATGTAGTTGTCGGCTCGTCTATTTGTACGGCTCTTCCCGATAAGCCTCGTACGCCTCGCTCATCCAGCGTCTCCTGTTTTCAAGCTGGGGGTCTCCTTCAAAGCCATAGAAGCTGCCAAAGAACATATGGCCGCCGCCCTTGCCGAACCTGTTCATGGTGGCACGGACCGTCTCTTTGATCAGTTCTTCGGTTGCGTCAGGCCAGCCCGCCGGGCCGGTAGAGTCCCAGCATCCGGTCAGCACCAGGCTGTTGCCGTATTTGGCCTTGATGCCGTCTAGGTCGTTCTTCAGCTGGGCTGGGTTCCAGGCAGTCACACCGTAAGAGATCCAATCTTCGATAAAGTCCTCGCAGCGCCCACAGCAGTGCATCATGACCGGCATTCCCCGGTCCATAGCTGCTTTGGTAACGCGGGCATGGTACGGCCTGATCAGCTCATGGTGCATTTCAGGCGAGATAAACGGGTTGTCCTCTGTTGCCGTGTCGTCACCGACACCTACAAAGTCAACGATGTCTCCCCAGTATTTCATCAATTGGTCGGATATGCTGCAATAGAAGTCAGCCAGGTAGTCAAACAGCGCTTTGACCTCTTCTGGCTCCTCATACATAGCCATTAGGCCTTGGTCAAAGCCCATAAAGTTCATCAAGGTCATAAAAAAGCCATTCGGGTTGCCCAGCTGTATCACTGACTCCGATATGTCGCCTCTGGCCTCGAGGTCCTTCTTGCATGCTATCTCCCAGTCGATATTGCTGATATCGGGGGCTTTAATGACATCGCGCCATTTAGTTATATCGTCAAGTATAAAGTTGTTTGGCTCAGGCAAGGCGTTGCCACTGATCGAATCGACTCCTACATATGTGACTCCCCACATGTCCATAAACTTACCGTCAGCCAAAACCGTTCGGCCAGGCAAAGCGCTAGACCCTAAGCCGACAGGATTGGCTGGCTTGTCCGAATATGGATTAACCACCCCCATATTTGTCCACTTCGGAACAAAGTCTGGCACCTCGCCTTTAAGTACTTTCATAAATTGCTCTGCTTCGGCATTCAGTTTTCTCGTTGTTGACATATATGACTCCCTTCAAAACCACCTGTGTATTATGAAATCGAGAAGCTCTATGATTTCTACCTATCTGTTTACAGCACCGTTTGATCTATCGTCAACATAAAAAGGGCTTGTTGATGAGTCTGCTAAGCAAAATTCGTTTTCATGGCTTATCTATGTGCAGAATGCTTGGCTTATGAAAAGGGAGGCTTGTTGTATTGATAAAGCTAATTGATAAACAAATAGGCTCTGTGTGCACAACATCCTATCCTCCCATGGACTACACCACAGTACTTTCGGCGATACGGAGCTTAACTTCCGAGTTCGGAATGGGATCGGGTGTACCCTCCGCTCCATGGTTGCGCACACAGAGCCTATTTGTTTATCAATACCAGCCAGAACCTAGCCGGTAGAACCATTTACAAGGCATGCACCCTGAAAGCTGAATAGCAGACATGATAATCACGAAATGTGAGGAAAATAAGATGAAGAGCTCGACCGATTAGTAGCGCTCGGCTGAATACATTGCTGCACTTACACCTGCGCCCTATCAACCTCGTAGTCTACAAGGGGTCTTACCAAAAAGAG
>WRNE01000065.1 GCA_009776725.1 Coriobacteriia bacterium
ATCCGCGACTTCGGGCACACGATCTCCAAAGGCCGCATGCGCCTACGTATCAACTATGTCACCCAAACTGGACAAAAACCGCCAGTGTTCACCTTTTATGCCAACCACCCCCAGATCATTGATTACAATTACGAGCGTTACCTCGAAAACCGCCTGCGTGACAGACTGCCCCTCGTTGGCACTCCTGTCAGGCTGAAGTTCAAGAAGAAAGACTGATCAGCCCTTTAGGGATGTCGGTGTACAAATGAGATGGTCAGGTAATTAATATGGAGAAGGTCATGCCTTTTTGCCTAGTAGCTTTGTCGGTCTCCTTTCTCTTAGGGTCCATACCCTGGGGAGTCATCATCTCCCGCATCTTTTATCACGACGACATCCGCGAGCATGGGTCTGGAAACATNGGCGCGACAAATGCCTTCCGTACCATGGGCACTGCTGGAGGGGTAGCGGTTTTCTCGCTTGACTTCCTTAAAGGCCTGGTTTCTGCCTATATCGTTTTGGCGCTCGCTGTGATGGTCAGCTTGGATATAAACTATATGGCTACTTCAGCTATTCTTAGTGGAGAAGAGCCCTATAGCGTCTTTGGTGTCAAACTAGTCGACTCCCTTAGCATCCAGCGTGCCAATACCCATGTCTTTGGCTTGTTTATCGGCATTGGGCTCTTAGGGTCGATGCTTGGCCATGTCTTCTCCCCCTGGTTACGCTTCAAAGGCGGCAAAGGCATCGCAGTAGCCGCGGGCTTTGTTTTTGTCGGCTTTGGATGGCCTTGCTTCTTAGTCTTGTTGGCTGTGTTTAGCCTAGTCACTGTAATAACCCGTTATGTCAGCGCCGGCTCGCTCTCCGCTGCAGCACTTGCTCCGTTTTTAGCCTACTTTGCCTTACAAGGCGAGTGGGTATTGATTGTCCTGACCTTATTGGCTGCATTGCTGGTAGTCTGGGCACATCGGGGCAACATCGCCCGTCTGCGGTCAGGCAACGAGAACCGTATTGGGGCAAAGAAAGAGGCCGGTTAAAGAGACTAGGCACTTGGATTGGTACCATGAAAGAGGCGATCTGATGGAAGATATGGCAGTTTCGTCGCCACAGACTAGAAGCGTAGCAGTCATTGGGGCTGGTTCGTGGGGCTCTGCTATTGCCTGGTTGCTGGGGAACAATAATAGCCAGGTTACCCTATGGTCGCGTGACCCCGACCTGACCAAAAGCATCAACAGCCAACACCAAAACCCACGTTATTTGACGGGGCTTAGGCTCCCGGAAACCATAATTGCCAGCAATGACTTGTCAAAGACCGTCAAAGACGCAGAAGCCTTGGTCTTAGTGACCCCTTCCATGGCCCTAAGCGAGATAGCCCTTCAGCTAAAGCCTGTGTTAGAAGACAGTGTCCCGGTCATCATTTTAAGCAAGGGCCTAGACCCTGCAAGCGGCAAGCTGCTAGATGCCGCACTCGCCGATATTATCGGCTTTCCCGAGCGTATCGCTGTTTTATCGGGCCCAAACCATGCTGAAGAAGTCAGTTTGGGCATACCCGCAGCCACTGTCGTTGCCTCATCGTCTGAAGACTGTGCCTTATACTTCCAAGACCTCTTGGCGACCCCGGTCTTTAGAGTGTACGTCTCATCAGACACCCTCGGGGTACAACTATGTGGGGCAGCAAAAAATGTCGTTGCCATAGCCTGCGGTGTAGCAGCCGGGATCGGTTTTGGCGACAATACCCAAGCGATGATTATGACCAGGGGCTTGGCTGAGATTGCCCGCTTGGTCGAGGCTTTGGGAGGGGACCAGCTGACTTGCATGGGGCTGGCTGGTATGGGCGATTTAGTTGCTACTTGCACGTCTGAGCATTCGCGGAACCGCAGCTTCGGTATCGAACTGGCCCAAAAAGGCAGTTTAGAGGGCTACCAGGCCCGGACCCATATGATTGTAGAAGGGGCCCTAGCTGCTCAAACAGTCACTGACTTAGCCCGTAGGCACCAAGTTGAAATGCCTATCTGTGAGCAGGTAAGATCGATCATCTGGGATGGCCTGGCACTTGACCAAGCCGTTATGGCGCTCACCCAAAGAGAGTTCAAGCCAGAGTTTTATTAAGGGCAATGCATTAGGTACAGGGGGGTTTATGGTCAGCTCAAAACTATGTTTGTCGGTTTTTAAGAGTATGTCTCGTTTAGCCCAATGCGATATCGACTAGAATGGGCTTATGATGAGTATTGCAACTAGAACATCCGTGTTTATGTCACCTTCTCTGCTCAGTGCTGATTTTTTGAATCTAGAAAGGGATGTCAGGCTGATAGAGCAGGCTGGCCCTGAGTTTTTACATGTGGATGTGATGGACGGGCACTTTGTGCCAAACCTGACTGTCGGCCCGCCGATTGTCAAAGCCTTGAAAGCCATTACGCAGATCCCCTTGGANGTGCACCTGATGGTTGCCAATCCTGCTGCNCAATTGGATTGGTATATAGACGCTGGGGCAGATCTCATCTCGTTTCATATCGAAACAGCTGGCACAGGCCTACATTTGCCAGTCAGTATCGGTACCTCGAACTCAATCGACGAGGTAAGCGACGACGAGCTCGTCTACCTGATGGTCGACCGCATCAAAAAAGCAAATCGCCTGGTCGGTATAGCGGTCAGCCCCAACACCCCTGTCCACTTGGTCTTTCCCTATCTGTCGCTAATCGATTCAGTGATGGTCATGAGCGTCCATCCTGGGTTTGGCGGGCAAAGCTTTCTGATAAGCTCTTTACAAAAAATCGAAGCCCTCAAAAACGAGGCAGCTGCCCAAAAGATTGACCTGGTTATCGAGGTCGATGGCGGGATAAACGCTGAGACAGCAGTCCAGGCTGTCAGTGCTGGGGCTAATATGCTAGTTGCTGGTAATGCTATCTTTGGTGAAAACGATCCTCTTTCAGCTCTTAAGCACCTCCGCCAGCTCAGCAACAACTTGCCAAGCTAAGCTACCGGCGGCACTGGCTGATGACACCTCGCACCTATTTAGACTATGCTGCCAGCTCGCCTCTGCATGAAGAGGTTCTCGAGGCGATGTTGCCCTGGCTGGGCCTGGCCAAAGACGGAGGTTTCGGTAACTCGTCAGCCCTCAACCTGGAAGGCAGACAAGCCCGCCAAGCCCTCGAGGACGCCCGCGCCTCACTGGCTGGTGCGATTGGGGCTTCTCCCCCTGAAATAGTCTTTACCTCCGGAGCAACTGAAAGCAACAACGCCTTGATCGCTGGCATCTGCCAGGGCGTGCGTAACAAGCTAGGCCCCTCTAAGGGTGGAAACCTCGTTGTTACATCCGCCTTTGAGCATCATGCAGTGCTAGAGCCGGTGCGGGCCTTGAAGCGTGATGGGTGGCTGATCGACTATGTGAGGCCTTCGCGTGAGGGCTACATCGATCCGGGCGGATTAACTGATGTTATCGAGACGTATGAGCAAAAGACCGCGTGTACGCTGGTATCGGTAATGGCTGCCAACAATGAGGTCGGCACGGTTTTAGACATCGCCGGCTTAGCCCGCGCCACCCATGCCAAGGGCGGCTTGTTTCACACTGACGCAGCCCAGGCCTTAGGCAAAACCGCCTTTCGGGTTGACGGGTTGGGCGTGGACGCGGCTAGTTTCTCAGCCCATAAGATCGGCGGGCCAAAGGGAGTCGGCGCATTCTACCTGCGGTCCCTCACACCTTTTCACGCCCAAATGCTGGGCGGGGGACAAGAGCGCGAGATGCGCAGCGGGACTGTCAATGTCGCTGGGGCTGTAGGCTTCGCCCGCGCCCTAGAGCTAGCCGTGGGCAGTCTGGCAGCCGAGTCCCTCCGCCTAGGCGGGCTGCGCGACTACCTGGCAGCAAGTCTTCTGGCAGCCAGTCCAAAGATCAGCTTGACCATCGACCCGCGAAAGCAGGACTGCCTTCCCCACATCGTCTCCTTTCTGGTCAAGGGCTTTGAGTCCGCAGACTTGATACTGCGCCTCGACGAGCAAGGCTTTGCAGTATCCAACGGATCGGCCTGCTCGACTGGCTCGTCTGAGCCCAGCCACGTTTTGACTGCTATGGGCATCAAAGAGGACCAGGCCCAGACCGTGCTTCGGGTATCGCTGGGTTTTACCACTACGAAAGACGGTCTCGATTCGTTTGTAAAAGCCTTGTTACAAATCATCCACTGAACTTGAATTGAGCCCATGACGCGGCTTTAGCAGCTGATTTCAGCAGTGGTTTTTGCTATTCTTACTAACATGGAACTAACAGACACACATACCCATACCGTCTACTCCGGCCATGGAGAAGGCCTGCCAGACGAATTGGTCGAAGCCGCTTTGGCTAAGAACCTCACGACCCTGGCCATCACCGAGCATTTGCCCTTGCCGATAGAAATGGACGCCGACGGCAGTTTCTCGATGCAAGGCCCCCAGACAGCCCAGTACCGCCAAGAAGTTGCCCAAGCCGCTTCGGCAAACCCGCAAATCGAGGTGATCTGCGGCGTCGAGGTAGACTGGTATGCCGGTTGCGAGGGCCATGTCTTAAAACAGCTTGGCTTGACCGGCAGCACATCGGGAACCCCTGCCCTAGCAGGGGCTTCTCCACATTATCAACTTGTCTTGGGCAGCGTACACATGTTATCGGGAGAAGTGCCTGGCGACGCTTTCGCCTACTGGCCGCTCGACTATGCGGACACGGTCGACGGGTGGTATGAGCGGGGGCCGCTCTATGTCTGGGAGCACTATGTGGCGCATTGGTTGGACGCGGTGAGCAGCAAGCTGCCTTTTGACATCATGGCGCATCCGGACCTGCCGAAGAAGCTGGGGGTCTTCCCGGACTTCGACGCCAGTCGGTATTGGCCGGAGATGGCAGAGGCGGCGGCAGAGCGCGGCCTGATGATCGAGGTGAACACCTCGGGCCTGTATTACGCTTGTGAGCAGGTTTTTCCGGGGCCCGAGCTACTCGCTGAGTTTTGCCGGGCCGGTGTTCCGTGCACCATATCGTCTGATGCGCATGAGCCGGCAAACGTAAACCGGTCCCATGACCAGGCTGTAAAAGCGCTGCTTGAGGCTGGCTACACATACCTGACGGTGCCAACAGCGGATGGGGACCGCCGGCAAGTCAAGCTGCTTTGAAGCCTGCTTGGCTTATTTGCCAGCAGGGCTGGTGCCTGGGAGTTTAGGCCAATCCAGGAGGAGACATGATGGACTTTCAAAACATCACAGTGATCGTCAACCCCGCAGCTGCCAATGGCAATGGCCACATTGAATGGCTGAGGTTGCAAGCCCATTTCGAAGAGACCTTTGCTGATCGGGACATTACCGTCATTGAGACAGAAAGCCGCGAGCACACGGTCTTAGTTGGAAAGACCGCTGAAGCCGACCTCTTGATCACTTTCGCTGGAGACGGCGGCGTCTCTGATGTCGCCCAAGGCATGATGGCCCGGCCGCAAGAAGACCGTCCCTGCCTGGCTGTTGTCCCTTTAGGGTCGGGCAACGATTTTGCTAAGGCCTTGGGCATTCCGATGAACCCTTGGCTGGCGATCAGCAGGCTGCCCAGAGGGGACCGTTCGCTCATCGACATCGGCTGTGTCAACGACCGGTACTTCCTAAACACGCTTAGCTTCGGCATCGATGCCATCATCGCAGACCGCACCACCGAGCTGAGACGCAACACCCGCCGCCGCGGCTTTATGCTATACGCCCAAGCAGCTGTGATGTCGATCTTTACCGATCGGAAGTCCAACCTCTACAAGATGACCATCGACGGAAAATACCTCGAGCGCAACCTGTTGATCTGTGCAGTCCAAAATGGGCCTTATTATGGGGGCGGCTTTAAAATATCGCCCCGCGCCCTGCTCGACGATGGCTTTTTAAACATCTGCATGGCCAAAAACACGTCCGCCCCGGCGGCTTTGTACTATATGACACGCATCGCCCAAGGCACCCACGAAAGCTTAAAGATCATCGAGACAGACAAGGCGTCTCGCCTTTCCTTCGACTTCGTCTCCCCGATCGTGGCGCAATGTGATGGGGAGAAGATCGAGGGCGAGCTGATCGATGAGAATACATGGCACTTCGATGTCAAGCTGATTCCGCAGGCCCTCGAAGTGGTCAGCATGCGATGAGTCCAAGCGGCTCCCGCCCACGTTATGCCCGGGTGATCCTAGACATCCCGACCCGTGCGCTTGACACGCCTTTCGACTACCTGGTCCCTGACGAGCTTGCCGACCGCTTGGAGATCGGCTGCCTGGTGTTGGTTGATTTTGGCAAGCGGCCAGCGCTTGGCTATGTGGTCGAAGTCTCAGACACCCTTCTGGCCAACCTGGATGAGCAGAAAATCAAGCCGGTCCGAGAGGTTTTATCCACATCGTTTTTTAATGCCGGCCAATTAGGCTTGGCCTACTGGATGGCACGCGAGTACCTTTGCCCCATCAGCGAGACCATCCGCTTGTTCACTCCTCCCGGACTGACGCCACGCCTTCGCAAGGACGAGGAGGGCAACTGGGGCCTGTCGCAGGCTGCGGTAAGGCCTGTCGACGACCGTTGGGTGAGGCTGACCGATGCTGGGGCAGGTTATGCTCCGCCAGCCAACGCCACCAAGCAAAAGGCCATCCTTTCAGCCCTCAGTCTTGGCGAGTTGCGTGTATCGGAATTGGGGCTGGCTGTGGAGAACGCCTCGGCGAGCCTGAAATCGTTGGAGAAACACGGTCTTGTGGCGATTGAAACGAGGCGGCGGGTGCGTGGCCAAGCACCTGTACTGCCACAGAGTGCCGAGATCACAGGCTTGACAGCCGGGCAGCAAGCCGCCCTAGTGGCAATCAGAGGGGCTTTGGCAGACCGCACGCGTCCCGTCCAGCCCATCTTGCTCGACGGGGTCACCGGTTCGGGCAAGACCGAAGTCTACCTCCAAGCAA
This sequence comes from Coriobacteriia bacterium, assembly GCA_009776725.1. GTDB lineage: Bacteria > Actinomycetota > Coriobacteriia > Coriobacteriales > UBA8131 > WQXZ01. Next base: position 6,879 of record WRNE01000065.1, read on the forward strand.
TCCGCACAGTGCTCGAAGCGGGAGGTACAGCGATAGTCTTGGTGCCCGAGATCTCGCTCACCCCCCAGACAGTTGCCCGCTTTCGCGCTCGCTTCGGCGAGCAGGTTGCCGTGCTCCATTCCCGCTTGTCGGCTGGCGAGCGTTTTGACCAGTGGGACATGCTGCGCTCAGGAGCTGCCCGCGTCGCTGTGGGGGCCCGGTCTGCGCTCTTCGCCCCTCTTCAGGACTTGCGCCTCATTGTCATCGACGAGGAGCATGAAGGCAGTTACAAGCAAAGCTCGGCGCCTCGCTACAAGACCCAAGACGTAGCCCGCCGACTCGCTTCTGACACCGGTGCCCTGCTTGTGCTGGGCAGCGCAACGCCCTCGATGGAGACGCTGGCTGCCGTCCAGCGAAGACAGATGCAGCGTGTCGAACTGCCCGAGCGGCCAAACGGGCGTCCTCTCCCGCCGATACAGGTCGTCGACCTCACACTCGAGTTTCGCCAAGGGAACAAGACCATGTATTCGGCTGCCTTGCAAGAAGCCTTGTCAGAGGTCGTCGACAAGCAGCAAAAAGCAATTCTACTGCTTAACCGTCGGGGCTTTGCCTCCTTCTTGCTTTGTCGGAACTGCGGATATGTGCCCACCTGCCAAAACTGCTCCACCTCCATGACTTTTCACGAGCATCCGCCGCGCTTGGTCTGCCATCACTGCGGCTGGGAGCTCCCCGTGCCAGCCCGCTGCCCAGACTGCCAGTCGCCTTACCTGCGTCAGTTGGGGCCTGGCACCCAATACGCTTTCGACCAGCTGCAACAACTGTTGCCTCAAGGCACGCCTATCGTGCGCATGGACGCAGACTCGACCCGCGGGCGCTACGGGCATGAGCGCCGCTTAGAGGAGTTCGGCGCAGCCAGCCATGGGGTGCTGCTCGGCACCCAGATGATCGCCAAAGGGCTCGACTTCCCCGAGGTCACCCTGGTCGGAGTGCTGATCGCCGACACCGCTTTAAAGCTCCCCGACTTCCGCGCTGCCGAGCGTACCTACCAGCTGCTCGAGCAAGTAGCCGGCCGCGCCGGCCGCGCCGAACAGGACGGACGGGTCATCGTCCAAACCTACTGGCCGGACCACGTGGCCATTCAGGCAGCCGCCCACCATGACCGCCAGTTGTTCCTAGACGCAGAGGAAGAGCTGAGGCGGGAGTTTTTCTACCCGCCCTACTCCCGCTTGGCCAACATTTTAGTATGGGGAGAAGACCTCGGCCTGGTGCATGCGGCAATCGATGAAATGGCAGGCCTCTTGCGCGCAAACCTGCCCAGTGACTATAAGCTGCTTGGCCCAAGCCCTGCTGTCATCTCGCGCCGACAGGGGCAATACCGCTGGCATATACTCGTGAAAGCCAGTATTGACAGCGACCTTCCGGGGCATATCTCCAAAGCCCTCAAAGACTTGCGGCCCTTTGCTGAAGTCAACCGGGCAATCGACATCGACCCCTTTGACTTGATGTGACATCTGGCTATTGGTCCCTGTTTTCAAAAACAGCTAAAGTGCCAAACGTAGTATTTGCCCATGCAATCCAACTTTCAACAGTGCAACTTTCCTATACAGCGAAGCTTGTTTTATAATCTATGCTATGTTGCGTTGTAGCAGGTAACAGCCTTGGAGGGTATTGCAG
>WRNE01000066.1 GCA_009776725.1 Coriobacteriia bacterium
CTAGGCAGCCGAGCCTCTTTAGTATCGAAGCGACCTCATCGGCGGGAATATCTTGGCCGACAAACTTCCCGAAACGCCCAACGCGGAAAACCAGCTGTGGGATATCCCGTGGCTTGAGGTAGACGTCGATCACACCGGGAACGATCTCTCCTCCTGCCAAAACCGCCATGAGCTGGGCAGCGCGGTCTGAAAAATCGTTGCAAGTTGCGTCGTCGACCCCCCGCTCAAACCGGGTGGACGACTCCGACACCAGTTTCAAGCGCCTTGACGTACGAGAGGTATGGGTTGTGGAGAAGGACGCCGATTCGAGCAGGATGTTGACTGTGTCTTCAGTGACTTCGCTGGTCAGGCCGCCCATCACACCGGCCAGTGCAATGGTTTTACCATCCTCGCCACCGGCATTGGCATCGACGATGCAGGACACATCGGGATCCAAGACCCGCTCGACAGCGTCAAGGCTTGTAAAGGCCTCATGCTCACGGGCTGCCCTAACCCTGATATGCACTTTGCCTTCAGCGTCTTTTTGCAGGCAGTCATAGTCGAATGCATGCAGGGGCTGGCCGACTTCAAACATTATGTAATTAGTGATATCGACGATATTGTTGATCGATCTAGCTCCAGCAGCATTGATCCTTTCGACCAACCAGTCTGGTGAAGGGCCGACTTTGACTCCTTTGATCAAACGCGCTGTATAACGTGTGCAACGGTCCGCGTCGTCAATGCTGACCGACACAAGCTTGTCGATGTCCTCGCTGGAATCAAGGGTCTTGATGCTAGCCTGCCCCTCAAGCAGGTCTGATATACCAGGCAGGTTATAGCTTGTGTCATATACCGCTGCAATTTCCCTGGCTACGCCTAGCATACTCATGCAGTCAGGCCTGTTAGGTGTAATCTCAAGATCCAAGACCACATCGTTTAGCTGCATGTATTCAGCAAAAGGGATGCCGATAGGAGCATCCTCGGGCAAGACCAATATGCCTTCATGGTCGTCGCCTAGGCCAAGTTCTTGGGCTGAGCAGTTCATGCCGAAAGACTCCACGCCACGCAGCTTGGTTTTGTTTATCTGTGTCCCGTTAGGCAGGGTCGTGCCGATCAAAGCGACGGCGGTCTTATCCCCAGTATTGAAGTTTTGCGCACCACAGACTATCTGCAGAGGCTCTGGCTGGCCGCCAGGCGAAAGGTTCTGCCCTCCGACATCGACCAGCGTTATCCAAAGATGGTCAGAGGACGGGACCTGCTCCTTGGAGACTATCTGCCCGACATAGACGCCGTCCAGGCTTTTGCCGACGGAGTCGACCGAGTCCACGGCCGTCCCTGTCAGGTCGAGCTGCTCGGTGAAGCTTTTCAGGTCGTTTGGCACGTCGACCATGGTTTTGAGCCATCGAAGCGATGCTTTCATGTTTGCCTCCTTAGAACTGCCGTAGGAAACGCACGTCGCCTTCCAGCAACATGCGCAGGTCGGATACGTTGTATTTGAGGCAGGCGGTGCGTTCGATGCCTAAGCCGAAAGCGAAGCCTGAGTATTCGTCTGGGTCGATGCCGACAAAGCCGAAGACATTCGGGTCGACCATGCCGCATCCTAGGATCTCCAGCCAGCCGGTGCCTTTGCAGAAGCGGCAGCCGACTCCCCCGCAGACCCCGCAGCTTACATCGACTTCGGCCGAGGGCTCGGTAAACGGGAAGAAATGCGTGCGGAAGCGGGTCTTGCGGTCTGATCCGAACACTTGCTGGCATAAAAAGTCCATTGTCCCTTTCAGGTCGGCAAAGGTTATGCCCTTATCCACAACCAAGCCTTCGATCTGCGAAAACTGTGGAAGATGCGTCGGGTCGGGAGCGTCACGGCGAAAAACGCGGCCCGGGGCGAGAATGTAGATTGGCGGTTTTTGTTGCTCCATGGTGTGCACTTGCACGCCGCTGGTCTGGGTGCGCAGAACCACGTCCGACTCGCCTTCGATAACCGCCTGGTCGCCGGAACGGTCGCGGATGTAGAAAGTGTCCTGCAAGCCGCGAGAGGGATGGTCGGGCGGCGTGTTTAGGGCTGTAAAGTTATAGTAGTCGGTCTCGACCTCGGTGCCGCTGACGACCGTATAGCCGATGCCCCGGAAGACCTCGCTGATCTCTTCGGTGATTTGGGAAATCAGGTGCTGGCTGCCAATCGCCATCGGACGACCAGGCAGGGTGATGTCGAGCGATCCAGAGGCAATCTGGGCATCCAGCTCGGCATCTGCAAGCAATGCCTTGCGCGCAGCAAACGCCGATTCGAACTCGTCACGAAGCGAGTTCACAGCCCTCCCCACTGCTGCCCGCTCGTCAGCGGGTATAGAGCCCAAGGCCCTCAGCATCAATGTCAAAGACCCATTCCTGCCTAACACTGCTACGCGCAGCTGCTCTAGGTCGGCGCTGCTGGCAGCAGTCTCGATTTGGGCCAAACCGGATAATCGAAGTTCGTCGATTGCTTCCATGCTCATTGCTTCTTCATCTCCTCACTTTTCCTCGAACCATAACCAAATATGCTCTAACAATGAAAGTGGCCCCGTCTCGAGGCCACCAAATCTTTGCTTACTGCTTTGAGCAGCGGCCTCGCTATGGAATTTTCGTAAAGAATAATTTATACGCCCCACTGTCTTCAGAATAGACAATATCGCCGTCCTCAAAGAGCAGGTCGACGATGCCAGCGGGGTCGTCAACATGCAAAATGTCGCCTTCCCTAGTGTACGTGGTCTCAATCCGCTTGCTGTCGATAACAAAAACAATATTGATCGAGTCGATGATCTCGATATAGTTCTCGTCAGCAGGATAATTCAGCTCAAATGCCTCTCCCTCGAGCAAAATGCCGTTGTCGATCGCTTTGGTCATCACATACTTGCCCGCATAATCGACGGGGTCGCCCTTGCTGCTGCAAGCGGCCAAGCATGCCGATACTAATACCACCAACAGGATGCCCGACACAACAGGCATCAAACGTTTTCTCATTACTTGCCTCCTAAACCAAGCCTGCCGACCCTTTATCTGGAGAAGACCACGCTTGCTTTTTTGCATGCTACGATACTACTAGGCTCAACGCTTGCACGCTACACGTCACACATATCGACAACAGTTCGCCCTGCATGTGACTTAAAATCATCTAGACGTCTACCGTGCTTACATCTAATCACTAGGTAATGATAACAAATAGACTAGTTTTGTGGCAGCTAAAGTATGTTTTTGCCATATTTTAGTTGTTTATCCGAAAACCGCTTCGATACCTTGATAATCGGTGTTCCAATAAGTCGAAGCACTCGTACAGCACGACCCCAAGCAAAGCCATGACAATGATTCCAGCAAACATCGCCGGGTAGTTTAGGAGTGCCCAACTGTTAACGATAAAGAACCCCAAGCCTGTCGACCCGGCTATTGCCTCAGCAAAGAACAGAATTGCTACTGCTGTCCCAGAGCTGATGCGTAATGCGGTAAAAAGCTCAGGCAGGCTGGCAGGCAAGACGACATGCCAAAAAACGTCGAAGCGGTTGGCGCCAAGAGAACGTATTGAGCTAACAGCTGCTTCCGGGACTATTTTGGCTGCATCGCGTACAGTAACCAGGACCTGGAAAAAGATCGTCAAGGCAATCAAGGCTATCTTTGGGGTGTTGCCCAAACCGAACAGCACTAGCAAGACCGGCAGGAACACGATCTTTGGGATCGGGTACAGCAAATACAGCAAGGGCCCGAATATTGCATCCAGTCTGGGTGAGCGCCCCAGGCTTAGGCCTAAGGGCATTGCAAACAAGGTGCCTGCCAGCATCGCTGCCAAGACCCTGTACAAGCTGATGGCGAAATGCACAGCAAGGTCATCTAAGTGGGCAACGATCATCGGGAAAGAGGCCCATGGGGCTGGCAGCACCGGTGAGTCCACGATTATCGCTGTCAGGCTCCAAACGATTAGAATAATCGCACTGGCCAGCATGTACCCGAGCGCCCTACGCATGGTCAGCGTTCATTTCATCGCCGGCAGGCATGGTCTTATCCACACGGGTACTAGAGCCCTCAGCCAAGGTCTCCCTGATCTGCTGGCAGGTCTCAAAAAAAGCAGGGTCGCTTCGATAATCGTGGCCGCCCATTTGGGGGTTGGCTATCTCTGCCCGTATGCGGCCGGGGCTTTCGTCCATGACGATTATCCTCGCCCCGAGATAAGCAGCCTCTTCTATTGAGTGAGTCACTAGCAGTTGGCTATAGCAGCGCTCTTTCCACAGGTCAAGCAACATGTCTTGCATGGTCTCACGCAGCAAGGCGTCTAGAGAGCTTAGGGGCTCGTCCATTAACAGGAGGTCGGCGTCAAGGGTCAAGACTCTTGCCAAAGCCACCCGCTGGCGCATTCCCCCAGACAGCTCGTCTGGATACATGCCTGCGTATGGCAGTAGCCCTACTTTTGTCAAAGCCTCTTCCGTCAGCCGCCGCCGGTCAAGCCGGTCGACCCTTCGTATCTGCAAGCCAAGTGCAGCGTTCTCGTAGACGCTTTTCCAGGGGAGAAGCCCATAGTCCTGCAATATTAAAGCTGTTTGCGAGCGTGGCTCAAGTATCGGTTCACCGTCGATTATCACCTCTCCTCGAGTTGGTTTGATCAGTCCTGCGGCAAGCAGGAGGGACGTGGTCTTGCCGGACCCAGACGGCCCGATCAATGCCACGGGCTCCCCTGCTTTCAGTTGCAAGTCAAGGTCAGCCAAGGCTGTAACGCTACCAGCTGTGCTGGTATAAGTCAGGGTAATACCATTAAGCTCCAGTTTATAAGGCATCGCTTTAATGATTCTTAAATACTTCTACTACTGAGCTGACATGCAGCGCTGCTCAGTTCGGCACGACTAAACGGCCGGTTGCCGGCTCATAGGCAACATTGACTGTCAGATATGATTTAGCCGTCATCCAGTCAAGCACATTGTCTATCATCCAATCAGCTGCAAGCTTGGCCTCAGGGTAAGTCGGTACCGGATAATCATCAGCGATCGGTAGCGGAAGCTGGGTCTTCTCCACCAAAAGCTGCCGACAGCTCTCGGGGTCGGCATTGACCAGTTTGACTGCAGAATCCCATGTTTCCTGCAAACGCTGTAAAACATCGGTCCCAGACTGTTTCGTCACAAAGTCCTCGCGGGCTATCATCACTGTTTGTGAGATGTTCTCGCCAGCCGAATCGTCTGCAATCAGGACAAGCCCGGTCTTCTCCCCCAAATACAACAACGAAGCCGGTAACGCAGCAGCTGCGACCTGGTTGTTGGACACCATCTCAAAACGCACCGGGACCATTTTTACCTCTTCGTATACTATCTGGCCAGCAGGGACTCCCGCCGCTGCCATCAAGCGGTCGTATGTGTATTCTGGTATCGTATTACTACCAATTGCTACGGGCACCCCAGCAAGGTCGCTGAGCGAAACAATGCCACTGTCTGGATGCGCCAATATGCCAAAACGCCCCTGTTCGGCTGTCTGCCCGAGGGTCACCCAAAGTATTTGGATGGCAGTGCCGCCAGCGGCCAACGATATCGAGACCATCGGGTCAGTCATAGCCATATCGATCTCGCCCGCCGCCATCGCGGTAGACAGCTCATGGGCAGACTGGAAGACATTGATTGACACATTCAGGCCCGCCGACTCAAAAAGGCCCTTTTGCTCAGCAAGCCAATATGGGAGAAAGTCTTCTGTGGCCATCGTCCCAATGCGCACTGGTGCGCCAGATCCGGCCTTTTGGCCATTGCCTGCATCCTCTACCAGCCTACAGCCGTTCAATGACGTCACGAGCATGACTATGAGGAGAAGACATAGCGCTTTGTGAATGCCTGGCTTGGGGTTTTTGGACGGCTTAATGCCTCTTAGGCTTACGAAGCCTGATGGAGACAGGTCGGTGCTTGGAGGGATGAAAGCTGAGTGACTTTGTCTAGATGGGTTTCGTTTAAGCATCTTGCTCCTCATTAAGGAAGGTCTCTTGGTGATCTGCTGAACTGGCTTCAATTTGTTGTATTAATGCTATGCTAGCTCTTTTACGCCCTGAAGCAGTCTGCCGACTATACTTAAGCCTACACAATATATAGGAAAAGTTAGCTCCCCCAGTATAAACGACTATTCCTGTTCAGAGGCGTACTGTCCGTGCTGCTACATAGTGTATTCCTAGCAACAAACAAGGCGGTGATATGTTGGCTTGGGCTCCAACAGATAGGAATATCAACTTGTATATGAAGCCTTTAAGGCACTGCCCCCGGCGAAGAATCCCTCACCGGGGGCAGACATATTCGAGATATCCGAAGAATATGTTTTAAGTATTATATACTTTATTGAAACTTATTTCTGGTAGAAAGTCCTTCCATACGCATCGTACTCTTCGGTGATCCAACGTGCTTTATTGGCAGTATCTGGATCTTCTAAGTCACCATAAGTGCTAGCCCAGAAAATGAAGCCACCGCCTGGTGCATAAGTGTCAATGCAGTCACGGACTGCCTGACGCACTAGCTCTTCTGGAGCATGTGGGTAATTCGCAGGCCCGTGAGAGTCGAAACAGCCTTCTAATGCCAGTACGCCTTTGTAGGTCTCTTTGATACCTAGCAGGTCGTTTTGGATCTGGGCTGGTTGCCAAACGCGAACGCCCATCTCAACCCAGTCCGGAACGATGTCTTCGCATAGACCACAGCAATGCATGGCTATTGGAATACCAGCATCCCTAAACGGCTTGGCGTCAGCATCATGCCATGGTTTGACCAATTGACGGTAGATCTCCGGTGAGACAAAAAGTGCTCCAGCGGCTGCGATATCATCGCTAAGCGAGAACAGGTCAGGACGGTAAAAGTCGCGGACAATTTGGTTGACCTTGCTATAGTACTCGTGCATATACTCGAACAGCGCCATCACTTCGTCTGGCTCTTCGATCATAGCGCACAGCCCCTCTGTGAAGCCCATGAAGTTAACTAGCGGCAAGAAGTAACCGCTAGAACCCGAGTAGATAGCAGTCTGGGTGCGGTCGAAACGCTCTAGGCCTTTCTTCGCTTCTTCTGCCCAGTCTAGATCCGGGATTTCTGGGGCCTTAATGACATCGCGCCAGTTGCGGATATCGTCAAGGATGAACTTATTTGGAACTGGCAACGCTGCATTGCTTGTCTCTTTTGTAGAGACGTACTCCACTCCCCACCTGTCTCTGAAGCCGATGATGTTCCCATCGTCATCAGTAATCATCTCGCCCCCAAAACCTAGCGGGCCAGCCATACCGGTTGCTGGTGGAAAACCAGGAGACGCGAACGAGGTTCGCGGTACCCATTCGGGGATCTCGCCGTTGACCACCCGCATGTAGTTCTCTTTTTCTGTCAGTGGCATATTGCCTCCATTTCATACCTTCTTATTCGTTTTGCTTTTTCAGTAAAAGCCCTATGCGATTAGCTTAGCACTGTCGCTTACCTTATTCCAGCATATGAAAATACGATGTAGCGTGTTTTTTACTTGCTTGACAGCGCCTTCCATTTTCATTGTTTTTATGCTCTTGGCTGTTAAAGCCCAACTTGAGCAGGAAGATATGCAACCGCTCTTCTGCTCCTAGTTGGAGGTGCTCTGTGCTATGTAGCATGTATGCATTGAATTCGAAATGCCATCCAAATGAGAAGAGTGTCATGCTCCCCTGATCGTCGTGCCGGGACAAGAAGCATCTAACTGCGCTAGCTCCTTTTCATGAATAACGTTAGTCATGGAGTCAAAAGACCTTCTCTTCAGGCTGGTTTGTATAGGCCCACTGCCTTTTTGGGGAAGCTGGCGCCGATATGCCTATTTCTATACACTAGTATGATACTACTATTTACCTAACACGTTATTAAAGGCTAAGTGCTAAAGATTGACGATTGGGGGTGCGGACGAAAAGTTGGACCATATCTGGTTCAGGAAGGAGTCTGCAACATGTACACGAAAGACGAGAAGATCCAGATCACCGAGGCCTTCCTGGCAAGCGGCCTGACCGCCAGCCAGGCGGGCCGGAGGCCGGGCTAGCCGAGGGCCCAGTTGCTCTTGGTACCTTTCCCAGTGCCTGTTCACAGTCTTTCTGGCAAAACCGGTAGTCCGGGCAATCTCCCTGATTGACTTCACTTGGTCCTTCAATGATCTTATCGTGTGCTTGTCCATCATGCCGATCACTCTATATCCACCCCCAGGCTAGGGTTTCTCCAGTCTGAAGACTGTGAACCAGGTGGTACACTTTCCGGCTGGTTTTTTAAATTATATTGGCTCCCTTTTAGATTAGCAATAACACCTGAAGCGGGCGAGCAGCCGGAGGCGGCCTGGTTGGCCTTGGGCTTTCGCGGCTCCGGCGAGAAATCGTCCATCTCCAGGTACTTCCTCACGGTCTTGCGGTCGATGCCCAGCGCGTTGGCGATGCCGGATTTCGACTCCCCTCTCCTGTACATATCCCTTATAGTGTTCTGTATCGGCATGTCTTTCACTTTCCTTTCTCCTTTACTCGAAATCCTATATCCGGTAAAGGATTGTACTGTGAC
>WRNE01000067.1 GCA_009776725.1 Coriobacteriia bacterium
ACACATGAAATTTCCATCAACTTGACAAAAAGATTGGCCTTTCGGCCAGTGGTAGCAGTGGTTTTGTATTTCTCTGCTAGAGAGTGGGTGTCAAACTACGGGATACACCAAAAGCCACAATTGTGCTACACTATCTATGCGATACCCGCCAAGCCTCTCAATGAAGCGCAACAGGCGGGTGCTTTCTTGTAAGGAGAAAATTGAAGTACCTGGAACAGGCAATGACCATTGACGATCAGGTTGACTCGCTGCTTGAAAAAGGGCTCCTCGCAGATCGACATTTGCTGGTAAAGCATCTTGAGAACGTCAGTTATCACCGGCTGAGCGGTTATTGGTATTCTTTCCGAAATATAGGTAAGGATGGTGAGTGGTCCTTTCACCCTGGAACCAACCTTGATGTAATCTGGGACAGATATGTTTTTGATCGTCAATTGAGACTTCTCGTTTTCGATGCTATCGAACGGGTGGAGGTTGCCATTCGTAACGATCTGATTCTTAATTTAGCTATTACCCAAGGGCCTTTTGGTTACTTAAACCTAAACAACCTCCCTGGTATCGAGACTATGGATAACAATGGCAATATTGTGTATACGCATCGTGCATTTCTCTCACACGCTCGATCACTTTGCATGCGTGAGCTCAAAAATGGCAATACAGCGGTAAAGAGGTTTCATGACCGCTACTCTGATGAGCATGGTGAATATCTGCCATTGTGGATCCTGCTGGAGATCGTTGAATTTGGTACTTTGTGCCATTTACTCTGGGGAGCACCAAAGGGTACGAAGAGAGTAATTGCAAGAAAATATGGATTGAAGTCACCAGTGATCTTGGACTCCTGGATGGGTACCCTGCGTAGCGCTCGCAACAACTGTGCCCACCATGGCAGGTTCTGGAACCAACGCTATCCAGTCAAACCAATTCTTCCAGACAAGAAGAACATAATGTGGCATGAGCCAATTGAGCTTGAGGATTCCAAGGACAAGGCTTTTGGAACGTTGACTATTCTGAAATACTTGTTAAGTTTCATAGCTCCACAAAGTAGCTGGGCAGACAGGCTGGAAGCCCTGTTTGCGAGGCATCCTAAGATAAACAGGGGACTGCTAGGTTACCCAGAGAATTGGCATGAATGCCCGATATGGTCGGATAATGCTGTTACGTAATGTAAACATAGAGTGTTTGTGAGTGTGATTTGCCTCTCCAAAAGAGGGGCATGGGAAAGGATTGGGCATTTTACAAGCGCAGACACCATTCTTTACATGCGGTTTCTTGTTTTTGGAGAAAAACTCCTGTTCCTTCACCCACACTACGGATACTTAGCCCGCTAGGAAGTTCGGACCAGCGACAGCTCAGTTAAAATAACCTCTTCAAGTAACGCACTTTTACATAATCCGAGGGACTTATCACTGCAAATTTAACATTTTCCGATGCAGTTGCTCGTCAAATATTAACAAAAACAGAACCAGGGGATAAAACACAGCTGTTGGTTTTCCTAACTGGCATCGGTCAGCAGCAACTCCACATCTCAGACTATTTGCGCCCTTGCGCCCTTTCGCCTTTGCTTTAACCCCGCAGGTACCTTCTCAGTCAGCTAATCGCCTGGCAGTTATCTCCCTATACGCAATGACAAGTTCATCACGGGGTATTATGCCCGCTGTAATAGCTTTTTCATATACACTGATCCAGATATCAACCATCTCGTCGTCATCGTCGATATAACTGCCGAGGATCCTCAGCAATACATACAGACCCACTTCCTTGTTATTCTTACTGGGGTAGTACTTCTTAAAAAACTTAACCCCCTGATCGCAAACATGGAGGCCGATGGTAATCAAAAGATATAGTTCGGCACATTGGCCAATTGCTTCATCGGCTCGAAACCTACCTATGCTGTCGCTACCGTACGATATCAGAAAGCGGCGGCTAGAGTATGGAGACATATGCGAATCCATGTAATTATCCACATAATATATACATTCTTCCAAGGCGATCTGCTTTGCTTCAGCTGTTTTCAAACAGCGCAACAAGCAATAGTGCAGCGAGGCATGCAGCGTCTCCCGGTCAACATTGCTCTCCAGCACAGTGTAGATTGCCAGGCGGATGCTGTCTTGTGTAAAACCGTTAGAGAAAAGCTTGGCTAACACAGTGTCAAGTAGGTTAGCTTGTTCATAACCGACTGCTGAGAATGGAGCCTCGGTGCTGAAAATGTAGTAGGAGCAGGCATGGCTAAGCATGCGGTACATCTCAACCAGCAGCAGCGCCGCAGAATCGGCATTCTCCCCGNTAACAGCAATCAAAGACTTAATCAAACGACGGGCTGGTACCCGCCATTTCGATCGCTCGTTCTTTGATACTATCCGATTAGGTACGAAATACAAGCCCTCAAAGGCATACTAGATGAACGTCTCGGCCTGACTGGTCAGCGTCGGGAAATCGCTGATCAGATCCGCATTAGCCCGCTGCTTCCGAGCTGGTCTGTCGGTGCTGGCAAAGTCAGTGATCAGCTCGTCGAGCCCGGCTTCTACCCGCTGCCGCTTGGGCGTCAGCTTGTATAGCTCCACAACCAGCTTTCGCGTTGTGTCCAGATCGTATTTAGCTAGTATGGCGCGTAGATCGTCGACTTTCATTGGGCTCCTAACTGAGTCTTACTATCATGCGGCTCCGGCGTTTGAGGTTTATTTGCACTACTCGACTCAGCCAACAGCCGCTTGGCAATCGATAGATCGTTTAGCTTGATCAGATTATCCGATTTCATGGCATTGCCTAATAGATTGAGGCTGCCATACCAGATGATCTGCTGGTCAATGATAGTGTATTTTTGGAAAAGACCAGAGACAGTGGCAACCTTGACGCCACGCTCTCTAAGCAGCTCGATGCCGGCTTGAGCCGTTGCTTTAGCCGATGGGGACAAGTCGTCTGGAGGAAGAGTCCAAACAGTGATCACAGCGTTTCTCAAGAGAGGCGATGCCAATGCATCCGTTACCCTGTTGATCTGATGCAGCGCCAGCTTCGGGCTGGATATAACGACCTCTTTAATGGTATTCGTACAATCAAGCTGGAAAACCGGCCAATAATCATCCTTGCCATATATCAAGCTATTAGTAAGTCTATTATCGCTTGAATCACTGGAGCCAGGCACAGTCATAATCTGATAACCTATTGATTTATAACTCTTCAACCTTTTGTGATACATACTATTAAGCATCGGTATGCTTGTATCCACATAATCATAGATACGGACGTCTGCCTTGCCGTCATATATCCGATGTAACCGACCCGCATACTGAGCTATACGGCCCTTCCAAGAGATCGGAACAGCTAAGAATAGTGTGTCCAGCCGGGGATAATCAAAACCCTCCCCAACGAATTGCCCGGTTGCGATAATCACGAACCTGGCATCGTCAGCCAAGCCGGAAAGCTGTCCGAAGACTGCTCTTCTGTCTTTAGCTCCAAGCTTGCCAACGAGCGTGATGACATTGTCGCAAGAGCCTTTCAGCAGTTCGGCGAGAGCATAGACATGGTCTGTCCTATCGGTTAAAACAATCGGCTTGCGGCCTTCGTCGAGCGCTCTCGCCACATCGTCGGCGATCAGCGAGTTACGGTCATTGTCAGAAGTCAGATCACCTAGAAGAGCAGTGAAGGAGGTTTCATTTTTTGTTGATGTCATCAAAAAACCGGTAAACCTGGGGATAAGATAATGCTCAAAAGGCCGTTTCGCCGCCTGTTCCCGGGCATTGGTTTGATACCTAATTGGCCCACATCCCAAAAATAGGATCGGAGTCCGCCTGTCTTTACGTGATGGGGTGGCGGTTAAGCCGTATACATGCTTTGCATTGACGTGCTGCACCACGCAATCGAAGCTGAAGGCTGGTACATGCTGCGCCTCGTCGATAATCACCAGACCATAGTCTTTGACAAAATCCTCGACTACCCCCTGCTTCTCGAGCGATTGGAACATCGCGACATCGACCAGCCCTGAAAGGCTTTTCTTGGACCCTGAGTATTCGCCAATCGTATCAGTCTTCTTCTTTCGTCCTTTCGGGGTGAGCCTAAGAGGCGGCTCGTCGAGTATCTCCAGAAAGGCTTCGAGTTTGGTTTTCCATTGCTTTAAGAGCTGGCTGTTGTTGACGATAATCAAAGATGAGACTCCCAAGGAGGCAATGATATAGGCGGCTATCACTGACTTGCCATAACCGGGATCGGCTGATATTACACCATTGTCATGATCCAAAAGACTTGCCGCCGCCTGCTGCTGATCATCCCGGAGCTCGCCGGTAAATCGTACATTGATCGGTTTACCCGGGCTGGTCTTGTCAAGAATGCTGTAAAGGGCATCGGCGCTATCCAACAGCTCAACCAGTGCTGGCAGTGCTCCCCTCGGTATGCTCAAATAGTCGTCATCCTCCTGATGGGTGGTGATGATGCGCGGCTGATCATAGGTAGACAACCTTTGCCGCTGCTTCCTATAAAACTCAGGGTTGCTAAAAGCGACTAACCTTCGGATCACATTTTGGGCTTTGGGAGACAGTGAAACCTTCTTGATATGCAGCATATTTGCTGAGACAATCTCCACTTGGTCGGTGAAATCGGTACTCGATAATGTAACTGCTGGCCTGTTTTTATCCCAAGGCTTTTGTTGGCTGTTGTCATCGTCTAGATTGGGGAGAAGATCTCCGATATCTGAAACCATCGTCAGCCGCTTTATAGATTGGTCCAGTTCTGCCAAGCTGAGCTGCTTGATCTGGCTAAGAAACTCCCATTGATCGGCATAGGGAAGCATCTGGTGGTCATAAAAACACGAGAAGCCTTCTTTCGCGGGCCTGCCTTGAAGCGGCAGTGCCACAAGATTTCCCAAGCTTCCTTGCAGCCCAGTACTAGACAAAGTGTCCTGGCAAGGTATGAAACGATCATATACAGAGAAGTCCAGTCCCGGGTGCTTTTCCATTGTCAGCGTCCAAAGCTTTGAGTAAAGCCGGCGAGCAAGTTGGGCTGGTACCGGTTCGGCAAAGAAAAGCCATACATGACAACCAGCGCCCGATCTGGAAACCTCTAGATAGGCAGGTATCTGGTTGGCAATGCAGACCTGGCGGAAATGACCAGCCGCCTCGGCAGCCCGTTTCCAGCCAGCGAGGCTGTCTCCATGTTCAACTGCTGTCGTGCACTTGCCATCAAAGTCTGCGACGATGAAGGTGCAGTGATCTGCTTTGTCAGTCGAATAGGCACCGATGACATCACAACACCTATCGTCTAGCCCTTGCTCATGCCTCTCGAATTCATCTTCGGTTATCTGCTGAAAAGCCTGATGAGAGCAAGTAATGCAATTGGCCTTGCCTGGTACCCTGGGGCTCATTGGGCAGAAACTGTTATTGAATTTATGCGCACAAACCGGGGAGTAGCCGCTTCTGCCGTCCTTGCGCTGGAAGCGTTGAGCATGGACATCCAAACGGCCTGCGAACAGCGACATG
Source organism: Coriobacteriia bacterium (assembly GCA_009776725.1). Lineage (GTDB taxonomy): Bacteria > Actinomycetota > Coriobacteriia > Coriobacteriales > UBA8131 > WQXZ01. The sequence continues at coordinate 5,463 of WRNE01000067.1, forward strand.
AATAGCATGAAACGATCAGCAAGCGGGCTTTGTTGGTTTATTATCTCTGGTTTGATTAACTGAAGGTCGAAGATATCTGGGAGAATCCTAGTTTCAGTTGCACTAGCGGGATGCTGCGCAGGTTGTTGATTGAGAAGCTCGATCTCCCGCTTAACCTGAGCAATCTGAGTATCGAGAGCTACCCGAGCCTCATATAGACTCGCGAGTTCCGATTCCAGCTGGTGTCTTTTATCCACAGCCCACTCCAACTACCTGGGCGTCTGCCAATGAGGTTCATAATAGCAGAATATTTGTCCGTGTATTATTTAGAAGTAGTTGTATTACCCTAGTCCCAGAATAGATGGCTCTTGGTGTGGTTTGCCAGCTGCATCCCTAATTTCCTAGAATCAATTCTACGAAAATATGTATCGAACTGTTTCCCTTGTTATCGTATGGTGAGACCTGCATCGCCAGGTCGAGCTTCTCGATACCAATGGGCTTTGTGATGGCGAATTCGAACTGGGCGATGATCCGGAAATAATCCTCAAACTCGGCATATACAGGGGCATAGTTATATCGCCTCGAGCGGTCGATGACCAGCCCTTCGGGTATAGGTACGTCGGGGAAGTCGGCTCTGAGTGTCTGCACCCCCTCGCTGGAAGTGTATGGATAAAACCCTGCTGCCATCGAAAACCTATTAGGCTCGTTTCTAAAGGTATGCCGTACTGTCGGGTTGAGGTAGCCGCGGAGGTTTATCTGCCCGCACTGCTCCGGTATGTCCATGAGCTCGCCGATGGACTCGCCATAGAGGAGTATGGTAAGCCCCTTCGATGGCCCGCCCGAGTTTTCAATAAAGAGGTACTCTTTCCCTTTATTATGCACAGTTAGAGATTTTATATGGCACCTAAGTTGTGGCAGCCCTTCGTGAATCAACTCATATGAGCCAGATGCAGAACACCTGTAGCGTAAGGTATGTGGGTCGGCGTCTGATGAATATAGGCTGCCCTGATGTCCCAGCAGAGGCAGCATGCCATATAGGCGTTCGTCGGCAGAGGCATAGTGGGTGTCCCATATCGCCTTTAGCTCTTCTCGATTGGCGCCGCTGTCAAGTAGCTCCAGAAAGCTGTCGAACTCGCCTTGCCGGATCTCGTCTTCTTCCCACTCGGGCATACCCACGCCGACCGTGGTTGATCGACCTAGTTGGTGGCTATGGTAGGCAAGTAATAAGTAATCACTGTCGAATAGGCTGGCATGCAAGACATCGCAGGCGAGGGAGTTAGAAAGGTCTTTGATGAATCCTTCCACATCATCGATACCTCCTGCTTCGATTGAAGCGTAGCTCCCCTCCCCATCTTGCCCGTTGACCTCAAAAACGATGTCGAACACTTCGTCGGGCTCGACCGATTCGTAGCTTAGCGATTCGAGGCTCAGCCTCAGACCATCTGCCAGCTCATCCTTGCCCGGTGCTGGGAAGAGGTAGACATTTTGTGTTGTTGTTCCCAAGGTGTCCTTTCCTTGACTAATCTATTGCAATATTATCAGAAGCAATAATATATTATCGACACAGATCTAGCCTACCCTCTTCGCCTATAATATTCCACGTAGTCTGAATCGTTAACAAAAACTTCCGATTGTGTCTCCGAGTAACCATCGTCCCAGTTAGCCAATGGATGCACGCAGACAACGAGCGGAAGCTTTGGTGAGCCTTCCAGAGGTTTCATCTTTAGTTTTATCTTTAGGGTATAAGAAAAATACATACCGAATGCTCCATAGCCCTTTATACTAGCGAAGCGCTCGTATTCGTCTATCAATATCCCTTTGTGGATCTGCGCGTCCGGGAAGTCAGCTCTGAGGCATGTCGTTCCATCAGATGTTTTGTAGGGGTAAAGATCCGCAGACAAGTTTACTTGCTCAGGCTCGTTCTCGTTATCTGAAAGTATCGAAGGATCCTTGAAGCCAAAGACCTCTATGGATTCGTATTGGGTCGGATCCGTTGCCGCCAGCTCAGCCATCTCGCCTGCCAGCACCACGGAAAACCCCTTTGACGGACCGCCAATGCTTTCAATTATCACAGAATAGTAAACCGGTGGTGGTGGATAGTTATTGATTATAATAGCTAGATTTTTCAGTATTCTTAACTTTGGCGGACCATCCCTGACGATCTCGTAGCCGCGCTCCTTGGGATCGACCTTTTGGAACCGCATGACCCGTGCCTCACCATAATCGATGGGATCCTCGTCGCAGCCGAGCAGTCCGAGGATTGCGGATAGGCCGTCGACGATATCCATCCCGTCCTCCTCGCCGATTACTGAATCCCAGATCCCGTCGAGCTCGTCGGCGCTGCTCTCATCCCTAAGAAGCGGATGCAGAGCTGCTATGTCGCCTTCTTTCACAAATATACCCAACTCGAATGAGTGTCCGACCGCTAGCACTGCGACCCCCTCGTTGGCTCTGTCTGCGTAGCTAAGCTCCAGGTAGTCGCTGTCGAAGACATCGGCGACCAGCACGCCGCAGCCCAGCGATATCGCTAGCGAAGGCGAGAGGGTCTTGGCATCGCCGCCGCCCTCCTCGTCCAGCACCACGAAGCAGGGCTTACCCTTCCGCCCGAAGAGCCTAGCCGTGACTTCGAAGCCGTCCTCGCCGCGCACTGCCTTGTAGCCATCGGCCTTGAAGTGCCTCCTCAGCCCGGCTGCCAGTTCCTTCTTCCCCAGCGACGGGAAGAGGTAGACGTTACGCTGCGTAACTCCCATGCGTCACCAAACCTGCTTTTATTAGACCCAAATGTGCTACCGACGACTGTTCATCCGATCATCTATGTATTTATGGTATTCATAAACGTCCGGCCAGAAGACAGCAGTATTGATTACTACTCCTCTTTCTTCATTTCCATGAGGTATCACCTGGACGACAAGCTCTGTGCCGCTGGGACCGTCGAATTCAAAAAGGCTGATAGTAAAGATAATACTTGTGTCATAATATCGCTCGAACCAGCTCCATGCCGGCCTGTAGTTGTAGCGTCGACTCATGTCGATCACCAACCCAT
>WRNE01000068.1 GCA_009776725.1 Coriobacteriia bacterium
TGGATCCTGGCCCGCACCCCGGACAACTACTGACACAGCCGAGTAGTGTTTCATGCAGTCGAAGCCTTTTCAGCCCAAAACCCAGCCTTTTTGTGATTTGCTCCTCCTGCAGCTGATACTTCGAAGAGAAAAGCCCTTCGCAGGGTTTTCTCCACATTAATCGAATTAAAGCCTGATTGATTTAAGCAAGCAATCAAGGCTAAGCTATACTGGTTGGGGTTGTGGAAACTATTTTCTGTCAAAAAGGAGGCTGGTATGCCTACATTAACTCCAAAAGAGAATTATATGCGGATGATTGCTGGTGAGGTGCCGGAATATGTTCCATCTTCCATGGACGGGGTACGGGGCTTTGACGGTTCGATGGGGCCAGACCAGCTAAAGGCGAAGGAGCTGCCATGGGAAGGGGAGCGTGTCGACTATTTCGGCGTGAAGTGGGTACGTGAGCTGACGGCTAACAACGGTGCTATCCCCAAGCCAAACGATTTTATTCTAGACGACATTACCAAATGGCGCGATGTGATAAAAAGGCCGGCTATCATCGACGAGATAGACTGGCAGTTTTGTGCCGACCGGGACTTGGCGGCTTGGGATCCCAGCACGATCAAGGCTGTCACTTCGACCATTGGCGGACAGGCCTACTTTCAGCAACTGGTGGCCTTTACCGGCTTTGACTATGGCTTGGTTGCCTGTTTTGAAGAGCCCGAGGAAGTCAAGGCCTTGTTGAACTTCATCGTCGACATCAATATCGACCTGCGAAAGAAGGCGATTTACTACTACCAGCCTGAAATGGGCATCCAGGCTGACGATATCGCCCACGAGCGCGCTCCCTTCATCTCGGTCGAGATGTTTGTCGATATCTTCGAGCCGATTTGGCGGGCTGACATTGCCCCTTACGTGGAGGCCGGGATTCTTACCATGCACCACAATTGCGGCAAGCTCGACGAGTTTGTCCCTTACCTGGTAGACATGGGCTTTAACGCCTGGAACCCAGCCGAGCCGATGAACGACCTGGTGGCTATCAAGGAGAAGTTCCCGAAGCTTGCTATATGCGGCGGCTTTGATGGCAATAGCTTGGCTTACAACCCCAATGTCAACGAAGAGATGATCCGGGGCCTCGTGCGCGAGACTTGCGATACCCTGGCGCCGAACGGCGGCTTTGCCTTTGGCGGGTTTATCATGGGGCTGCCTGGCGACCCAACGATCGCCGAGCAAAACCGCTGGATCTTCGACGAGTTCGAGAAGATCCGCTATAGCTACTATTGATATAAGATTCATCTCCACAAACGCCTGAAGCTGTGAGAGAATGGTTGATTACATTTCCAACCTGTAAATCGAGGCAGCAGCAGGTTTTCATAGAAGGGCCCGCTGGGTTTTATAGCCTTGATGAGTAAAGGGGATTTTTGATGCCGCGAATCATCGTTGACCAGAAGTATTGCAAGGGCTGTGGCCTTTGCGTGGACGCTTGTCCGGAGGANATCATGGCCTTGGACATGGAGCAGATCAGTTCGATGGGCTACAATCCAGCACACTGCACGAACGCCGAGGCTTGNACAGCATGTCTGGCGTGCGCACAGATGTGCCCGGATGTGGCGATCACTGTGGAGAGGTGAAGGTAGGGGATTAGCATGGCTGAAAAAGTCTTAATGAAAGGCAATGAGGCACTGGCAGAAGCAGCGTTACGCGCTGGCTGCAAGCTGTTCTTCGGGTATCCGATCACTCCGCAGACCGAGTTGGCGGCTTACATGGCAAAAGCCTTGCCGCCTGTTGGGGGGACCTACTTGCAAGCCGAGTCGGAGGTTGCCGCCATCAACATGGTATACGGCGCCTCGGCAGCCGGGGTCAGGGTTATGACCTCGTCGTCTTCACCAGGCATCAGCTTGAAGCAAGAAGGCATATCCTACATGGTGGGCGCCGACTTGCCGGCATTGATCATCAACATCCAGCGCGGCGGCCCGGGGCTCGGGGGCATTCAAGCCTCCCAAGCCGACTATTGGCAGGCTACCAGGGCCACAGGCCATGGCGACGGGCAGATAGTGGTCCTAGCGCCATCGACCGTACAAGAGATGGCCGACCTGGTTGCCCTGGCTTTTGACATCGGGGACAAGTACCGGACCCCGGTGATGATACTGGCCGACGGACTGCTCGGGCAGATGATGGAGCCGATCGAACTGCCTGAGGAAAGCATCGGCAAATATGGGGAGAAGACCTGGGCTCTGACCGGCCATGGGGATCAAAGGAAGAAGAACATCATCAACTCCATGCACCTTGACCCTGACGAGCTAGAGGCCAGCATCATCGAGCGCTATCAGCGTTATGCGCAGATCAAAAAGGAAGAACAGCTGTCGGAAAGCTACCTGACTGAAGATGCCCTCATCACCTTGGTGGCCTATGGGGCTGCTGCCCGAGTCAGCCGGAGCGCTGTCAATAAGGCCCGTGAGGAAGGGATACCGGCCGGGCTGATTCGACCCATCAGCCTCTGGCCTTTCCCCGACGACGCCATAGGCGAGCAGGTCAAGACCAGTAAAGACTTCCTAGTCGTCGAGTTCTCCATGGGTCAGATGGTTGACGACGTGCGGCTGGCGAACAACGGCCGGGCCAATGTGCATTTCTTTGGGCATACAGGAGGCATCGTCCCCACGCCCAACGAGATCCTCGAGGTAATCAGGCGTATCTACTCCGGCGAAGCCTAAGGGCTGGCGGGGCTGGCGCAGCGGAATGGCAAAGCGCGGCGCGGCAGCCGACAGCGCGGCGCGGCAGCCGACTGACTAGTAAAAAAGCGATCACGGGCATCGCTGCTCATATAGGAGGCGTTAATGAGTGCAATAACTGAAAAAGACACAACGACCAGCGAAGATGCGGCTGGTACAGATAAACCGACCAGCACAAGGGTGCTCTTCTCCCGACCCAAGTCACTGTCTGAGGTGTCGACCCACTACTGCCCTGGCTGTACGCATGGGATCGTCCACCGTTTGGTGGCAGAAGTGGTCGACCAGCTCGGAATCGAGGGAAAGACCATCGGGGTGTGCCCCGTGGGGTGCTCGGTCCTGGCTTACAACTACTTCGACTTCGATATGGCACAGGCCGCCCACGGACGCGCTCCGGCGGTCGCAACCGGCATTAAGCGCGCCTTGCCCGACCGCGTGGTTTTTACCTATCAAGGCGATGGGGACCTCGCGAGCATCGGCATGGCCGAGACAGTGCATGCGGCTTTGCGTGGGGAGAAGATCACTGTGATCTTCATCAACAATGCAATTTACGGGATGACCGGCGGGCAGATGGCACCGACCAGCCTTCCAGGCCAGGTCACACAGACCAGCCCGTACGGACGGGACATCGAGACAGTCGGCTACCCGGTCCGGGTCTGCGAGCTCTTGGCCGACTTGGAAGGGGTAGCCTTTGCCCAGCGGGTCACTGTAGACACCCCGAACAATGTGCGGGCAGCCCGAAGGGCGATCCGAAAAGCCTTTGACTACCAGATCGAGGGGCTCGGCTATTCGATAGTCGAGGTGATATCGACTTGTCCGACGAACTGGGGGTTTACCCCGCAAGAGGCCCTAGAATGGATGCGCCAGAACATGCTGCCCTATTATCCGCTGGGTGTCTATAAGGACGTGAAGGCGGGGGCGGCTGCCAGTGGGGCGGCTGCCAGTGGGGCGGCTGCCAGTGGGGCTTCAAGCGCCGCCGCAGGCTCGACTGAAGGCGAGGACTGACATGGCCTATGAACTCAACGTCATGGTTGCTGGCTTTGGTGGCCAGGGCATCCTCTTTGCTGGCAGGGTCATCACCTACGCTGGCTTGCTTGACGGCCGCGAGGTAAGCTGGCTTCCCTCCTATGGGCCAGAAATGCGTGGAGGTACCGCTAACTGCTGTGTAGTGATCTCTGACGAGCCCATCGGCTCGCCTCTGGTGACCGAGCCGGATGTCCTAATTGTCATGAATCAGCCTTCATATGAAAGGTACATCGAAGACGTCGTCCCTGGTGGGATAGTGATCTTGGACTCCTCTTTGATCAGCGGCTATACTCCTCGAGCGGGAATACAGTACTATCCGATCCCAGCAACTACTTTGGCTAACGAAAACGGCCTCAGAACGCTGGGAAATGTGATTATGGTAGGAAAAATGCTGGCTGTCACCAGTTTTACGTCAGAAGAAGTGCTAAATTCAGCTATCGACAGCAGTGTGTCAGCAAGGCATGTTGACTTAATCGAGTACAACAAGCAAGCACTCAAACTAGGCGCCAACTGGCAACCGGCCTAAGTAGGCGCACGAGCAAACAATAAAACCTGCAGCGACAAAAGCCTAACAAGGCAAGGCATGAACGGACACCTAGAAACTGTTAATAGCTAATTGTTTAGCTAGCGAAGATGCAAAGGGATTATCGATAAGAATGAACAACGACTCAAAAAATGAAGCAGGAACGTCCCCTGAGGCGCCTCTTGGGTTATCTCCCTTTGCGTTCGCCCGCGTCTCCCCTGAGGCGTCTCTGGGGACGTCCTCTGCTTTAACGGCCTCTACCAAGGCAAGCCCGCTGGACCTGACCACCGAGCTGCGCGACCTTGGCCAGCGGATTGCCGGCCTTCGGGACGCTCTCGGCTATAGCGCCGACGAGTTTGCCGACCTCTTAGGTGAAGACCGCGAGGTTTACTCCACATATGAAAAAACCGGCTTCAACATACCCGCCAGCCTGCTGATGCATATCGCCAATGTCGCCAATGTCGACATGGGCGTGCTGCTCACTGGAAAATCAGCACATCTCGATACTTTTCAAGTCGTTCGCGCTGGAGAAGGACGCAAAGTCGACCGTTTTCCGGGCTATCACTTTCAAGATCTCGCATATGCCTATTCGGGCAAGACTATGCAGCCCCTGCTCGTCACATTGCAAGCCAGTGACGAGCCTGCCGCCCTTGTCACACACAGTGGGCAAGAGTTCAACTATGTCACGAAAGGAACGGTAATCCTGGTGTTCGCCGACCGAGAGATTGAGTTACACGTTGGAGACAGCGTCTACTTCAATCCGATGTTGCCCCATGGGCAGCGTTGCGGTTCGGACGAGCCCGCCACGTTCGTAACTATGATCATGGAATAACGAACCCTTAGGCTGACCAGGAGGAACCATGGACCACGTGATAAACAAATTCTGTCCCCGTACCGATTTCGAGTCGTATGAGGACTTCAAAGAGAACTTTCGAATAGACATCCCCGANGGATTCAACTTCGCTTTCGACGTCGTCGACGAATGGGCGCGCGTCGAGCCTGACAAACGNGCTTTGGTCTGGTGCGACGATTATGTGGAGAAGACCTTTACCTTCGCCGACATGGCCAAGCTAAGCGACCAGGCAGCCTTGGTNTTTGCCAAGCANGGGATCGGCAAAGGCGANATTGTCATGGTCATGCTGCGGCAAAGGTGGGAGTACTGGGTCATTGCGATCGCCCTATGCAAGCTCGGGGCGATCCTCAGCCCGGCCACTGTGCAACTGACCACAAAAGACATCCTGTACCGCCTTCAGACCTCAGGCGCCAAAGCGCTGGTGGCCTTAGACGACGACTATGTTGTGNCCCAGGCCGAGGCAGCTTTTCCAGACGCCTCTGACTTGAGCCTGACGATGCTGGTCGATGCCCGTGCCGACGCTCATAGAAACCACCCGGACTGGCTTGACTTCAACGCTTTGCTCGAGTCGGAAACAGGCAGCTTTGCTCGCCCTTCAGGCGAGTCGGCTACCAAGAACTCCGACATTATGCTGATCTACTTTACGAGCGGCACGACCGGCCTGGCTAAAATGGCCATGCATGATTTCGCGCATCCGCTCGGCCACATCATTACCGCCCGCTATTGGCAGCAGGTCCAAGAAAACGAGCTGCACTGCTCGGTCTCTGACAGCGGCTGGGCCAAGTTTGGCTGGGGCAAGATCTATGGCCAATGGATTTGCGGAGCGACCATATTCGCCTATGATGCAATCCGCTTTGAGGCCAGCGAGCTGCTTAANCGCATCGAGCACTACCGCCTNAAGACGTTCTGCGTGCCNCCCACCATGTACCGGATGATGCTTACCGAAGACGTCGGCTCCTATGACCTGTCAAGCGTGGAGAACTTTGCCACTGCCGGCGAGCCGCTCAATCCTGAAGTGAGCCTGCAATGGCAAAAAGCCACTGGAAAGCTCATCCGCGAAGGCTTTGGCCAAAGCGAGGGCCCGGTCTTGTTGGCGACTTTTTCCTGGCTCACCCCCCGTCCCGGATCGATGGGCAAGCCTTCTCCCTTGTTCGACATCAGCCTGCTGGACGAGAACGGACAGCCTGTCGGCGACGGAGTCGAAGGCAGCATCTGTATNCTNTCACTTCGGGAGAAGTACCCGCCTGGCCTCTTTGTCGGTTACTATCGAGACGACGAGAGGACACTAGACGCTGTTNGCGGAGAGTACTACAACCTGCACGACCTGGCATGGCGCGACGTAGACGGCTATTACACCTTTATCGGGCGTGACGACGATGTGATCAAAAGCTCTGGCTACCGCATCGGCCCCTTTGAGGTGGAAAGCGCCCTGGCTGAGCACCCGGCTGTCCTGGAGTCGGCAGTCACGGCTGTGCCTGACGAGATCAGGGGCAGCATCATCAAAGCCACCATTACCTTAAAAGCAGGCTATCAGCCGTCAGACGAGCTTGCCGTGGAGCTACAAGAGCACGTCAAGCAGGTTACCGCCCCCTACAAGTACCCGCGGATTATCGAGTTTGTCGATGTCTTGCCCAAGACAGTCAGCGGCAAGATCAAGCGTGCCCAGATTCGTACGGTTGATGCCGGTGGGGTCTGGGAAGGCGAGCCGTCAGTTTGACGCTCTGGCTTTGAAAGGGTCTTCTATAGCTGCCTGACCCTGGCACCTCAACTTAAAATGCAGGCTAGACCGGCCCGCTTTATGCAGTTTCCAAGAAGTGTTCTTGGCCTTAGGCATTGCCTTCTTCCTCGGGCGGGCCTAAGGGAGGTATGCCCATTGCTCCCATTTTCTCCATATTCTCTTTTGCATACAGCGCTGCATCCTCGTCTTTGATCTTGTAGGCAAAGGCCATCAGGGCAGCTGCTATCAAGTTGCAGATCATGGGGACGATGCAAAGCAGGAACATAAACCCAGTCACAAACGTATCGTCTATAAAGGCAGGGACAGCATTGCTATAAAAAGCGGCAGAGAATGCCTCAGCGTCAAAGCCAATAAAGGCCAAGCCATATAAAACCAGCCCACCGATTATTGCCGAGATCTTCATAGGCATGTTGGTCATTGACATAATAACCAACCGGTGGTCTTGGCCTGTCTTCCAAAGGCCGTACTCGCCACAGTCAAGTGCATAATTAACACCAAAGCCGGAGTACAGGGCTGCAGAAAAAGTGCCGAGCATGCTGATTGCCACATATAAGGCCCACATGCCGGCACCAAAAAAGAAGTTTAACAAGCCGGACAGGGCTGCTATTAACAGACCGATCCACATAGCCTTGGCCTTCCCGCCTAGCTTCAACCCGATAGAGGGGCCAATCAAGGCGAAGATGAAGCTGCCGATCGTGGTAATGGTATTGCCAAGCGTGAACAAGCCGGGGAATGCTGCCAAAGGCTCTACTCCATGAGTATAGGGGACAAGCATCTGCCAGTAATAGATCATCACGTTCATCATGGCCATCAGGCCAATGAAGGCAATGGTTTGGGCAAGCAGGTAAATGAGCAGCTGGCTGTTGGTGGTCACTGCCTTTGCCATGTCCGCAAGAGTGACTTGAGGCATAGACATCCCTTGGGGAGCGTCATCGGCCACAATGTCATAGGGTTTGGCAGTGGCTCTCAAAACTCCGATTCCAACGAAGTAGAAAAGGGCAAAGACCGCAGTCATGGCCAGGTAGTTCAGTGGGGGAGCGACAATCGTTCCTACCCAAGTCAACACAAAGGCCCCAGTAGCCGAAGTCAATACCTGCCCCAGTGTCATTGCCCGGTAGTTCCAGGCAGTCAGACGGTTCCGGTCAACGGCTGAAGCCCCAGCCATTTGGGGGATGATCCCGAACTGGGCTGTGACAATAAAGCTCATCGATGTGTTGACCATCAGCGAGCCTACGACAACAACGATGAAATGAACAACGTCATTCCCAGGCACAGGGTCAGAGAACAACAAAACCATGCCGAAGTAAATCACAAATTGGAAGATGAACAGCCAGGGACGGTATTTGCCGCCGCCAAACTTCAGCTTCACTTTTTCCATGATTGGCCCGACGAACAATGTGATGACAAAGTCACCGATACGGGCGACCAACAGGGCTGTTGAGAACAAGGTCATATTCATGCCGATAATAGGGTAGAACATGTTTAAGAAAGTGAAGGTAATCATTCCCAGCATGGAAGCTACACTGTAAAACGAGTACCCTAGCACTTCCTTGTTAGTAAGGTTCTTTTCTTGAGTGACATCCATTTGAGCTAACACCTTTCTGCCGTCTAGTTAACCTAGCAATTG
>WRNE01000069.1 GCA_009776725.1 Coriobacteriia bacterium
TACTTGATCAGCGTTGCCGCACGGCAGGTCAGCTCCGGCGGGCTGGCCGGCACCGGGGCCAGGTTCTCGGTCGCAGCGAGCAGGCCCTCCATGGCGCTGTCGTAGCTCGGTTTTGATATGGAGATGTCGCGGTCTAGCATAGTCTTCCTCTTCATCTGGAGAAACCCGTGTGGGGCTTCTCCCCATAAAGCCCTTAATTGACGAGCGATTGGATCTCGGCCCAGAGGTTGTTTGCCTGGTCGACCAGCCAGCCGATCCAACCGCCTAGGTTGCGGGACTCGTTTTGCAGCTGGGCGATTCTGCGGATAATCGCATCGTGGAGGTCGTCGACGCCGTCATAGTAGTTGTTGTAGCGGGTCCGAAAGTCCGACTTGACGTACTCGCTATGGGTATCGCGGCGGTTGCCCTTCCAGGCCTCGTCAGGGTTTTCGCGTTTGCGCACAGCTTGACGCAAGTCGTCGATTGCCTGTTTTTCTTGAGCGATCTGGTCCCTTGCGGTTTTTAGGCGGGCAATCTTGGCGTCGATCGCCCGCTTGTCCTGCTCGGCTTGCGAACGCTGGCTGTTGTAGCTGTTGTAAGTTGTCTGTAACTCGCTTTCGCTGCTCATGCCCAAAATCCTCGCTTTAGAACTATGGAATAAGTGTTGTCGGGCTGACTGTTTCGGCGGCCCCGCTTGGCGTTCCTTCAGCATCTGTGTCCACTGGCGTGGTTTCAGCCACTGCGTCTACTGGCCCGGCTTGGGCATTGGGGTACCTGAGCCGGTTGATATCTAGCGGGTTACCGCGTGTATACGGGATGCTAGTCAGCCAATTGTTGATGTTTTCAACCATCAAAACATTATCGTCGTCGGAAAAGCCCTCAAAGACCAGCTTCCCGATGTCGGCATGGTTGAAATACAGGATGTCCTCCCCTATGATGCCCTCCGGATACAGACAGCCGCCGTAGTCGAACACTTTAGTCTCACCATCGATATTGGCAGCTAGGCCGCGGGCAACGATCATCGTTTTCTTGATCATTCCACGGATGATGACCACACTGCCGAGCGGTAGATAATCGACCTTCTTTAACATAAATGACGCCTATCAATCTGGGATAAGCTCTCCCCTTTGTAATCTCCCTAGTGACCGGGTTTAAGCCTGCAATTGACAGTCTTAAACCAACCGAGAGGATTTTATCACAGTGTAGCAAGTGAGCATGAGGGTCTCTGTTATGTTCGATTTATAATATGCTTGGATCTAATAGATTTTTAAGTTCTTGCCTTTGTACGGCTATATATGTAGGGTCTACAAACATCAGGCTTGTGGTCAGCCATTTTCCTTTCTTTTCAGCCATTATTAAACAAAAGAGGCCAGGCTATGATGAAAAAAGTCATTTATCTGGCATGGTATCAAGCCCTTAGCTTCTTTGTGAAGCACGCGGACAGTTGTGCAACATTCATAACGCTAGCATTATATATCATTCTTTGTCTAATGCGTTATTCAAGGCTATGTGCTAAAGAATTGCGATTGTCTGCGATTTCTTCGGGGTTTTTTCGAGCAAAAAATTATGTTACTCATGCCTAGCAAATTTCTGACCAGAGCTTTTGCATTTTGGCTTATTTTTAGCCAGTGTGAAAATCGCAGACAATCGCAATTCTGTAGCAGGTTTGTTTGACTTTTCGTTCGCACCCCAATTGTTCGATGATTTCGGCTTTTGGACAATATCTGTAATGTGGCTAACGTGAGACTGCGACTTAGTCTTTGACCCATGAAAAGCCGTTTGGAACCAGGGTTTCGTCCTAATTGAGTTGTGAGGCAAATTCTCTTAGGGCTTGAACGCATTTCACAGCGATTATCAGTTTGATCCCGTCTGGAATCAAAAAAGGCAAGACTGCTACGCTGAAAGCCACAGAAAGGGGCATGCCTGTTGACAGCATCAACCAAGCGACGCCACAGCCATAGTACACAATGATTGTTATTATCCCGATAAGAACATCGAAAGCTGTTTGGCTCATCAGCTTGGACAGCGTGTCTATAAAATACCTGCGGATGATCGCTACGATTATTGCCGCTAGTAAAAAGCCGAATAGGAAACCGCCCGTTGGGCCAATTAGCCAGCCTAGACCGCCATTGAATGCTGCTCCGACTGGTATGCCGACAGCTCCCAGTAAAAGGTAGGCTGATATGACCATGACGATTTCTTCCGGCGAGTAGAGTAAAAACATCGTGAAGATAACAAGGCTTTGAAGCGTTATCGGGACAGGCCCGATGGGTATCTGGATTTGGGCAGCAACAGCTAAAAGCGCTACTCCCAAACCAATTGAGGTAAGTAATGATATGCGGCTTGATCTACTCATGCTGATTATTATAGATTGTTGTCAACGAACAAGTTGTGATAGAATCTCTGATTATTCGAGGGAGGTTTTCTTGCTCAAGTTGGGTTTGCCATTATTTGAAGGCAAGGCTCTCGGATAGAATATGTTGTTATATGTGGGGCATTAGCTCAGCTGGGAGAGCATTTGGCTGGCAGCCAAAGGGTCAGGGGTTCAAGTCCCCTATGCTCCACCAAACCAAACGCCAAGCCATCTACTGTTTTATTAGTAGATGGCTTTTTTTACGAGCAATATATGCAAATCCCATCACCACACTAGTTCGACTAGGCCATGTTGGGGATTGTTGTAAATGTCGTAGTAGTCGTACTCAATATGGATAATGGGCTGATCGCCTGACGTGTCCCACCAGTAAGCTGTGGTGGAATAAACCGCTAGGATGTTTAGGCCCTGCGTAGTCCGATGCCATTCTGCTGGAACGCTCAGGCTCTCGATCTCCATCATCATCAGGTAGACAGGCCTGGCGCCTCTAGCTGCAGCGTCTTCTGAACTAACCTCGATATCCCCGTCTATGGTACCAGTCAGAAAAGCCAAGAACCCTAAAACGAGGCTGACCGACTTGCTGCCCTCGCCGCTTGCCCTTACAATCCCACCGGTAATCGCCACTGACTCGGCAACGGTATCGAGTGCTAGGCTGTCTTTGCCCTCGGCAACTACCTCGCCTCCACATATGACAAGCCTTTTGTTGTAGGCCTCGATTGTAGTAGCGCACTCCCCTATGGCAATAACCCTGCCTCCCTCTATTCTGGTTAGGCCCCTTGAAGTCCCGATGCCGAAACAGTTTAAGCCCTCGGCGCGTACTTCTCCATCTCTAATGAACAAGTCGCAATCCTCCAAGGCTATCGCATAGCCGACGTTGCCCGAAAACGACACCAGTCCGCCGTTGATCTGCAGCTCTCCGGTCTTCATGATGATCGCGTAGGAGTCCGACCCGTCCATCTCGACCAAGCCGCTGTTCATGACTAGCTGGCAGTTTGAGCCCCTGACCCATAGCGTCACACCGATCTTGCAGGAGACTTTGCCGCCGTTTACCACGAGTTTAAGGTTTTCGGCTGACTCCAGGACAGTCAGGGTCAGGGCGTTGGAGCGGATATCGCCGCCTTCCAGCAGCTCGAAAGTGCCCTCCCCGTCAAGGAGCATGAAGCCGTCTTCGCCACCTCCGAAACAGCTTGCTGCCCAACAGAGAGTGACTCCTTTGGGGATGTTGATGTAGAGGCTTTCGAGTTCACTGCTGGTCGAGCCGCTGACAAAAACGGTCGTTTGGCCGTCGAGGCTATCGATCATGTCACGGATTGCTGTAGCTATTTGCTGGGCGTCGTCGCCTTCCTTAATGACAAGCCCGGTACCAGTGGTTTCTTGGGAAAGCTGGTCTTTACTATTGTTGTCTGGTAGCTGCTTCGTTGCCTGACAGCCAGTGGTGACGGAGCAGACAGACAGGCTGATGATGAGTGCTGCAAACAGGGGTAGGCGGATGGCGGATGTCTTTTTAAGAAGCATAGCAGTTGCCTTTCTGGTAGTTTAAAACGCCCTCCCCGACGGTCTTAGCAACTGCCCGTGCCAATAGTGACTTAAGATATATGCTTACTAACATTATACCTTATTTATGGAGCTGTTGGCTGATTCGTGGCTTGTTGGCTGATTCGTGGCTTGCCGGCTTACATGACGACATGGCTTGCTGGCTACGCGAAACTCCACCCAACTTCTATGCATTATCACCCCCTCATTGCTTGTGAAATGGTAGCATGTTGCATACATGGTTCTATCAACAACCAAACACAAGGAGTGAAGGCTGCCAAGTTGACTACCAAGGCTAGCCCTTATCCACAAAACAGACTTAAAGGAGAGTGATATGGCAAGACCAGAGTTCAGCCCAGAAGAGCTTGAGCCAACCGGCAAGTTTTACCCGATCAGCCCCACCACTGCGAAGAATATGCCGCAGATACAGCCCGAACCCATACTTAAACTTCCGATAAGCCCAGACGAGAACCTCAAGTTGATGGCTGCCGGCAAGCGTCCCTATTGGTTCCCGAGAAGCGGCTTTGGCAGCGGCGACGTCGCCAGCTTCTTCCCCCGTATCTCCAGCGACAACATCGCCAACCGCAACGTCTCTGACGGCGGGCCGGCCATGGACTTCTCCAGCTTCGGCGATGCGGTAAAGAGCGATTGGTTCGACTTGGTTTGGGACCGCACCGGCTCCACCGGCTCGTCAGTGCGCCCCGGCAACCCGAGGATCAAGGACATCACACACTGGGAAGACTACGTCTCGATGCCCGACCTGAGCGTCCTCGACTGGGACGAGATGGCTGAAATGAACAAGGACTTCCTAGACCACAACAAGCATAAGCGCCTAAACATCTACTGCGGCACCTGGGAGCGCCTAATGTGCCTGATGGATGTCAGCGAGGCCTGCATCGCCTTGTTCGACGAAGAGCTGCAGCCCCACACCCATCGTTTTTTGGATGCCTATACCAACTTCCTGATCGAGTACATAAGCCGCGTCAAGCAAGCCTGCGACATCAACGGCGTGATGGTCACCGAGGACTGGGCCCATATGCGCGGCCCGTTCATGTCAGCTGAGACCGCGAGCGAGATGCTAGTGCCCTACATCAAGCGCATCACCGACTTCCTGCACGCCAACGACATGCTCTATGAGATGCACATGTGCGGAAACACCACCAAGCTGATCCCCTGTATGGTCGAGGCCAACATCGACATCTGGTCGGCTATCCAGCCAACCCTCTACGACAAGCCTGCCCCCGAACTGGCCAAGCAGTACAAGGACGAGAGGATGATCTTCGGTCTGACCGCCCCCTTGGTGCCAGACACGGCTAGCGATGCCGAGGTCAGTGCCGCAGCCGAGGCCTTGGTCGAAGAGTTCTACGACTGCAACGTGATGTTCTCCTTCTTTGTGATGAGCTTTGACCCCGACGCCCCGCGGATGCATCCCGACTACTCGAACGCCGTCTACGAGGCCAGCCGCAAAGCCTTCCAAAACGAGGACTGAGCCACTAGGCGATAAGCGTTTTATGTGGAGAAACCCGTTCTTGCGTTGGACATCCACAAGCATAGCGCTGACGCAGATCATATAGGCTTTTGTATCAACATCAAATGTGCTGCCGGTCTTTAAGCTGGCAGCACATTTGAATTCAACCTGTTCGTATAATACTTAGACCATCGTATATCCGCTTACTGTAACAGTGTCTTGCATCCACAAACGATCAAAGTAAGGGGCTTAACTGATGCTTGATATAAAAGCCTGCGAATGGCTGCTTGAGAAGGCAGACGCCCCGATTCGCTACCGGGTGCTGCGGGAGCTGCTCGATGAGCAGGCAGAAGCGACAAGCATCGAGCCGGAGCTCATGGCCAACCCCACCGTGCAGGCCTGGTTGGCTAAGCTGCCGCCTCAGTCTGGCTCCGATACACGCTTTCCTGAGCATGGCAGCTTCGACCACCTCCTTGAGAATGCCTTGTTGAAATCGGTACAGCTTGGCCTGCATGCAAAGATCCCCCAAGTCGCCCAAGCTATTGCCTTTTATTTACAGAAGGTCGAAAACGCACCTCCCGGGCCCAGCCGTAATAAGTACGAGGGAGCCTATGGCTTCTACGACAGCTTCATCTACATCATGACCGTGAACCTCTTGGCTGCCCTTGCGCCTGACGACCGGTTTGTCTTGGATAACCTACTCGGCTGCATGGACAGCCTGCATGGCTTTACCAGCGAGGGAAGCTATGACATCTATGTCGACGACAAGGAAAGAGCAACGCTAAAGGGTATTCCCACGGTCTGGAAAGAGCGGCGGTTCATCAAGGTCGAGCTGTTCGCCAACGCTGGAGTGTGCTGGCCTTTAGTCTATGACATCATTGGCTTGTCCACTCTGTATGCGCTTCGCGACCCGTCCGTGGACGAGAAAGTGAACAGCATAATCGCCTATATCTCAAACGACCAGTTTCACCAAAGCATCGCTGATGGCTATGGGATCATCCAGTCTCCTCCGAAAAAGTACCACTCCATGGGATGGGACCCGAAGTACCCAGGCTGGTCCGATGTTGGAGGCTACCTGCATAACAACAATGCCTCCAAGCTCTTGTTTTATGCGCTTTACATCGCCAAATACCCTCTCGCTCGCAAGACCCGCTGGTTTGCCGACCTCTTGTCTTGCCTCTCGACATACAAAACACCAGATAACAGGTACCTGTTCCCAAAATCCTGGCTGTCTGAAAAGCAAGGCTATGCCGTGCAAGGCAAGCACCTTTCATTTGGAGAAGACCGCAGCAAGCGCAACTGGGCTGAAATCGAGTCGACCTTCTATATGCAGCTCCTGTTGCATCAGGGCTCCAAGTAGTGCTGCCAGCTGCGTTATCATTGTCACCACAAGAACAGCCAAAGGCAAGACAGGCAAGCTGATACAACACAAGAGTGGTCTTATCCACATGAATAAAAGGAGCTCTTATGGACGAGAAATGGTACGAGACCTACAACCAGGCTTGGGAGATTTACGACAAGTTCAGCGAGTATGAGGACTTTGAGGACAAGGCCTTTGCCGCGCTTTTGGGACATGTCGACTTCACCGGAAAGACGGTCTACGAGTACGGTTGCGGCACCGGCAAATACACCAGGAAGCTGGCCGAGGCCTGCCTTCACCTCTACGCCAACGACATATCGCCATTGATGGTCGAAGTCGCCAAAGAGCGGTGTGCTGGCTTGCAAAACGTGACTTTCATCACTGCGTCCGCCGAGAACAGCGGCCTGCCCGACCAGTCAGTCGACATCGTGTTCGGGGCGTGGGCTGGCCCGCCTTTTGACGAGCATCCGACCATCGAGATGATGGAGGGCGAGTTTGACCGCATCCTTACCAGCGAAGGATCGGTTTGGATATTCACTAACTACTTCCTTGGGGAGTTTACCCGCATGCGCGAAATCCCCGAGGGTGACACGCCCGAGGAGGCTGTGGCTTTTTTTACCGACTACATGGGCAGGTACAATTACGAGCTTGCCGAGGTTGTCAGCGCCTACTGGCAGTTCCCGGACCTGGATGAGGCCAAGCGCATCAGTGGCTTTATTTTTGGGGAGAAGGCCATTGACTTCTTCAACAAGAAAGGCTCCCCGATTATGGAGGACAATATAGCAATTTTCCGTCGTAGTAGACGGGGCTAGGCGATAGGAAGTTAGGCGGCGGGCTTTGTTTGTTGGGCGAGGTTGAAGGGCGGTTGGTTAGTGTTTTTTTTGTTAATTGTCGTCCTCCTCCTTTTTTACAATCGCGCGCAACTCTGAAGGCAGGCGAATATATGCCTCTTGGTCTCCTGCTTTCGCACGCTCGAATAGATCACTGATACCAGTGCTATCCTTAACTAGCCGAGTATAATGGTCAACTTCATATCGTTTAATAGCATTAAAAACATCATCTATCCCATATAGATTCTCCCAATCGTTTAATAGGTCTTGGAAAAGCCGTAACGCTTCTAACGAATCGCCAAGCCTGCCTGTGTAATAGGCAATTTGGTAGCGGGTTCGTAGCGTACCGCGATCGTCTGAGCCGAGCGCCTTCTCCCGAAGAGGCAAAAGCTCCTGGTAGAGCTTCAGCGCCTCGGCTGCGTCGCCGAGCGCACCTGTGTAGTAGGCGATCTGATAGCGGGTTGACAGCGTGTCGCGGTCGTCGGCCCCGAGCGCTTCCTCCCGAAGAGGCAACAGCTCCTGGTAGAGCTTCAGCGCCTCGGCTGCGTCGCCGAGCGCACCTGTGTAGTAGGCGATCTGGGAGCGGGTATGTAGCGTGTCGCGGTCGTCGCCCCCGAGCGCTTCCTCCTGAAGGGGCAACAGCTCCTGGTAGAGCTTCAGCGCCTCGGCTGCGTCGCCGAGCGCACCTGTGTAGTAGGCGATCTGATAGCGGGTTGACAGCGTGGCGCGGTCGTCGGCCCCGAGCGCTTCCTCCTGAAGTGGCAACAGCTCCTGGTAGAGCTTCAGCGCCTCGGCTGCGTCGCTGAGCTCGCCAGTGTAGTAGGCTATCATAGAGCGAGT
>WRNE01000070.1 GCA_009776725.1 Coriobacteriia bacterium
AAGATGAGTATGCTATATATATTTTATATGATTCTATTTATACCTATTTAATACTATTTTCCTTTTCGGGAGTATTAAGCTTCAAGTACCCTGATGGCTTCAACAAGCACTTTTGCCCCCACCTTAACTTCAAGACAAAGCCGGCAATCCGTGCCCTTGCTGAAGCTTTTTGGCCGACGCTTGGTGCTGGCAGCCTTGCTTGAGCAGAGGCACGGATCGAGCCTTTGCTTATAGATTTAGCAGTTTAGACGTAATAGTCCTTCACATAGTCAAAATAGAAGTTCTTAATGACCTCAGCGCGATGTGCAGCTTCTTCGTCACCGGGACGGGCGAAGGAGAAAACCGAGAAAGTGAAGCCTCCACCAGGGGCGAAGGTGTCGACATAGTCCTTCATCGCCTCAATTAAAGCTTCGTCTGTCTCATATACCGGACGGGTGTCCCACCCGCCTTCGAGGGCCAGCCGGCCGACGTATTTTTGCTTGATGGCCTTACAGTCGTTGGATACCTGGAACGGGTTCCAGGCAACAATGCCGATTTCAAGCCAGTCGTCGACATACTGCTCGGAGCGGCCACAGTCGTGCCGGGTAATCTTGCATCCGGCATCCAAAGCGATATCGGCGTGCAGCTTATGGAAGGGCTTGAAGAACTCGCGGTAATGGTCGAGCGAGAAAAACGGGGCGTTCCATCCCGCATCATCGTCCATGATCCCCAAGAGGTCAGGTTTGACATAGTACATCTGCTTCTTCAAGATCATCGTATAGAACTCAGATATATGCGTCAGCAAGGCCTTAACTTCCTCGGGCTCCTCATATAGCGAGGCCAGAGCCCCGTCAAAGCCCATCAAGCTGACAAGCGTCAAAAAATAGTCTCCCCCGCCAACTGAGACACAGAGGTTCTCCCTGTCCAAGTCCTTGGTCAACTCGGTGTAGTACGACTCCCAGTCCCAATCCGACAGGTCCTTGATCTTCAGCTTGTCCCGCCACTTGGTGATGTCGTCAATCACGATCTTCCCAGGCGTCGGCATCGCGCCCCACATGTTGTCCTCACTACCCGTGTACTCCACTCCCAGCGTAGTCACGATCGGGCCGTCGGGAGCCGAGACCGGTGTCAACAACTCTTCCCGAAACCCCGTCGAATGCGGAAAAAAGAAACCCGCAGGCACGAATTCCGGAAGTTCCATGCTTAGCATTCTCAAATAGTTCTCTTTTGGTGTCAGTGGCATATCAATCCTTTCTACTGCTTTTCCATGTGGAGAAAACCGAGGTTTTCTCCCCCTTTTTTAAAACTTCGCTTTCATGTTTGCATAATGCTTACGAGAGTAAATGTAGAGCTCCTCGGCAAAAGCCGGGTTTGCAGCGAGCGGCGAAAAACCGAGCGTGGAAGGCTTCCCGGGCTGACAGAACCTGTCGACATAGTCCCTAGCGGCTTGGCGGTAATCGTCGTCGGCTGCGTCGGGAGCCAGTGGGTCGGGATAGATCGAAAGGATGATCTTGTCCCCATATTTCTCATAGAGTGCCTGTGTGTCGTTCATCGGCTGGGGCGACCACTCGTCGTATCCGGCCTCAATGAAGAGCTCGATGCGGCTTTCGTTGTGTCCGCAGGAGTGAAGCGACGTGTAACGTCCCTTGCTGTGGATGTGGTCGTTGAGCTCTTTCATGAAGGGGAAGAAGAGTTTACGGGCGACCTCCTCCGAGAAGAAGGGTGCCTGTTGGGACCCCCAGTCGTCATGGATGTTGACGCCATCGATACCCGGAAAATACTCGAATAGCTTGTCGACCACCTTGATTGCCAGGTCGGTCATGGCGGTAAAGAGCTCGATTATCGCATCATGCTGATCCTCGTCGATCAAAGCCACTGCTGCGTGCTCGAAGTCCATGAACGAGATGAGGCGCTCGAACCAAAAGCCGTTGACAAGCGAGGGCATCATGGATAGCGTCCTATCGGGCTTTGTGTCCTCGACGGCCTTTGCCCAGTCCCAATCGTCGACATTGGGGATCGTGACCTTGTCTTTCCACTCGTTGACGTCGGTGAACAGGGGGTTTCCTCCATGGGTGATGGATCCACCTACCATTTCCACGAATTCCCAGTAGCGGTTGAAGACATCGGTGTTGTTTGGTGCCCTGCCTAGTTTCTCGTTATAGAGGTCGGGAATCGAAAAGGCGATGTCTGAGCTTGTCGAAATCCAGTATGGCTGTCGGTCGAAGTACAGGGCACAAGCATTTTGCCGAGGCAAGACGGGCGTGTTATAGACTGGTATGGGCGGGCCCCCAAACCAACCTGGCCGCTCATCGATGACGTTTCTCTCGTTAGGCGAATAGGGAATCGACCTTTGCATGTGTTTAGCCTCCTTTGTGTCAGTTTGCAGCGCTTACCCTGTGTTTTGGCTGCTCGATGTGTACCTAAGCATCTAAACCCTGGCCCAAAACGATCAATCGGTCAAACAGCCTAGGTATTTGTGTTGGTAAATATAATATATGTTGTAAGGGCAAATATCATAAGTCTTTGGACAAACTGACTAGAAGCCTGCCATTTATCGGCAGCCTTGGTTTTGGGAGCAGCTGCGTACAGGCTCCTTTATTCGTCCCGGCACATTTGTTTAAGGCAAAATGGCTGCCTCGTTTGCAAAAAACCACGGGCTTCTCCCCATAAAGAATAAAAACGTTGAAACGGGCTCCCAATGACTTCGTCTGGCAATTTCCATGTATATTGTATGCATGTCAAGCTTGGAGCGGCAATGCAGCGGACGGCTTTTGCCGAATAACGAACAGTGAAGGAGGTCGACTATGTTGACAAAGCGTGAGAACCTCAAAGAGGTTATGACTGGCGGGAACCCGGACCGGTTCGTCAACCAGTACGAGTACTTGTACCTTGCTGGGTTTGGGGACCCTTATTCACGGAGTGGCCCAGAGCCCGCTGGGCCGGGGCTGACGTGGCACACTACGTGGGGCATTACGTATTCCTGGCCGGAAGGGTACCCAGGCGGGATGCCGATCCACAAGCCAGAGACGATCGTGCTGAAAGACATCAAGGACTGGAAGTCTGTTTTGAAGGCGCCCAATACTGTCTTTCCGGACGAGGAGTACAAGGACATGATTGAGGCCGCAGCGAACTGTGACCGCCAAGAGCAGTTTTTGGCGATGATGATTGCTCCTGGCCTTTTTGAGCAGACCCATCACTTAATGGGCATGGAAGGCGCTTTGATGGCAATTGCCGACGACCCTCAAGAAGTGCGCGCCATGATTGAGTGGTATGCGGACTGGGAGATCGAGCGGGCCAAGCCGATTATCAAGCACATTTCGCCGGATGCGATGTTGCATCATGACGATTGGGGCAGCCAGATATCCACCTTCATATCGCCTGCCATGTTCGACGAGGTCTATCTTCCGGTCTATAAAAGGCTCTATGGGTGGTACAAGGACAATGGCATTGAGTTGATCGTACATCATAGCGACAGCTTTGCAGCAACATTGGTCCCAGAAATGATAGAGATGGGAATCGATATCTTCCAAGGGGCGATGACTACGAACAATATTCCTGACCTGATCCAAAGGTATGGGGGCCAGATTACCATCCAAGGCGGCCTGAACAACGGGGTCATCGACCGGGCGGACTGGACTCCAGAACTGATCGATAGAGAGGTCCGCAGGGCAGTTGCCGAAGGCGGGAAACACTATTTCATCCCCAGCCTGGTAGCCGGCGGCCCTGGTAGTACTTTCCCAGGAGTCTACGACGCTGTCACAGCAAAGATCGACGAGCTCTCCAAAGAATACTTCTAGCCTTATAGCGGGGCTTGTCTGTCTTTCAACCAAAAACGACAGGCCAAAGCCCACCCCCAGCTTTTGCGGGTGGGCTTTTTTATATGCTTAGGGAGTTCAGGCTTTGACTATTCTGCCGGGCTGGTTTGGCAGGCCCTGGCCCAATACCCTGACCCAGCAAAAATGCTAGCTGCCGCAAGGGCGGCTTCCCTGTCTTTAGCAACCGCGAAAACTGCCGAGCCACTGCCCGTAAGCATGGCTTTCAGAACACCTGGCTGTTCGTCTAGAGCTTGTATGACCTCGCTTATCTCGGGCAACAAAACCTCAGCTGCCGGACTTAAGTTGTTCATCATCAAGGAGGCAATTTGCAGAACTGCATCATGGGGTTGCACATGCCCAGCTGAAAAGCCATCCAGCAGACCGACTAGGCTGTCTATGTCCCTTGCTGCACGGTTGGCTGGGGAGATCTGACCAGCGAGGGAGCGCTGCCCGCCTTCAAGGCGCCCGGCCTCTTGGCGTTCAGCTTCTTCGCGCTCGGCCTCTTGGCGCGTGAACTCCTGATAGACCAAAGCAGTCGACAAGCCGCCCCGCGGCTTTACTAATACTAGGTCTAGCCTCGGCAGCACCAGCTGGCGCTGGAAGACCTCGCCATGGCCGCCCATCAAGGCACATCCCCCGGATAGGAAAAAGGCCACATCGGCTCCCAGGCTTGCTGCCAGGCTTTGCAGCTCAAGGGCATTCGCCTCGATACCACTTAACTCAAGCATGGCCTTGATGGTCGCCGCAGCATTGCTCGAACCGCCTCCCAAGCCGGCTTGAAGGGGAATGCTCTTCTGCACACGAATAGTCAAACTCCCCGCCAGTTCGAAGTGAAAGCGCTGCTCGAAGCCCTGAACGGCACGATAAACGATGTTGTCTGTCTGGGCGATGCTTGCCTCTGGGATGCCTGGGCCGTACTGCATGGCGACATTCAATGCCGGTTCAGTGTCGTCGCGGAATTCGAAAACCAGCCGGTCGGCCAAATCGATCGTCGTAAACACCGACTGCAAAAGATGTTTTCCGTCGCTTATGCTTGGGCTGACCGCTAAGGCCAGGTTCAGCTTGGCTGGTGATATGAGCTCCAGCTTTTTCATGTGGCATTATCTTCCAAGTTGCGTAGACCGCTAAAGAATTTCTGGAGAAGGGCACGGCTCTCCTCTTCTAATACTGCTGATGTGATAGCAATGGTATGATTTAACCGATGGTCGTCCTGTAGCTCGTATATCGAGCCGAAGGCCCCGGCTTTTTGGTCGGGTGCGCCAAAGACACAACGTTTGATTCTTGCCTGGACCATCAAGCCGGCGCACATCAGGCAAGGCTCCAAGGTAACGAACACCGTGCAGTCGCCAAGCCGCCAGCGTTTGAGCTTTCGCGCGGCTTCCACGATCGCGATGAACTCTGCATGGGCAGACGGGTCTGCATCGGTCTCACGGCGGTTGAAAGCGGTGCTGACGACCTCGGTGCCCATCACGACAAGCGCTCCCACGGGAACTTCTCCCCATACAAAAGCCTCTCTGGCTGCGTCCAAAGCCAGGGACATAAAGTGCTCGTCTTGCTGGGTCCGAGACATGTAGTTAACGTCGTCCATAGGCGTATTATAGTTTCAAACCCAAGACAAGGGCCTGGTAGTTGGTGAAAAGTGCATGGGCTGTGCGAGCCGGTGCTTGACTGAAGCACCGGTTAAGCGATGGTTTGTTTTGACAGGCTGAGGCGGCAGCGGTTTGGGATTTGCATTGTAGACGCCCAAAGGGTAACTGGCTTTCATAGATTCTGAGGCTTGTGCATGTGGCATAATAGTAAGCCGATCGTTGGAGGGCTAGCGAAGTGGTCATAACGCGGCGGTCTTGAAAACCGTTTGGGGGCAACCCCACGGGGGTTCGAATCCCTCGCCCTCCGCCATCGTGCAAGCAAGTCATCGAGGTTTTTGCCTGATGGCTTTTTTATACCTATCTGGCACTGTGGCGGGCCTCGTCTAGGCTCTCGCCCCCAAAGGAGTAAACAACCCAATCCGGGCCGTTGGTGTCAACCACTGCACTGAGCTTGCCGTTTTGGATCAAATCGCCCAAGTCGATGCTAATCGTCACTTCCAACTCGGGATGGGCATTGGCGTTTTCTGTGGCAGGCATAGCCGGGTAGTGAACCTGGAAAGAGATCTGGGTATCGCCAGTCGCTGCAAAATCGACCAGCTCGCCATAACCATAGTTCACCGAGTCGAATACGCCGAACTGGATGTATTTGACGCCAGCCTCCTCGATAAACCCGACATAACGGTCTTCGCTGGCTGTCCAATACCCTTTTATAAAGCCCCAAACCTCGTTTAGCGCCTCTTCATCGGGCAGCGAAGCAATCACGGCTTGGATGTCATAGGGAGGGTCGGAAGGCTTGGAGCCTTCATTCTCCCCGCCGCCGTTTTGGTCGGGGTCTTTTGTCCCGCTGATGCCTGGCTCGTCTTTGTCGGTATCGTCTTGAGGGTTCTTCTTACACGCAGAAACAGCCAGGACGAGGCTTAGACTGAGAGCGATTAGTAATAGTTTCTTCATGTTCTTACTCCTGCTTCGTTTATGCTGCATTTATAACGGCAAACAGACTCAAGGCAACAAATGCCTCTGGCTGATACTTGCCCTTGAGCAGTATTCTACTTGAAAATAGTGCGGATTAAATGAACTTATGATGACGCTTCGTGCCCTATACTGGCAATTGCCTGCACTGGATGCAGCCGCTTGTTTGGAAGTAGAGGCCAAATGCCCATAGAATCCATCAGAGAGTCGTTTATCCATCCTCTAATCGACAGCATGGCTGGACAAAACTATTGGCTAAACGGCTGCTTGGCCTCTTTGATGGAATGCCTAGGCGAAAGCCCAGAATACGACTACTGGTTCTTCTCAGGGGTCACAGCAGACAGTTTTACCCAAATGTTTAGCAAAGACCCAGCTCAAACGGTTCTATGCTACTCCGACCGTTTCACTGAGTCAGCACTCCAGAGGGCGTTTGCGGCATGTGGGTACTCCTACGAATACATAAAAGGGGTCAGGGCGCCAGAAGGCTTGAAAGCATACCACCAACGCATCAGGCAAAACATCGATAGAAACATCCCCGTGCTTACCCGAATAGACGATGCCTTTCACTCCTTTGCCATTATATGTGCCTATGATAATAGCAATTTTTACACCATTTCTGGAGAAGAGACCGCCCCTACGATCCGGCAATTCGACGAGCTGGTCTTCGTTACCGAAAAGCACCAGCAGCCTTCGCTGGCCGAAGCATACAGGTCGGCTGTCTTGGACATCCCCAACCTGGTCTTAAGGCCTGCCACACCAGGATACTCGTTTGGGATTGAGGCTTTCAGGGATTGGGCTGGGAGCTTCCTGGACTCCACCTACGATGCCTACTCAGATGGGGATAAAATCTGGTTTACACATCCCGATCCTGCCTTTACCTGCTGGAACATGCATGGGACCTATCTTTGCATGCTCGGCACGAACGGATGCGCGGCAAGTTTTTTAAGCCAGGCCTTAGCACTCAATGCTGATTTGGGCTTCATCAATGACCTTATCCCCATATTTAACAAACTGGCCCACGAAGGCTTCCATACCCTGCTGGATATGGAGGGAGGCTTTGGCCTCCAGCCCAAGACAATTAAAAACAAGGTCAAAATGCAGGCTATCGCTGACGAGATAAGCAAGCTGGCCCGTTATTCCGAGGAAATCGTAGAGGTTTTTACTACTAGGCAGCCTGGTAACGAATGCTCTGTGGCCCAGTAAGCCTTGGGATTTGTTTTGTCTTTTTAGCGGGTGAGAATCAGCTCCCAAAACACCGCACATCAGGGGGTGTTGGCGGGTAGCCGGGCTATGCCTGCTGCTAATTGACGATAGGTCGGGATTTTAGTGGGTAAATTCGCAAACTCATCGCACCACATAACAAAAATATGGCATATCCAGGGTAAACGCACCAGACATCGTCTGCAAAACCGGCGGAAATGCACGAAAA
>WRNE01000071.1 GCA_009776725.1 Coriobacteriia bacterium
CTACGCCAGATGCGTTTGGCCTGCTCAGGCGACGCGCCGAGCCAGTCTGCGAATCCGGCAGATGAGGCGGGGCCGTAGCAGTGCAGGTACTTGCGCAGCAGCCTTTGCGCGCTGTCGTCTACAGGCTCCAGTAGCTTTCCCACCCAGCTCAAGTAGGAGCAGAAGGTCGGGCTCGTGCCTTCGCGCTGGCCGAAGACGACCAATCCGAGAAAGGAGCAAGGCCGCAGCATGAACGATACGACAGCGCCGCCGACCGTCTGCTTCTCCGGGTTTCCGTACATGGAGGGGCTTTGCCAGAGGCTACGTTTGCCTTCAGGTAACAAGGGCGCCACCCAATCGGCGATGGTCTGGTCGAGTGTTGTTTTGGTCTTCACAACCAAGCCATCCAGCTGCGGCAGGGCCTTTGCCACCAGTGGCAACAGCTCGCTGAAGGACATCTGCAGGTAGTCGAGGGCAAGGGTGATACCCCTGGTATATATCCATGTCTCATCACCTTCGCTGACCAACGCCGAGAGGAAGGCGTCGCTTTCAACGGTCGGAAACACCAGCGGCACGCCGCGGATGCTCCAAGCCTGCAGCAGCGTCTTGCTGCTTTCCAGCATCTGCCGCATGTCGCTGAGCTCCAGGCTGGGGACGCGTTGATGCAAGGCGTCCTCCCAAGCTCCGGGCGGCGAGTTCTGCATGCCGCAGGCACCGACGGCTGCCAGCGCGACGGCAGCCGGATAGTACCTATCCAGATGATGCGCCCTCAGGCGGAAGAGCCGTACCTGCTCTTTGGTAACGGTATCCATGTCGTTTTACTTCCCGGTCGGTTTATCTATGTTGCTGCATGTATATTACAGTATACGAATCATGTTGATAGGGTGTTTATGGATGCTCGGATCGATACCATTGATAAGCGCTTCATTTCCGCAAGTTGTTTGCATGAGATCCAGCATATATAGCCTGTGTGACTGCTAAACAAAAAGCATTCCAACATGATTTGGTCGATATACACCATGCCGCCGTGCAATAACAGCACAGGCCGGTTATCGGATAGAAAGCCTATAGTTACTTAGCAGGCAGGTCTCCCACACCACCCGACGTACCGGGCGGTACACTGCCTTAGTGTCTGACCAGTTCGTACTCATCCAAGATGGTCACTCGGCCCACCTGAAGGAAACAAACGCATCTTGGGTAAACTCGAGGCGGTTTGGGATTACCACATCGGCAGCTACCAGGTCTTATCCAGATAGTTCAAGTCGCATAAAGGCGAGCTGTTCGACATCGAGAAGACGCGCCACATCGATAACGTGGTTGGTGCGCTGGCGAATACTATTCGCGTCAAAAAACTCTGTAGTAGTCAGTAGAGCATATAGCTAACTTAAATAGGTTTATAAGAAGCAGTTGGTTGCTATTGAATCATCACTGATTGTAGTTCTTTCGGATTATCACATATTGCTTCATGGATAATTTTGTATTATCATCTAGTTGAATACGAAAGGGGCTTGAGTTTGGATAATATAGAGGTTGCACCAAGAGTCACAAAACGCCACCCCGATTTGACCGACGACGATGTCCGCAATGCCTGGGACAATACTATTCGCTGGAGTGTCAGGCCTCAAAAAGACGATGAATACATAGCAGTTGGATTCGACAGCTCTGGTCGACTCATTGAAATGGTAGCTCTTCGAACCGCTATTGATACCTGGGTTGTTTATCATGAGCAGACACCCCCAACGAAACGTACTCTGCTAGAGCTTGGACTGACAAACGACAGGAGTAAGGACAGATGACTGTAAAAACCATAAGCGGAAAAGTCTTCACAGACGATGAGCTTGATGAGATGGCAAAAGAATACGAGGAAGGCACCTGGAAAGGACCACTTGGAAAAATCCGTACTGGTAGGCCAAGTATTGCCGATGAGGAAGTGAAGGCTGTTGTCTTCCGGCTGCCGATTTCAAAGATCGCCGCATTGGACGCACAAGCTTCAGCTTTAGGTGAGACTCGGTCGCAGTTTTTACGTAACGCAGTTGATGCTGCTTTGCAATCAGGATCATGACGATGGTGTGGCTGGTAGCTTGAGCATTACTCTGAAAGGCCAGAATGCTTTCATACTGCTACGCATAGTGAACACCGACCGCTACGAAGACCGGCTGATCGTCGAGACCAACCTGGTCGAGACATCGCATCTTCTGCCGAAACATCAGACTGGCAGACAAGCCGAGCTTTAGGCGTGCGGAGGCTGTTCGAATACACCAAGCTCTATGCCGGCTCAGATCCCGAGCTCATCGATGGCGATGTGTTCAGGGTCATTGTCCCGCTTGATGACGAATCATTTTATGACGCGCTCACGATAGATGATGTCGTTGAAAATGAGATTTGACAAGCTGCCTTTATAAAGAATCAAAGTAGAATTTACAATATACATAGTTACTCAACCGAATAACCGCGGAGTAAAGATGTAGTATGAAGCGCTGCTTGCCAATTGCTGCCTAGTTTAAAACAATCGTTTTTCGGGTTCAGGATAATAAACATTGATCTCGTTCTGTCTTGTAGAAAGCATTAGTAAGACATTGTTATTATTATCTAGTATAGATATATCGATCAACGCAGAGTACCGTCCAGGTGATAGACAGTCGTAACCTGGGATTTTTCACAACTTACTAAAAGAAAGCCTAATGACAAAACCGCTATTATTAGCAGTCTTGTCATTTTTACTATCTGATATCGCATCATGGAACCAAACAAACTAACCCTAAGTTGTTTTTCTTCAACAACTACATGGTACCGAGCAGCCATTCATAGAACCTCTTCAACTACTTCATCCAAGGTCAGGTAGTTTCCCGAATCATTCTTTATAACCTCTCTGAGAGCCTCCGCGTCTATTTTGTCTTCAATGGCCTCAAGCGCGGACTCCCTCACAACTGCTGAGAATGTTTTACCGGTGAATTTAGCGTATTCATTAATCATTTCGATCTCATCAGGCTCGAACCTGATTCCTTGAACAACCTTTGTCATATCATGCTTCCTTATCAACTGGTTTTATAGCGTGCCAGCAATACGCAATACCGAACCATTTTACATTCCGATGGAGCAAGTTTCAAACATTGTTATACAGATGCTTGATATAGCTTTGTGCAGGAGCTTGATAGACAGGTTTATGGCACGAACTTGCTTCTATTTACAGGTTTGGCCTAAAGCTGCCGCAAAGGCTTATCATATGTGGATAAAAACGACTGGTGTTCCGCCCGCTCAATCAATGTAGGCTAATGCTGCGCAAACGGGAAGGTTATAACATGCAGGTCTTGTCGGTTTCCAATGACACCTAAGAGCATGCCGGGAGCAGCGTGGTTAGGAAGCGTTTTTTTGCCGTCGTATGTGCTGCTTTGACCGTGTTCTTGCTGTTGAATATAGCCTGGTTTATGTGATGCGATGCTAAATAGTAGGCACAGCGAGGGAAGCAGGAGACTGCGTTTTCCAACGTCCAGGTAATGCTGGCAAAAGCCGATGCCCGCTGGGACCCCTGGTGAGCATGCCTGTCAAACACCAAGGTTTTCGGGTTTTGTTTTCCCATACTTATAGTCAAAAGTGACCTATTGTACGACGCTGTCTTTGTACTTCTTCTCACGAATAGTATTTGTCTTTTGCACTGGCTCCAAAACCTGAGTCTAATTATGCTGGATGCGTATAAACGAAGTGGTTTATTTTTATTCAGGGGAAATCGTGATCCCGCAAATGGACTACTAGTAGCTCCGCGAATGGTACACTAACCATTTTGCGGCACTGTTCCGCGCTTGAGAGGATAATGCCTAATATGGATAACCGTATTGAACATGTGGAGAAGAGCAGGCTGCTTTTCATCGACAACGTCAGGCTGCTGGTGATCGTCCTTGTCGTGGTGATGCATCTAGCCGTGACTTACAGCGGCTTTGGCAGCTGGTACTACAAAGAGGGAGCAGAGATCGGGACTCTCCAAACTATAGCCTTTGGCTACCCGCAGGCGTTCGTCCAGGGCTTCTCAATGGGCCTGATGTTCCTGATCGCTGGGTACTTTGTCCCCGAATCCTATGACAGGAAGGGCTTTGCCAGGTTTGTGAGGGACAGGCTCGTTAGGCTTGGCCTGCCAGTTTTGACCTACATGCTGTTAATCCACCCCCTAACTGCCTTTGGGTTGTTGGGCTACCGTCTAGCCGAAGGCGGACTGCTGGCTACATACGCAAGGTACCTGACTAGTTTGAGTTTCCTTGGCGAATCTGGGCCGCTTTGGTTCGCATTGGCTTTGCTCTTCTTTACCCTGGCCTACGCATTGCTGAGAAGGCTCTTCGCACGCGAGGCAAGTCTTCGCAGCCGCGCCCTGCCATCGTTTTCCATGGTGCTCGCACTGGTCATAGTGACAAGCCTTGCCACTTTCCTGGTCAGGATTGTGCAGCCCATCGGCACTAGCATTATGAACGTGCAGCTTTGCTACTTTCCTCAGTATGTAGTCTTTTTCATCCTAGGAATATGCTGCAAGCGAAACGACTGGCTTATGCAACTGGGTTACAAAGTCAGCAGGCTGTGTCTGGTCTGGGGCCTGTCGCTTGGCTGTGTTGCGTTTCTAGCCCTCTTTACCTTGGGCGGAGCGCTGAGCGGTGACCTCTCCCCCTTCGAGGGAGGCCTGACCTGGCAAAGCGCCGCCTTTGCCGTCTGGGAGTCTTGCGTCGCTGTATCCATGTCGGTCGGCTTGCTTGCCTTTTATAAGGAGAAACACGACCGGCAGGGCCGCTTGGTCGGTGCCATGTCCCGCAACGCCTTTGCAGTCTACGTCTTCCATCCGCCGATCATTGTTGCGTTGACATTGTTGCTTGCGCCGATTGGTTTTATCCCCATAATTAAGTTTCTCATTGCTGTTGCCATTGGTGTGCCGGCCTGCTTTTTGGCTACCAACTTCACTGTCCACAAAGTCCCGGTGTTGAGCAGGCTTTTTGCATAGAGGGCTTTTGTTGATGCCTAGGATTGTTCATATACTGGCCTGCAGCTACCTATTACTAGTGAGCCTCGTGGCGGTGCTTGTTACGGTTGTCGACAAGCGGGCTGCCGAGTCGGGGTTGTATCGGGTGAGCGAGAACGCGCTTTTGTTGGTTTCTTTGCTTGGCGGATCGCTGGCCATGTATGTGACGATGCGGGCGGTCCGGCACAAGACCAGGCATGCCAAGTTCATGTTGGGTATCCCCATGATGATCGTTGTGCAGGTTGTTGTCGCAGTTCTTGCTTTCTTTGTAGCCAGAGGCTTCGCCTGACAACTGCTAGCTTGAGGAACATAGGCTTTACTTGATTATGTGATCGAAAGTATACTGGAATAATTCGGCGGTATACAAGCGTCTTGTAATGTATCAATATTGCACACTTTTAAAAAACATTTATGGCAAATGCATTTTCAAAGCTTGTATTGTCTCTGTAAATGATACAATACAAGCTGATTGGATATAAATGACAGAGCCAAGTAACATAAGCATCACAGATATCACTGCATCACAATGGGGTTTGATATCGACTGCCCAAGCAGCTAGGGCTGGCATCAGCAGGCTTAAGCTGTCCCGGCTTGAGAAGAACAATGAGCTGGTCAGGGTAGCCCATGGGGTATATCGCGATGCTGGTGCTGTTGCCAGTAACAATGAGGCTATCAAAGCAGTGTGGATTAGCACAAACCCGTCATTGTTCGTCGACGAAAGACTGCGGAATCCCGATGTCATTATCGGTGGTACGACAGCTACTTATATTTGGGACTGTGGCGATGTCGAGCCGTATCCGAATCAATTCTATACGAAAACGAGAAAGCAAACACAGAGGTCTGAGCTTGTCTACTTCCGCCGAGACTATACATCTGATGATTTTTCACTGGTTGATGGGATCCCTGTTGCTCGAATTGAGTTTGCTATAGCTGACCTCATTCGAAGGGAGTACGATCAATCGCTTATTGCTGATGTATTGAGAGATGCTCGCCGCTGGTTGCAGACGGACAATGCTAAAACACCATTTTTCGATGCTGGCTACCTGATGTCACTCCTTGAGCCACTAGCTAAGAAGCATGGTTACGGCTCAGGCGATGATTATTACGAAATGCTGCTCAACCAGATCGGTGAAGGCTTGAATGATTATCGAAAGACCATGAATGATATTATGCAAAAAGTGTTTGAATTATACTGCGGCGACCTTTTTACAATCACACAATCATATAATGATTTTATCCAAATCTATATTAAGGATGCCCTCGCTGATATTGTAAAGTCAATGCAGTTAGCGATTCCTAAGAGCACATTGGACGCTCTTGCAGATGCTTTTAAACCTGTTATTGAATCACTCGCTCTTCAAGAGTCACTCGCTAAAAACCTATCTTTCGATAACGAACGATTGCAATCGGTAATGCAAATTCTACCCAACAATCTACCTAAAGCCCAAGCAATACAGCTTGGTCAACCAGTAGATGACATTGAGCAGCACAAGGAAATACAAGATGAATGAATACAAAACCAGCGCAGGGCTGGAGC
The DNA here is from genome assembly GCA_009776725.1 of Coriobacteriia bacterium. Classification (GTDB taxonomy): domain Bacteria; phylum Actinomycetota; class Coriobacteriia; order Coriobacteriales; family UBA8131; genus WQXZ01. The sequence goes on from WRNE01000071.1 coordinate 6,510, forward strand.
AGGCTGTCAAGGAAGCTGCAAGAAAAAGTAACCGTCCTGTTCAGGTAATTCAGGAAGAATACTATAGAAGTAGGTTGCTTGCACGCATATTTACGAATGATACTCCAAGTTTTGTTCTCAAAGGAGGAGCAGGCATCTTAGCGCGCATACCCGATGCAAGACGAACAAGAGATATTGATCTATATGCGTCTGATGATTTTGAAATAGACGAATCGATAAATGAGCTTGTTAAGCTGGCGAGTTTGGATCTGGGTGATTTTTATCGCTTTGAGCTGGTTTCGGTAAATAGATATCAACAGGAGGCAACATACCGCAAAGTTATTCGGTTAGGGTTCCGCGGAAGCATAGGTGCAAAACAGATTAGCAGCATTTTCAACATCGACCTTGTTTTTGGATGTGTCCCGACAGCTCCAATTGAAAAGAGGCTTCCCAAGAACCTAGAGGGGTTCCCATATTCCGAAGTTGAATACTACCTCTATCCTTTGGTTGACCACATTGCAGACAAAGTCTGTGCAATTGTGGAGAAACACGGGAGCGGGTATTCATCCTCACGGGTAAAGGATCTAGTCGACCTTTGCGTTATTGCACTTAATGAAAGCGTTCGTTTGCGCATGCTAGCTAGGGCTTTATTATCTGAAACAAACCTGAGAGATCTATATCCGCTTTATGAATTCACTATTCCAGATGAATGGTCAATGAATCCCCAGAGCGCAGTTAAATTGTTGGGTGATTTATCAATGCCCAATGAGTTTAGGTCTTTAAGAGGAGCATTTGTATTGGCTAAAAGCTTTATCGACCCGGCTTTACAAAACACTACGGAGGAGTTGAGCTGGAACCCTGGATCCCAAGAATGGGTTTCATCTGAAGACTTTCGCCCCTTAAATAGCTGATTTTTCAACTGCTAAACTGTTGCTAATTCAACGGTTATAATGCTGATATTCCATCGGTTGGTTTATTCATCCATGAAACCATCAAAACTGAGTCGAGGAGGCTCCATTGGAATACCAGAGCAGATTCGTTGATAAAGCACTGGCAGAACGCTTGAACAGCTCAGGAGCAGTCCTCATAGAAGGACCGAAAGGCTGTGGCAAGACGG
>WRNE01000072.1 GCA_009776725.1 Coriobacteriia bacterium
CTGGTTTCTGGTTTTTTCATCTACATCGCAGCGGTCGACATCATTCCGTCCCTTCATGACGAGCATGACAAGAAGGAGCTGGTCAAGAAGTCCGTCAGCCTCTTGGTCGGGGTCGTGATCGTCTCCTTGATGATAATATCGTTCCATAGCCTGATTGAAGTCTAGGCCTTTTCGGGTAGGGCCAGTGAGGAACCATCCCTCACGCATAATGTTCCATTCCTGATAAAGAAACCAAAACGGGTTTCTCCACAAACCTTCACAAACGTATAATGCTCCACTCCTGTGATCTATAGGCTACTTTAGTCTACGAGAGTAAAAGCTAGCTAAAACGTGCGAAAGCGTCGCGGAGGGGGTGCGAAAGCGGTGCGGAGGGGGTGCGAAGGCGCCGCGGAGGGGCTGCAGAGGTGAAGTCAAGCCCCGATGTGTTGCAGATTGACGGTTGGCCGCAATTTTGGCCGGGAAAATTCGGTCGAAAATTTATGTTACCTTGACTAAGCAAATTCCTGACCAGGGCATTTGCAAAACGGCACTTTTTTAGGCAGTGAAAAAATCCCGACCTATCGCAATTCTTGAGCACTTAGCCTTAAAGACCGTATTAGTAAAGAATAATATAATACTAGTATATAATGAAGGCACGCTAAAACCAATGCGCTCACCAAATAACAAGCTATGTTCGGGAAAATCGGCTATGTTCGGGAAAATCGGCTAAGTTCGGGAAAATCGGCTAAGCCAGGACCATGACCGGCTTTCCGATGGGAATCCAACCATACGGCTGGGGTCGAAGCCAAGGGCTTCTCCACATAGAACAAGATGGTGCCCGGAGTGAGAGTCGAACTCACACGTCTTTCGACAAAGGTTTTTGAGACCTCCGCGTCTGCCATTCCGCCACCCGGGCAATTCGCCACATCTGTCTGTTCAGTAACAGCTAAGCACCTGATACCGATGTTGGCTTGTTCCAGTCTAAAAAAACACGAAGGGTATTGTAGCATAGCCTGATATGGGATTAACGAAACCAGGCCACTACTTTGGGCTTAGTGCCAAAATATCGGGGCCAAGTATTTATAAGGAGCAGGTATGTATGTAGTTTTTTTGACCGGGGGGCTGGCTTCTGGCAAGTCGACGGTGGCCGAGCTGTTCGCGCAAAAGGGAGCGACCGTGTTAGACCTTGACCAGATCGCCAAAGAGGAGCAAGAGTCGGCCAGCGTGATGTCCGAGCTAAAGCAGGAGTTCGGAGAAGACATCGTGGGAGCCGACGGCGAGCTTGACCGCCGCCTCTTGGCGGAGAGGGCCTTTGCCTCGCCTGAGGCCACAGCGCGGCTGAACGATATTTGCTGGCCTCCGACCATCAAGCGGCTGGAAAGCTATATTGTCGAAGGGAAGGCCAATCCTGCCGACGACGACAAGCTGCTGGTCGTGCAGATTCCCCTGTTGGTGGAGGCCCCGGTATTGATCCCGCTGGCCGACGAGGTGATAACGGTCAACGCCAGTTCCGCCATCCGCCTGGAACGGGCGGTCGAAAGGGGCATGGGACGCCAGGATGCCGAAAACCGGCTGGCCCGGCAGGTGAGCGACGAGGACCGGGAGAAGATCGCCGACACGGTATTCGACAATTCGGGCACTATCGAGGAGCTGAACGCCTTGGTCGACGATTGGTATATAAAGCGGAACTTGAAAGCGTAGCAGCTGATGGCAGATAAGAGCAGTGCGGTAGGCTTGGAAGAGGCCGGCAGCGGGCCGGGCACCGATGAATCGAAGGCAGGGGCAGTGGTTGCAGATGCCGGCACATTGCTGCACCGCCACTCTATTGAAGACCTGCTGCCACGGGACTTCACGCTGCAGGGAACGGAGTTCAAGGTCTTCTCCCCATTCGAGCCTGCCGGTGACCAGCCACAAGCAATCGCCAAGCTGGCTGCAGGGATCAAGGACCACCTTCGCTACCAGACGCTGCTTGGTGTGACGGGGTCTGGGAAGACGTACACCATGGCCAAGGTCATCGAAGCGGTGCAGAAGCCCACCTTGGTGATGGCGCCGAACAAGACCCTGGCAGCCCAGTTGGCGTCAGAGTTCAAAGAGTTCTTTCCGAACAATGCTGTGGTCTATTTCGTGTCTTATTACGATTATTACCAGCCCGAGGCCTATGTTCCTGCCTCGGACACGTTTATCGAGAAGGACGCCTCCATCAACGAGGAGGTCGAGAAGCTGCGTCATGCTGCCACGGCTGCCTTATTGTCGCGCCGGGACGTCATCGTGGTCGCCTCGGTGAGCTGTATTTACGGGCTCGGTAAGCCTGAGGACTACCTGGGAATGGCTGTGTTCTTGAACCGCGCCGTGCCCACTGACCGCGATATGCTGATTCGGGCCTTGGTGGACATCCAATACGACCGCAACGACTACGAGCTGCTGAGAGGCACTTTTCGGGTGCGGGGCGACGCTGTCGACATCTTTCCGCCCTATGCCGACCATCCTCTGCGGGTGGAGCTTTTTGGCGACGAGATCGAGCGGATCGCCGAAGTAAGCATCCTGACGGGGGAGATACTCCAAGAATTCGACACGGTCCCTGTCTGGCCAGCCTCGCATTATGTGACAGAGCGGCCCAAGATCGAGCATGCAATCGAAACGATCCAAGACGAGTTGGCCGACCGCCTCATCGAGCTGCGATCGGCGGGCAAGCTGCTAGAGGCGCAGCGTCTGGAAATGCGGACCATGTTCGATTTGGAAATGCTCGCCAACCTAGGCTTTACCAGTGGGATCGAGAACTATTCCCGCCATTTGGACGGGCGCGACGTCGGCGAGCCTCCTTTTACCCTGATCGACTACTTTCCTGCTGACTTTTTGTGCATCATCGACGAAAGCCATGTAACGGTCCCCCAGATCCGTGGCATGCACGAGGGCGACCGGTCCCGTAAGGTGACCTTGGTCGAGCACGGCTTCCGCCTGCCCAGCGCCTTGGACAACCGGCCGCTGCGCTTTGACGAGTTCGAACAGCGCATCCCCCAATTCGTCTACGTGTCCGCCACTCCTGGCGACTACGAAGGCCGTGTCGACCAGGCCAGGGTAGAGCAGATCATCCGTCCTACCGGCTTGCTCGACCCCGAGGTGGTCGTGCGCCCGATCCCTGGGCAGATCGACGATATCATCGAGGAGACACGCCTGCGCACCGAGCGGCAAGAACGTGTGCTGATCACCACACTGACTAAACGTATGGCAGAGGACCTGGCAGACCATTTGCTTGACCAGGGGATAAACGCCCGGTATATGCACTCGGACATCGGCACCTTGGAGCGTGTCGAGATTTTGCGCGACCTCCGCAAAGGCACCTTCGACGTTTTAGTCGGTATCAACCTCCTGCGTGAGGGACTCGACCTGCCCGAAGTCTCGCTGGTTGCCATCCTGGACGCAGACAAAGAGGGCTTTTTGCGCAACCACCGCTCGCTGATCCAAACGATCGGGCGGGCCGCCCGCAACGTCTCTGGCCAGGTGATCATGTACGCCGATGTGATCACCGCCTCTATGCGCGCTGCGATCGACGAGACCCAGCGCAGGCGCGAGATCCAAATGGCCTACAATACCGAACACAACATCGAGCCTCAGACGATCCGAAAAGCCATAAATGATATTATGCAATATATAGAGGATGCTAATGATACTGGCGACGCGGGGATCGACTCCCTCGCTGACGAGCTGAGCGGTCTGGACAAGAAAGAAGTCATCCGGATCATCAGTTCCCTGGAAAACGAGATGGCCCTGGCAGCAGAGGGCATGGACTTCGAGGCAGCAGCGCGCTTACGCGACCAGATCGTTCAGCTTCGGGCCAGGTTAGAAGGCACTGAGGAGAAGGACGTGCTTGAGGCCTTGCGACGCAACTCGCGCCGCTCAGCCCCCGGCCCTGCCCGTAGGAAGCGCCGGACACGACGATAAACTAAATCAGGATTCTCCCCATACCAGCTTGTCGACAAGCAGGGCGACGTCACCGACCGTTTCGAGCTCTTCGACGTCTTCAGGCTCTATTGTCAGGTTGAACTCTTCTTCAAGGGCAATGATAAGCTCGACGGCATCTAAGGAGTCAGCGCCGAGGTCGTCGAAAATATGGGACTCGGGCAAGATGGTCAGGTAGTCTATTTCAAGCTGCTCGGCTAGCTTTATACGGATCGTCTCAAAACTTTTAGCAGTCATGACTTTCCTTTCGTTACTGGTTGTTGTCTGGTAATACTCTACCTGCTGGCGATCTATGATGCAAACGACTTTGGCTGGCTGGGAAGACGCAGCGCGCGGCGGTGCCCGGCGGCTGTGCCCGGCTGCACCCAGCGGTGCCACCCGGCGGCGCCCCCCCAGCGGCGCCCCCCAGCACCCAGTGCCCCCAACACCCCAAAAGCACTAATGCTTGCAAGACAACAATACATCATGCGCATGAGAAGACTAAAACAGCTCTAAGTATTGATGTTCATCAGTTTAGGAGTACAATGGGAAAATTCATATTGACAAACAGAAAGGCAAACATGGTTACTCGCGGTACATTGTATGGGAGTGAACAGGACTCCTTTTTATCCTTATTGGAATCGAAGCACTAAGATGGAAGCCCCTTTATATAAACGAAACCTGATCGTCTTGTGGCTCGGCAACTTTGTGGCTGGAGTCGGTCTTTCACTCGTTCAGCCTTTCATGCCATTGTTCATAGACTCTCTAGGCGAGTTCACCGTGCAAGAACTGGCTTTTTGGAGCGGCTTGATGACCTCAGCTCCCTTTCTCTCCCAAGCGATCGTCTCACCCTTGTGGGGCAAGCTGGCTGACCGCAGTGGACGGAAGCTGATGTACCTCAGGTCCAGCCTGGGCAGCGCCATCATTATGATCGCCACAGCGTTCGTGCCAAACGTCCAGACCCTTTTAATCGTCCGCCTGCTCTATGGGTGTTTTTCTGGACACATCGCCAACGCAGTGGCTTTGATAGCAGCCCAAGTCCCCAAAGAAGACTCAGGCAAAGTGATGGGGATCTTATCCACATCCAACACCAGCGGCATGTTGATCGGCCCCTTGATCGGCGGGGTCGCAGTCACGTTCATCGGCTATTCACGCTGCTTCATGATTACCGGCGTGGTCTTGACCATTACTTTCTTCCTCGCCTTGTTCCTAGTCAAAGAGGAATTCACGCCTGTGGAGAAGGGCAAGCAGCTGACGGTCCGGCAGGTCTATGCGAGCCTCGACAACCCCAAGATAATCATCGGCATGTATATTACGACCCTGATCCTGATGGTCACGATCTCTTCGATCAACCCGATCCTCACGCTGTATGTGCGCCAGGTCTTGGGTAGAACCACCAACGTCGAGATCTGGAGCGGCTTGATGGCCTCAGGACCAGCGCTGGTATCGATCTTTGCAGCACCTTTGCTGGGGGGCCTCGGTGATAAGATCGGTACCCACAAGGTATTGATGTTCGGTCTGATATTATCGTCAGTGGTGTTTATCCCCATGGCCTTTGTGACAGCGGTTTGGCAGCTTTTGGCCTTACGTATGATCCTCGGGATGACGGACGGGTCGATGCGGCCAAGCATCCAGACCATGCTTACCAGGTATACCCCAAGCGGCTCGGTCAGCCGAGTCTTCTCGTATAACCAGAGCTTCCAGTCAGTCGGTATGATGATCGGGCCAATGGTGGGGTCGACAATCGGGGGAGCCTTTGGGTTCAACTATGTTTTTTACGCTACTACGGTGTTTGCGTTAATCAACTTGCTGAATGTGCTCCGAATAACGAGGGGGCAGAACAAAGAAACCTAGGGGAGGTCATGATGGATTACATTAAGTCAAATAAAGCGGCGTGGGAAGAAGCATTTGAGAATCGTAAGCCAGGATGGGGAGAAGAGGTGCACATGCGCCTCTCAACAGAATGGCTGCCATTCTTTAACAAGGACGTCCAAGAAGAGCTGGAGGCGATGGACTTCATCGATAAGTCGATCTCCCAGTTCTGCTGTAACAACGGGCGGGAGCTGATGTCTTTGATGCAGCTTGGAGCGTCTTCGGGAGTTGGTTTTGACATTGCCGAGAACATCATCGAGTCAGCAAACTCCATATTGGCCAAGACAAGCATCGAACACTGCCAGTTTGTAGTCAGCGACATCATGGAGATACCCGACGAGTACAACGCGCGGTTCGACTTTATCTTCTTTACGATTGGGGCAATCACCTGGTTTGAGGACCTCCGGGAATTATTCAAAGTCGCAGCCAGGTGTCTGAAGCGGGGCGGCATTCTGATGATTAACGACTCCCACCCGATGCTCAGCATGCTTGCTGTGCCTGGCGAGGAGGAATATGACGCGGACAACCTATACCGCTTTACCTACCCGTACTTCTATGACCAGCCTTGGGTAAACACCAACGGCATGGAATACCTGTCTGGGCCATACGAGTCCAAGCCTTTTACCAGTTTCACGCATACAATGTCAGACATCATCAACGCCTTGTCTGTCAATCAAATGAAGACCATAAAGCTAAACGAATACGACTACGATGTCGGGATAACAGACGTTTATGACGGTCGGAGCATCCCACTGTCATACATACTCCTGGCTGAGAAAAGCTGAAAGCCTCCAGCAACACCCGAATACCAGTCAAGGTGCCTTGCTTAGGCACTGGCATTTATAGCATCGCCTAGCCCTCGGTCGCAGACCAGCCAGACAAAGCCTGAGATAACAAAGATCATGAACACTGCCGGTGTAAAGAAGCCCGAGTCCTCTATCAGCAGCATGACCAACGCCACCATGAAGCTAGTAATATAGACAGCCCCAAANGCTTGGTTNCGGTTCCAAAAGCCACTGAAGCCTCCAGGTTTTTTTACTCCCAAATAGACTAAAAAGGCAATGATCGACAAGAAGCANAAGACAACCGGGACGGGCATATAGTCCGAGATNAGGATATATGAAGCCTGCCAGCTTGATTTCATGACCTGGGCGAGCATGCCAAACAGGCCTTCTCCCAATGCCTCACGGTACTNTACCATGTGAGAGTAGGGGTTAAGGAGCAGGTCAATGCTTAAGATACTGGTGGCGAGCAAAGCCGATATTCCTAAAGCAGCTAGAACATGCCACCACCGGGCCTTTTTACCGTTTAACAGCCACCACATTGCTAAAGCACCAAAACTGACCCAGACCAATGGCCCAAAGCTAGCGCCGAACCATGGCGATGCAGCGATAAAGAGCAGTATCGCAGTCCCCAGCAAAAATCCCCATTTCTTGAAAGCACTTGTCTTTGGCGAGTCACCGTAATAGTTGACGATCAAGCCAGAGAGTGTGAACCAGGAACCAAAGAAGATCGCTGCCTGCTCATTACCCATGCCATAAAAACGCGAGCCATCGGTAATGTCATAGGTCAAGTAGCCTGGCTCATGCAAAGGCCCACCGAATACCTGGCCAATGGCAATAACGGCAATAGAAGCCGCGAACAAGAAAACCAACGAGGCAAGCCAATGTTTCCGGTAGCCGATAACCAGGGCTATAGACGCAATTACTACAACCCAGATTCCACAGATGACCATCATCTGCGATGGGGAGGGGTTTACAGGGATTGTCAGAAACATCAAAAAGCTTGCCGGGGGATAAGAGAGTGCGAT